>JAAELK010000032.1 GCA_024226935.1 Desulfobacteraceae bacterium
CGCTTACCGGAAGCTATGACGGAGGATGAGTTTAAGACTTTGCTACCCCACCAAATTGAAAAAGAACAAATCACTAATCCTGTAAACTGATTTATATCACATCTTATCTATTTGAACAGATGGGGTTAATAAATCGCTTACCTTACTATGTTTTTTTCTGACCGTGATTTAGAGAGAGAAAAATAAGATGCAGGAATTTAATATCAGTCTAATGTTATGAAAAAGGAGAAATATGACAGATCCTCTTTGTCAACCAATGGAAAGGGATATGCAGGAGAAATGCCAGAAAATCGGGCAATATGGATCAGTGGAAAAGGCGATTGCCGGAGAATATGATTTTGAAATCGGTGCTGTTTTGCAGGAAGCATGGAAGCTGACCAAAGGCATGAAAGGAAGTATTTTTTTAGCGTTGTTGATCTCCCAGGGGATCTCTTTTTTATTAACCTTTGGAATCGGTTATTTATTTCATGACTCCGCCATCGCATCTATTTTTTCCAACCTTATGGTCGGTATAATTTTAATGCCCATGAGTATCGGGGTTATGATGATTGGTATTAATCGAGCAGTCCAACGCCCTTTTTCTTTTTCCATGATATTTAATTACTATGGTTTTTTCATACCCCTGGTTTTATATACTATTTTATCTTATATATTCATTGGAATCGGTTTTTTATTATTGATTATTCCCGGCATTTACTTAAGTATAGCTTTCATGTTTGCTGCGCCATTAATTGTGGAAAAAAAAATGGGGGTGATGGAAGCCCTTGAGACATCCAGAAAAGCAGTAACAAAAAAATGGTTCACTTTTTTTCTGATTGGCCTTTTCTTTCTTATAATTATTGTTATCAGC
The DNA here is from genome assembly GCA_024226935.1 of Desulfobacteraceae bacterium. GTDB lineage: Bacteria > Desulfobacterota > Desulfobacteria > Desulfobacterales > Desulfobacteraceae > NBML01. The sequence continues at coordinate 851 of JAAELK010000032.1, forward strand.
GCTATTCCTATTGGAATCGGATTAATTTGGACGATTCCGATGGGGTACCTTATATATGGAATTTTGTACCGGAATATGTTTGGTGTAGAATAGGTATCCGGTTTTAATTTTGAATATCCCCGGCAAAAGAGGCTGAAATGTTCCTTGAGCCGGGGATCACTTCCTTGTAGGCAATTACAAGGTCTGTGGTGTTGTTCTTGCTATGTTGATTTATATCCTGCCGGTATAACCTTGTTTCGATCAGAATATGCAGGAGGAAAGTTATTTTAATAGTTCACTAACCTCTTTCATTCGGGAAAGATCATTATTATATACTGATAGTAAATGCTCGGTCAGTAACTCATATGGCCAGTTCCACCAATTTATCTTTTCAAGCAGGTCAATTGTTTCCTGATCAAATCTTTTTTTAATCAGTTTAGCCGGATTTCCGCCGTAAACTGAAAAAGGAGGAACATCACTAACAACTACAGATTTAGAGGCGATAATTGCCCCATCCCCAATATTAACTCCCGGCATAATTACAGAATCATATCCAAGCCAAACATCATTTCCAATTATCGTATCACCTTTTGAAGGTGCTCCAATCTCTTGGTTTTTTAGTTTTTCACCCCAATCAGCTCCAAAAATAGCAAATGGAAAAGTGGAAAAACTGTCCATTTTATGATTGGCGCCATTCATAATGAATTTTACCCCTGTGGAAATTGCACAAAATTTACCTATTTTTAATTTATCTCCGACAAAATCATAATGATAAAGAACATTTCTTTCAAAATCTTTTGAATCAAAAGGGTCATCAAAATAAGTATAGTCTCCAATTTCAATATTGGGATTTTTAACAGTATTTTTAATAAAACAGACCCTGTCAAAATTTGGTAACGGGTGTTTTACTTGTGGATCTGGTACTCTTGGCATATCATATATCTCCATGAAAAATTAGGCAGCTGTTAGTGCGCAATATTTATACCAGCTTTGTAAGAATAGTAATAAATTAAATTTTATTTGAGCACAACCCTCAAAATACTATATAAAGTCCTTTTGCTGAATTTTAACATCCCTTGCAAAAGAGATTGAGACGCTTTTGGACCCGGAGATCTCTTCCTTTATAAATCTGGTATTCATTAAAATTACGGGATTTTCGCGGGTTTCTATTGAGCAATAACTGAATTATCTTATCGTGTCCTTCGTTGCAGGCTATTACTAGGGCTGTGGTGCCGTTCCTGGTGGGCTGATTTATATCAATTCCCCGTGCTTTTATAAGTAGGCTCACAACTTCAGTATGCCCGTATTTGCAGGCGACCTGGAGTGGGGTTGATTCATCTGCCTGTTTATTGACATCAATCCTCTGGGTTTTTAAAAGCACTCTGACCACAGGGGCATGGCCGTTTTGAGAGGCTATGTAAAGGGGAGTTGCACCTTCTCCATCGGTTTGATTATGCCGGATACCTGGTGTTTTTAACAAAGCTCTCACAACATCAAGATGACCGTTGCTACAGGCAATATATAAAAATAAAGTTTTGGTATGAAACTTTTTTTCAATTGCCCGGGGCAAAAAGTATTGTGTGTACTTTTCATATTCACCATGCATCATGAATTGGGAAAGGTTTTTGAGGGCTTTATCAATAATTTGATAGTAAGCCTCCTTGCCGTTCCTTGTTGCAGGGAGGTTGTTATTGTAATGACTGTATCGACACTGGCTGACAGATGTTCCGGAACAAAGCTGTTTTTCCTTTGTCAGATATTCTTTTAATCCGATTAAGCAGGTGATCTGTTTGAGGTGTCCAGCCGTGAAGCTGGCCCTGCCTCTCTGGTTATTCCATTGCCACTTATGAAGCTCTGAGTAATTGGTAAGTTGTCTTATTAATTTTTCAGTTATGCCTTCAGTCATTTTCTGGGAGAACATTTTATTCATTATCGACATCGATTTATCGGCGTCTTCCGGGCGAAGGTGCACAGCTATATTGATTGCAAGGGGGGTTGCTTCCTGGAAAACTTTAAATATGGCTCTTACGCACTCGGTAACAGGTGCAAACAGGTATTTATCCTCCTGATAGGGGTAATAATAGGCGTTTACAGACATGGCGTTGGCATCGAAAACAAGTATTTTTTTGTTTAAAATACTTAAGGCAACCGAATGATTTTCACTGCCAAGGTGCACGAAAAACGGAACTTCAAGCTGGTTAACGCTTTCAACCAATGAATTTATAATTGTGTTATATTCTTTCCGGGTTCCTACAAAGGGGCGGTCAAAGCATTTGGTTATGGGAGTTGAAATACCATTTCTGATTTTGGCAATCGTATCATTTATGACGTATCTTGAAGAGTTCTCGCCATGCTGGGAGTGCAATTTATGATCGGCACGATCCTGGTATATGGAAGTAAGTTGAGGTTTATGGTACATGATGATGCCGTCAAAAAACGGTATTATACTCAGATATAGTTCTTCTTTTTGACTCAAATGTTTTCGTTGTTTTACTTTTTGTCTTACATCATTAATGATCTGGCTCAACATTTTACTTTCATAGTCATCTGTTAAGATGGGGTAATGATCGGTGAGCAGATCCAGCCTTTTTATGAAGGTTTTCTCGTCTTGTGCAAGCACGGCCTGTCCCCACATGAAAGCCAGCCCGAAACAAAGACCTTTTTCCGGTTTGAGTATGGTATAAAAATCTCCAAGATCACACTTTATTGTCAAGTCGCAAATATTCATTAGTAAGTTCTGGTATTTACTTGGCATTTATCCGCTCCGCTTTAGCTCTAATTGGACATATATTACTCTGCCCATTGTACTCATTTTCCCCCGGGGGGCAATTTCAATAGAATTGGAATTTGAACCATCTCAAGTTTTTTGTAAACCTTTTTCCGGTACTCTTTCCATAATTTTGTATCCATTGGTTTATAACCAAGGCCGGTATATGTTTTTGACTCTATGAGGCGTTGATGGTTGTTGTGCAACTCATCTGTCTCATTTTGATGGGACAGATATGTTTCACTAAATTGTCCCACGAAAATCTATGGTTTGTTTGTGTTGTTTTTTATTTTCTTATAACTACTTGAAAATATTCAGATTTTTATCTGAGTCTGTGCCGTCTCGTGGCTACAAATAAACACCCTGGCACAACAAATGCTAAATAACCTTTCCCATTGAATTATTTAATTAAATAAAAAGGAAAAGTTTAATGTTAAAAGACGGAGAAAAAGGCGCAATACTTCAACGGGACAAAGAAACATATGCTGTGGCCCCCCATATTCCATGCGGGGTGGTCAGCCCCGATCAGCTGAGAACCATTGCCGATACTGCCGAAAAATTCAATGCAGCCGCAATTAAAATTACAAGCGCTGCAAGGGTTGCCATTGTGGGAGTCAAAGAAGAGGATATAGATTCTCTCTGGAAGGATCTTGATATGCCAAAAGGCCATGCTATAGGTCTTTGTGTAAGAAGTGTCAAGGCTTGTCCCGGCACTGCCTTTTGCAGGTTGGGACAACAAGACAGTCTTGGTATGGGAATGAAACTTGATAAATTGTACCATGGAATGGATCTTCCCGGAAAAACCAAAATCGGTGTCAGCGGCTGTACCCATCAATGTTCTGAAAACTGCATCAAAGATATAGGACTTCTGGGAAGGAAAAAGGGCTGGACCCTTCAATTGGGAGGTAAGGGAACCGCCACCCCGAGATTGACCCAGGAGTTTGCAAGGGATCTTGGAACCGGGGAAGTATTGTCTCTTCTCGAAGATGTTATCGATTATTACAAAAAAAATGCAAAGAAAAACGAACGTATTGGAACAATGATAGATCGGCTGGGGCTTGATTTGATCAAGTCCGAACTTCTTGATCAAAGGCAGGCAGTTCCTGCCTGAAGATTGAAAATCCAAAGATGAGCCATGCCCCAGTTAGGAAAATTTCAAAATTCTGATCTTATCTTTTTTACTACTACAGGCTTTTAATAAAATAAATCCTTGATGGAATCTTGTAAATCATATTTACTTTTTTAAGGTAAAAAGAGTGATGTGTTTTCGTTCAATTCAAAAAGGAGAGTAATAGGTATGAAGAAAAGAGTTTTATCTGCATCAGTTTTGATTTTTTTCCTGGCTGTAACTGTTTTTATATCAGGTGAAAACCAATGTTTTGCCGGACCGCAGGACTTGGAGACACCTCCGCCGTCAATGACTACCTGGCTGCCCGAAAACGGCCAGAGCCATGAAATTGGTTATCTTTCAAAAAGTGGTGGAGTAAACTGGATAAATACCTGGACCGTGGATTATGATCAAAAGCCTGGCTCCATGCTGAAAACAAGTCCCGTGACACTGGATGGGGGAAAGTATGCAGTATTGTTCCAGGTCTGGCATAGACAAGGTGAGGGGTATAATCTTGGAGAATTAAGGGCCTGGGCAGGTGACAGGCTTATTGCCTCAAAGCCGCTTATCAGTGAGCAATTTTCCTCATATCATGACGGAGGTTATCAAAGGGCAATGCTTGAAGTAAATCTTCTGGATCGGGAATCGGATATTGTTTTCGAGTTATACTATGGGGGTGATAATCGATATATCTGGACCGGTGCCGTCAATCTATCTGCAATGGATACAAGGCGTCCTTTTTATAATATTGCCCATAGATGCAGCACAGTGGATAAAGTAAATAAAATGGTGGGTAAAAATGCAAACGCCGTTGAATTTGATATAACACCCGCCAATAATAACGGCACCATCGAATTTAGTGTGTACCATTCCGGCGATCTTTTCTATACGCAGCCATCTAAATTTGATGATTATCTGTTGAATCTAAAGGCCCACCTTGATGCAAAAAATATCGCGTTGGTGGAACTTGACTGCAAACAGGATTCAGACGTCGATCCGGCGCAATACGCACAAGTTCTTGCACAAAAACTTATTGATGCAGGTATTCCGGCAAAATTTACCGTGTTCTCTGTTCCCAGGGAGCAGGCCGCCATATTTTCATCGGTATTAAAAGCCGAAGACGAAAGCGGCAATACTTTTTTTGACGCCGGAATCGATTCCTACCTTGAAGACTATGGAGACCTTACCCCCGATCTGTGGGCCGAAAAAGTTGAAGATATCGGTTCAACTTTTATCGGAGTGGGAGCTCCAGCTATCTATATATCTCCCATGCCGGGCTGGATGCCGTGGATACAGGCCATGACCAATAAAAGGGATGCCGATCAGAATTTTAAGAAAACCTATTTCTGGACACTGAACAGAACAACATCCATGGAAAAATGTCTCGATTATGGGGTAGATGGAATAATAACAAATTATCCCGACCGTCTGGACAAAGTTTTGAAAAAAGCCCCCTATTCACAATTGTTCAAACTTGCAATCCAGAAGGATTCCCAGTTTAAAATACACGGGTTTGAACAAATTTCTGACTAGTTGAAAACTGTTTTTTGTGGACGGGGAATAATTTCCCGTCCACTATTTTAGTTTTCCTATAAATAAAGATATCGGATTATTTTAAAGATCTTTCTTTATTTCGAGCTATTTTCTTAATATTGCGCCATGAAAAAAATGACATGGCAAGCCCAAACGGTAAAGCATACATTAAAAACAGCCAACCTATTGGTATTATCGAATTTGGACTGTTAAATATGGTCGCAATTACGCCGAAAGGCAGACCGAAACGCAATAAACCAACAGTCAGAAAATAGCGCAAAAAGCCTTTTTTAATCTGTTTATTTGCTTTGTTTGGATCTGGGTATTGAATTGATTTGTCTCCTCCTATCTGGACACCATCAATCAAGATTTGACAACCGGCAGTGAGGCCGTTTGTTTTATTCTCAATGATTCTCAAGCTCAGCCGAATCCGTGGAAAAATCCACCTCTTTTTTTGTGGTTGGAAATGCAGCTGGATCTGTTATCCCCTTTTCATCGGTCATATCCCGGATATTTTTTTGAACAGTGATGACAGAAAATAAGCTCAATACAAAGGAGATTCCATAGAATCCCTTTTCACTTAAAAACATCTGGGCGTTGATCAACCCGATAATCAATAATGCAATTGAGGCAAAAAAAGCCGACCAGCACAAACCTATAAATATTTTGGTTACCGGCAGGCCTTCTTCTTTATCCCTTACAGTTTTTTGCAGGGCCACCGCTGAAAACATGGCCAATAAAAAAACGGCTAAATAAAATCCCTTTTCATTTAACTGGAGTGTAGCATTCCATAATCCTAGCATGTAGCTTGCAATCCCGATTATAAGAGAACCCCAGGTAGCTCCGATATAGGCCATGGTCGGTTGGTTTGTCTTTTGGGTGTTAGTCATGTGTTATTTTCCTTTTTAAAATTTTATGTGTGGATTTGTTTTATTGGGTGACGGGTGTTATAGGTCTGTCATCTGTTTCAAGGGCAAGACTTTCATCTTGGTTTTTGTATTTTGAATGCCATAGGAAAGTGCCGCGCATGGCATTGAAGTAAAAAAACATAAAAGCAAGTGTCAGTATAATACCCTGTGCCTTACCCAGGTCATACCACAATAGACATTTTGAGATTATAAAGTAGATAAACATCAAAGTTGCAGCTATTCGGGATTTTTTATAAATAAAAAAAGCAAATATTGCCAGTAATACAACATCAAATATAGCCCATGGATTAAGCATATAATTTAACATTTCATTTCCACTTTGAATGGAAAGCACCATGATGACTTCTACTGGTGTGTTCCAGTCAAAATTTGTTTCAGTTGTTTTAATACTTGTATAATTTTCCTGATGCGCATAACGGGCTGAACTTAACTCTTTTTTAAATAACGGGTTGGCATTGAAAAATTCGCTGTCTCCGATTTTGATCAAAGGTGTAACACAGACTTCATCTTTAAACAGTTCAGGCCATGGATAGTGGGAGGTACGTTCCTGCAAGAATCCCTTAGAAAGAAGCATTCCTTCATCTTTAATATAAAACTTGTCTTGGGTTTCCCTTAAAAGATAGTCTGGTTTATTTGTTTTAAGCCATGAAAGATACTTTACTTCCCATGGAAAAAGATTTTTTTTGGAAAGTTCATGTTCCCTGTTCCCGTCTACGGATAGTTTAAACAATGCCTTTGATTTTAATTCATCTTTAGTAAAATCTTTGTATTTTTTGAACTGTCCTAAAATATCACTTCCAGAAAATGGTATAATCAGTTGTGTATATAAAGATTTTGCAACCTTGATGGTTAAATAATAGTTAATATCAGCTAACCCTTCCCATCCAATATAGCTGATGAATTGTCCTAACAAGCGATTTGAACTCATGGGTTTGATTCCAAAAATTGTTTCTTTTCTGAACTGGTAGGATGGAAAAAACACACAGCCTATATGCCCTTCAAGTTCTTTTTCGTTGTTCAAAAGTTCTTCTTTTTCAAGGGGTTTTAAAATCTTTTTATATTTTATTCCATCGGAAGCTTCATCGTAACGTTTTATCTGGATGGATGATGTTGCAACTTCTTTTTCATTTTTTGATTCAAGGGCAACAATCATGCGGATATGATCAAAGGGAGAAAGGGGATTTTTTGCATTTTTTACAGGTTTCCAGTCATTATTGCTGTGACTGTCCCTTTTTCTGTAATATATATTTGTATAAATAAAATCATCTCCATTGGTCTCCACTTGTTCACCATCACAGCTTTTTATAAGCTCATGGGCATTTTCGGATATGAGGCGGTGGATGGCAAAGCTTTGCTGGAAATTTGCTTCCAGAGATATCCCGAAATTAATGTTACCCCAGGTATATCTGCTGTTTAATCCATAAAGGTTAAAATAAAAAGAATCGTTGTTGTGATTTAATTTATCGATGAAAATTTGTTTTTCATAATCAGGATTTTCTTGTGATGATTGTGTTTGTACGGCATTTATCCAAAAATCAGCCAGAGAGAATTTGCACCTTGTATTCAAGGGATAAAGCCATCCGTCATTGATGATAAAAAGCCTTATAAAATCATCAAGTCTGTATTTATCCACCTTGATTTTAAGCAAACCTTTTATCCCAAGTTTTTTTTCATCTCTTGCGTTTTGGAGCAATTTTTCTCTGTTTTTTATAAACATCTCCGGAGCTATTCCAGTTCCTTTTCTGACCATGGATTTTGTTTGCGCCAATAATTTTTTATAATATTCTATTTTTTTATCACTTGCAGCAATGGCATCATAGGTTTCGTGGTGGGCAAGAAGCATCAGGGTGTAAAGGGCGTTTATGGCATCGGATCTCATCCTGAACTGGGGATCAAAAACTTTTTTTTCTCCATTCCCATTATTTAAGGCATTGATTTCATCACCTATCAAATGGTTATTGGCTATGGTTCTTTTATGATTTCTTTTTGAAAAATTGTTAATTTGTTTTTTACTGGCAAAATATTCATCCAACCAGATTTTATCAAGCTTTTTTAAAAGTCCTTCTCCCACTCCCCATGCCCCCTTCATCACTATAACCATTCCTGCTGCTGTGGCGGTTAAGGGAATAAAGGCTGCAACTGCCAAAGCAGTATCCAGAGCAGCTATGGCCGCCTCCTGCTGGATTTTGTCAAATTTTAATTTACTTAAAACGGTTGCTATTCTTACCTTTTCAAGGTTTCTTATCCCTTCTCTATTGGGCAGAAGCTCAACATTCTTTTTGGTTGTAAACATGTGGATATCGCATCTTCTGTCCTCTTTTTTCTGATCAGAATCTCCCTTTTGAATAGCTTTTGTTTCCCCGAACCCTCTTATGGTGATCCTGCCACGGATAAAACCTAAATTTTCCTTTTCCTGGGAGTTTTTACCTGTAGTAAATTCTTTCCATATCGCTTTTTCAACGGCCTTTGCCCGTTTCAAGGAAAGCTCCAGGTTCAAAATATCGCTGGCAGTATAATCGGCATACCCTTCTATTAAAACTATGTGTTTGTTCTGATCCTCATCCAGGGTATTCTTCGAAAGAAAAGCTGCAGCTTTTTCAATTAATTTTTTATATTTACTTTTTATTTTATCATCGGAGCTTTCAAAATATATATTTTCGGCGTTTTTGTCTGAAAAGTCTTCATTTACATAGGAGGTTTTTTTATAATAATCTTCAATATTATTCTGGTATTTAACCTTCTTTAGTTCCAGAGAATTTTTGTTGTCAGTGTATGAAAGAAAACCTGCTGTCAATTCATTTAAAGCAAACAAGAGATTTAAAGGCTTTGCAATATTATTTACGGTTACCATTGTGTTTTTAAAGTATTCAGGAATCTTTATTCTTTTTGCAATTGTCTTTGCAAAGGTGAATTCATTTGCTTCAGCTTCTTTCATGACAAAAAAATATCTGCTTGCAAAATTTACTTTCATGGCATCCTTAAAGGTTGGGAGCGTAGAAAGGCTCTTAAGGGTTTTTAAACAAGCGTTGCCCTTTTTCAGAAGGAGCGAACATTTTTCCCAGACTAAAAGGGGAGAAAATATAAGTTCCATTGAACTTTTAAGCTTTGGTTCTTTATCAGGAACAGCTTTTTGAAGAAGGTTTCCAAGGGCAAAGGCTAATTTTGAACTTGAATCTGCAAAAGCAAGATTATAACCAAGTAAGGTCCATTTTTTTCCAGTGGAAAAGAGCTTTGCCACCTCCTGCATTCCATTGGGAATCTTCTTTTTGTCCGTTTCTGAATTTGAACCTTCTTCAGATTTTACCTCCATGTACTGTCTATAGGCTGTGACATTGGAAAAATCTTCGGGAAACTGGGTAATTAAAGCCTCTTCCACACTGATAGGATCACATTGGATCACCTCATACTGACAGAACCTGTTTTCAACTGGAAACTTTATATATTCCACAAACTCATAATAGCCGTCTTCCTTTTTCCATCTTTCCTTTGTGATGTCTTTTGCTATTCTTGTTCCAGGAGTTATGGCTATCTTGTACTGACCCGAGGGAAGAAGCTTGTCGGTCCCATGGAATACTGCCCCATAATGTTTTTGAAACTCATAAATTTTATCCTTGTTTTCAGGCTTGTAATATTCCAGTTCAGCAACACGAAGTTCTTTTTCTGTATTAATTTGTTTGCCATTTCGAAAAATATCAATTGTTGAGCCTATAAATTTAGGAGAGCTGAAAAGAAAAAACACAGCCCTTGTTTTAGGAATGATTATTCCCTCAAACTCTTTTGTCTTTTTGTGGGCTTCATACCAGTTTTTATAATGCTTATCCTGTTCTGTTTCAGGATGTTCCTTTGGCTTCTGGAGCTGATCAGATTTTATATACTGGAACTTGAAACTTGAAATTCCTTTCATTCCGCTTTGTTCAACAATCTCACAGAGTTTGTCCGCCCACTCTTTTTCCTCCTCATACCCTGCCATCACCTTTAAAACAAGATCCGAAGGTGGGATAATAAGTTTTGGAGCTTTGCCCATGAGATGGGTTTTTATGGCCCTTCCCATGAAGTTTTCTCCATCCACAAATTTTTCTTTGCTGTCGGGATATCTGTTTAAAACCTCCTGGATAACCCCGTTTCCATTGGTCTTGCAAAGAATATATTTATTGTCTTGATTCCCATATTTAATCCCTAAAAATTTTCTTTCCAACATGAAATTGAGAGCTGTAACAGGAGACAGAGGAGAACATAGATTATTATCCTTGTCAAAATACCCTGTGAATATGTATTTATTGCAGATTCTCAGGGTAACATCGTTCATTTTTAACATCTATCTGTCTCCTTTGTAATTGATCAAAGATAACTTGTTGTACGCAAAGGGGATATGGCAGATTATATCCTCTTTATCATTTTCGAAATCGTTGATGGTAAGATAACCTTTGCTGTTGAGGTTGAAAAAATACCCCTTAGAATCAGGGGTAAATGGAAGATCGCTTATTTCCTTAAATGCTCTTATCTTTTGATTTTTTGTAAAATCAAAAATATATTTTTTACCATTATATGAAATCATCTTTTTGCCGTCCGGGGAGATAAAAAATACATTCATGGCAGCAGAAAGAAAATATTCTTTTTTCAACGACCAGTCAGGGTTCAGGATTGATACCATATCCTGTTTTTTACCTCTGTCTCTGCCTGTTATATAGATATCTCCTGTCCTCTGGTTTATCCTGAATGCGTGGTAGACAATATTTTTATCAAGCTTGTCCTCATTGACTGTTTTTTTTACCCTGGTTACAGGGTCGTATTCAAAAAGCCCGTTTCCGTCAAATACAAGTTTATTATTGGGTCGCCAGGCCATGTTTGGAAACCAGGGGGCCTTGCCCAC
>JAAELK010000033.1 GCA_024226935.1 Desulfobacteraceae bacterium
ACTTTTTCAAGGAGGTATCGTCATGGGTAGCGATCTAAAAACTAAGTTTATCAATCACATGATTCTTAACCGGTATTCAAAGGAAACAATTAGAAATTATGTGCGTATAATCACTGATTTAGCAAGATTTCATAACAAATCCCCAGATCAACTTAATAATGAACAAATTCAAGAGTATCTTCTTTACCTGATCAAAGATAGAAAACTTAGCTGGGGAACTTGCAATATTTACTATTCAGGACTGGCCTGTCTCTATAAAAAAGTTTTAAAGCGGGATAAAACTACTTTTACATTACCACCTGGGCCGAGAATTAAAAAACTCCCACAAATTTTGAGTGTGGAAGAAGTAAAAAAATTATTTGAATCAGCTGCCAATCTAAAACATCGGGTTTTACTTAAAACTATTTACAGTGCAGGGCTCAGAGTTGGAGAAGCAATAAAATTAGAGCCCAAACATATTGAGAGTGATCCTTCCAGAATGATGATCAGGGTTGAACAAGCTAAAGGAAAAAGAGACAGATACACCCTTTTATCAAGGCATTTACTTGATGAACTTCGGGTTTATTGGCAAAAATACAAGCCTGTTAAATGGCTTTTCGCTGGTAATGATGGAAGATACTTAAGTTATGCCGGGGCCAGATTAGCTTATGTCAAAGCAAAAAAAAAGCCGGTATAAAAAGAGGGCAAGGAGTACACACCCTCCGGCATAGCTTTGCCACTCATCTTCTTAATCAGGGAACAGATCTTTTCACCATCAAAAAACTTCTTGGCCATTCTTCAATAAAAAGCACTCTGATTTATCTTCATTTGGTTCATGAGACAATTACAACCATTAAAAGCCCTCTTGATTTTATGTTTGAAGATCAGGAGGAACAAAAATGAAAACTACATGGGAAGTTGCAGATATTTTTCGTCTTTACGGCAAGGCTTATCAGAAAACGAATCCTCTTTCGTATAAAGAACTCAAAACAATGCATCATATTACAGCATGTCGAACAGCTCAGTTAGGGGGACATATAGAACAGTGTAATAACTGTGATTTTGAACGTATTTCCTATAACTCGTGCAGGGACAGGCATTGCCCAAAATGTCAATCCATGGTTAAGGAAAAATGGCTTAATGATCGAAAAGCTGATCTATTACCCTGTAACTACTTTCATATGGTTTTTATCTTGCCACACAAACTTAATCCAATCATTTTAAAAAATAAAAAAGTTATGCTGAACATCTTATTTCTCGCTGTAAGTCAGACACTTCAGAGCTTTGCAAAAGACCCACAATGGCGACTCAAAGGACAAACCGGATTTATATGTGTTTTGCATACCTGGTCACAAAAACTGATTGATCATTTTCATCTTCATTGCCTTATTGCCGGAGGCGCCCTTTCTTTTGACAAAAAACAATGGGTTTCGTCAAAAGGAACGTTTATGTTCAGGGTTCAATCTCTGGCAAAAGAATTTAAAAAAAGATATCTGCATTTATTTGAAAAAGCATATCTAAACAATGAGTTGTTCTTCCCAGGCAAAACAGCAAAATACGAATCCAGAGAAGAATTTGATTCTTTGGTTCAGTCTCTTTTTAAAAACAAATGGATTACATATGCTAAACGTCCCTTTGCCGGTCCAGAGCAAGTTCTTGAATATCTCGGTCGCTATACGCATAGAGTCGCCATATCCAATAATCGTATCAAATTAATTGATAATGACCAGGTCAGTTTTGAATATAAAGATAGGACTGACAATGATATGATTAAAATGATGACGGTATCCGCCAACGAATTTATTCGAAGATTTTTGCTTCATGTGCTCCCCTATAATTTTATGAAAATTCGATATTTTGGGTTTTTATCTCACAGGAATAAAAAACAAGCAATTAAACTAATTCGGAAATTCATTAATCCCAATGCTGTTTTACCGAAGAAAATAAAAGAAACCGTTTTTGAAATGATGCTTCGTTTAACGGGTCAGGACATCACGTGTTGTCCAAAATGCAAAAAAGGGAAAATGACGATTACTAAAGAGCTAACAAATCAGTATTTAAACTCTTCATGATCGAAATTTTGGAACTGTATGGTATGGCGGATGTGATCGTCCTAAACAACGATATGGGTTATGCCCAAAATAAAAAAAGGTAGGTGAATAGAGACATGGTTAGCACAAAAACCATAGGAATATTTTTTTTAGGAATGCAAAACATCATTTTTTATAAAGCCATTTTACCCTTGTTCGATAAAATCCAATTTATACAATCCCCATAACCAAAATCAGTTGCCATAATGCGGATTCAGTTCTTCATTTTATCACTCATTGCAGATAGTCGAAAAATGAAAAGCCGAGTTTGTTACACCTGAAAGGGGCAAACTAATTAATGGGTTACCCCGCAATGATGATAAAACGCTTATCTAAGTAGTCATGACTCCTGAATGGTTTATTTAGCAAAGCAAAAATCATGAAATTCCTTTACACGTTTACCGAATACTGGTATGAAATTCGGCAGATATAAAGAAGATATCCGCATCGTATATCATTCATAGTTGTATGGTATACGGTTAGCGATCAATTTATGAAAGATATCCGGACTCGGTCAAGTACTGGTTAGGGGATTTTATGGCAACATTTTTAGCAATCTTCAGTGTTTTATCGGGAACCGCATCGATTCTTGGACTAATTCACATATTGAAAGGTGAAGCTCAAATTGAGTTTAAAAAAATTACTATTGGGGCTTTTATTATAACTGGTATTCTATCCCTATATATACTTTTTATCCCAGGTACGTACTTTGAGAACTCGGTAAATAGTAAGATACAACGCTATTCAAAAGAAGCAACAAACTCTATTCTGATACAACAAGGAGATTTCTCTTTTGGAGGAATGAAATCCTACGCAGTAAAATTTCCTGAACCTTTCAACAAAGCTCCTAAGGTTGAAATCATAAATGAAAATGGATACAACTATGCTCCCTATGTTGAAAAAACAACACAATTTCAAGTCGTATTTAAAAGAAGTAGTGATGACCCTAGCTGGATAATACCTCAATCATTCCAAAATTATATCTGGATTGCAAAAGGTGAGCCTCTAAGTCAATATAGTGCAGCAAACCCTAACAATTAGTTGCACAGGAAAAGTTACTCGCTGCGTTCCTAATTTTTCTGTGAGCAAAGTATTAGGTAAATAAAACTATGAATATAGAAGAAATTGAAAAGTTGATAGCAATATTTGGGAGCTTCGGTGTTGGGGCTTTAATTGGCGGAGGCCTCATATTCTATTTTATAAAATCTTATTTACCGGCATATTTATCTGAAAAGGGGAAGAATCTTGCAACAAAAGAAGATATTCAGTCAATTACAGATAAAGTAGAGTCAGTCAAAGCTGGGTATGCAGAGGTGATAGAAAAAATTAAGAGCAATAATCAAATAAAGATCGCTGCAATTGAAAGGGAGAAAAATACAAAAAAAGAAGTATATATGGATGCTGTTGATGCCATAACTCGAAGCCAGAATATAATTACAACCTTTTCTAATCTTAACATTCCTGAAGAACAGATTACATCATCTTTATCCGAGGATGCAGGCAAAATTGCTAAAGTTCAAATCGTGGGGTCTAAAGAAACGGTGAATGCAGTTACGACTTTTATGGGCGAAATAGGAATTGCTTGTTTAAATTTAATGTTAGAACGTAACGTACTTATGGAAAGAAAAAACTCGATTCATATTTCAGGAAACCTACGAGATAAATATCAAAATGAAGTTGAACGTTATATCGCCATAATGAAAAATCTCAATCTTTCAGGTAATCGAGATCCTGGTACATGGGATTATGTTAATAAAAGTTTTAAATTTGAGAGTGAACAAAGAGATAAACACAACGAGCAAATTAATACCCTCTCGAAGATACAAAATAAAGAGCACATAGATTATGTAAGAAAATGTATGTGTGCATTTTTTGAAATTTCTACCTTTCTCCCTAAAGCCGTTTTTTCCGTACGCAGTGAACTCGATTTAGAAATATCGAAAGAGGATTATTTGGATATTTTTAATAAGAATATTGAAAAAAGCAAAAGCATTTTCGAAGAATTTTTAGGTAAAGTGGAAGCCAGAATTTAATAGTTAGGAGCTAAGTTTTCATTTTATCCTTTATGGATGAAAAAGTACCAACAACGAACATGCTGGCGGACAATCCGCAGATGTTATACGTAAAAGGAACCGAACAAATGCCAGAATTAGATAAAAAACCTCCCCAGTGCTTTGTCATTCAGCCCTTTGATGGAGGTGTTTATGATCGGCGTTACAAAGAAACGGTCAAGCCTGCATTAGAAAAAGCAGGGGTTGAGCCCAAGAGAGCAGATGAAATTCTTGGCCTTTCACCCGTAATAGAAAAAATCGAATCTGCTATAGCAGCGGCGCCGATCTGTGTCGCTGAAGTAAGTGAGGACAACCCTAATGTATGGCTTGAACTCGGCTATGCGTTAGCACTATCACGCCCGACGGTGATTATCTGCGAGAAAGATAAAAGACCTAAATTGCCTTTTGATGTACAGCACAGATCAGTGATTTTTTACCGAACCGACTCTGCTAGTGGTTTTGAAGAACTTAAGCAAAATATTATCCGGCTGGTGAAATATGAGGGTTAGCTTCAGAACAAAAAATTCGAAAAGCCCCTGTATTAAAACCGTAAGCGCTTAATTAACCCCATCTATCAAAGTGTGTGAAAATCAGATATAAATTTAAGCGGCGGGACCTGCGAGCAAGTTCTTATCAATATTTTGAGGCATCAACACTTTAAACTCGTCTGCTGTCATGGCTTCAGGCAAA
>JAAELK010000034.1 GCA_024226935.1 Desulfobacteraceae bacterium
ACGGATCACTTCCCTGGCTTGTCCCAATCTTTTTGCAATCCTGTCCTGGGGGATGCCAAGGCGGTTCATGCGGAATATCTTGATGTCCATGCCCATCTGGCTTGCGGCGCGAAGATCGGTTATGTAGGAGTCCACTGTCTGCCTTGAGCGTCCAATGGCCTTTCCAATATCTGCGGAACTGAGGCTTGAATTTCTGATATACGCGCGTCTTGCAGTGTCCCTTGCCTCGTCTTCTGTTAATTGTCTCGGGCCAATTGTTTTTTTTGCAGCATACAAAAGAGGATCAGCCCCGTTCAATTCCTTTATTAGAACTTTTACATTGTCCTTCCCCGTTGATTTGTAAGCGCTCCATCTGTGAGCCCCATCCAGCAAACGATACCAATCAGGCTTGTCAGGGCAGGGCGCAACTTCAATGGGATCAAACTTAATACCATCCCTGGTTCTGTTGCAAAAAGATTATCCTCTCTGATATAAAGACATCCTTGAACAAAAATTAACCGATAGAGGATGTATAGATGGACCCCAAAAATCCGTTCAAATGGCGGCATTTTGAAAAAGA
>JAAELK010000035.1 GCA_024226935.1 Desulfobacteraceae bacterium
AGGGCTAAACAAGGTTTAATCTTGGCAGTAAAGAACAATAAATATATCCGTATGAATAATCCTTTATCTGTTTTGGTTTATGCGCCTCCAGGTTCTGGTAAAACAGCCGGGATTATTATCCCCTCTTTAATTTCTTGTTCCAATTCTGCTGTTGTGCATGATTCTAAAGGAGAACTGTACGCTAAGACCCATAAACGTCGGGGCGAATTTTCGAAAGTTATAAAATTTTCTCCAGGAGAAGAAGGGTCATTGAAATGGAATCCTCTTTCAAAGGAAGAATTGCCTAACGATTGGGCAGATATTGAGGTGCATGTTGATCGTGTGGCTCAAACTCTTATCCCCGATAATCCTAAAAATCCAGGGGAACATTGGCCCAAAGCTGCCAGAGGTTTTTTTATGTTTTGGGCCTTGTACCTTATTCACAAGGATGGGCACACTTCCCCACCAGCAATTTCAAAGGCTCCATTACAAACAGATGATATTAAAGGAGCGATTAGAAAAATTATAGAGGATTATAAGGGTTTACCGGAAAGAGCAGTTTTGGAAGGTAACGG
>JAAELK010000036.1 GCA_024226935.1 Desulfobacteraceae bacterium
CCTTTTTATAATCAAAACAGTCTTACCTGTAGTTACAATAATTTAATTGTGATTGGTGATATAAACCTATAACATTAATGGGAGATTATGACAAAATGAATGAGAAAATAAACGACAAAACCAAAATGTTAATTTCTTTGGGGGCCGCAACAGCTGCTAACTGTATTCCTTGTTTTGAACATCTTTATTACCAGGCAAAAAACCTGGGGCTTTGTGATGAAGAAATTCTGGAAGCTGTAGAGACGGCTGTAAAAGTTAAAAATGGTGCACATATCGCCATAAAAAGCGTAATTGATGGTGTTATGAAAGGGGAAAATATATCTTCAGACAATGAAAAATGTCCCTGTGGTTGTGCCTAAATTTTAAGGACGGATAAATGGATTTTTCAGAACTTTATGACAAATACTACGAAAGAATCAGAAAATTTATTCTGACAATCACAAAAGATGAGTGGGCAACCGACGATCTGCTCCAGGAAACCTTTTTACGTGCAAAAAAAAATATGGGAAAAATCCAGGAATATTCAAAAATCTCTTCATGGATATTCCGGATTGCTTATAATCTCTGTATGGATCACGTAAAAAACAAAAAAAAGATTGCCGCGAGCCCACTCATGACAAATGAACCTTCTTTTGAAATTCCGACCTTAAAAAAAATGGAACAACGCCAAATGGCCGATTGTATACAAGACAAAATAAACCGACTTTCTGAATCCATGCGAATTATTATAGATCTTTATGAAATCATGGGATTCACACATAAAGAGATTGCCCAAATCCTGTCCATCTCTGAAGAAAATTCAAAGGTGAGATTACACAGATCAAGAAAAAAACTTAAATCCATTCTGAATAAAGAGTGTTCCTTGAAGTATGACAAAAGAAATGTGTTAATTTGTGAACCGGTTAACCAGGAGAAATAGATAATGCTGTTAAAAGGTTATACCAAAGAAATTTTTAAATCTAAATGCCACCCGCAAGCCCAGGGAATTCATTGTTATGCGCATCTTACCGATGATGTCAGTAGGGCACTGCCATATATTAATGCTACTCTTGGTGGTTTTACATTTACAAAAAACCCGGTTTCAGTAACTTTTAAAATGTATGGTAAGCTTATTACCATACATTCAAAAAAGATTGCCATAAACGCATTAAAAGATGAATCGGAAGCCGAAAAAATAATCTCATGGCTTCAAAGAGAGATAAATCATGCATGGAGCAAACGTGATAAAATCACCCCCTGTTATGAAAGTGCCGCCCAACCAAAAATAATTGAAATTTTAAAATTTTTACCAAAATCCAATTGCAAACAATGTAATGAACCTACCTGTATGGTATTTTCCGTTCTGGCGGCAAAAGGGGTTAAAGACCAGAATGATTGCCCCCCCATGGATGAAGAAAACAAAACTAAACTTGGAAAATATCTCTCCTTATTCCATTTTTAATACCAAGAAAACCCGGGCCAATTGATGAAATCTTCAAATCATTGCAAACAAACCGCGATGTCCAGCGAAGGGCAGGTTGCCTTACAAAACGGCGGATTTTTGTCCATCATTTCTAAGTGATGCTGTTCTAGATTAAGTGTGATCAAAAATTGCTGTCATTTTTATTGACACGTTCCGGATATAGACATATATCTATTGTTGCCGTAATTTTTAGAAGAGATCATTTTCAATGATAAATAGGAGTTATGCAATGAAAAAATTAATATTCGTCGTATTTTTCTTCTCATTTTTAAGTGTTACTTTAGGTATTAATTGTTTTGCTCAAAACAATGTGAATGATTATTTAAAGATCTATCCGATCTGGTCTGAATATGGTGGTTCCGGAGGGGGGCCATTTGATCTAAGTTCAGGCATGCCGGATGTGCCCGGAGCAAAAATATCATCCATAACCGTCTCATGGGATAATTCATACATTGGCGGTATTCAACTGGATTATACATATGAAGGTTCCAGCTCAACCGGTACAATGAACAGAGAACATAAACAAAAAGTTAATCTGGGTTTGGACGAATATATAATTCACACCGATTATTATAAAAATAAATACCATAACAGTTTTGTTATAAGTCGCCTCAAGTTCGTCACAAACAAGGGTCGCACCATTTGGTTCGGTCAGAATAATCCCTGGGTGGAAGGGGCCGGGGGAGATTTTTCTTCCAGCGGTTGGTCTCTTGCCGGTCTTAAGGGAAAATCCGGAACCCTCATAGACAGTTTGCAAAATATTATCTACATGCCATTAAAACTTGAATATGTAGATATGACATTTGGCACACCTGACAAAAGAAAAATTGAAAGCACTTTTCTTGCCGATACCGTTGGAATCAACAAAACTGAAGTACCACAATCATCGCAGTTTCGATTGACATTCACAAAGACCACGGGATCAACGGACACCTGGACCTCAACCGCTGGTATCAGCGCTACCATGGGAGTCAAAGTAGGAGCCAAGGCGGGAGTTAAATCAGGAATCTTTAACGCCGAGATATCCCAGGAGTGGAGCTATTCATTTTCCGCCTCTTTTTCGGAAACTATAGGTTCGACAACAAGCAATACCACATCGGAATCTTCCACCACGGTAAATAACATAAATGTTCCGGCAAAATCGATTTACGCCCTCAAAACAGTAGTATTCCACGAAAAAGGGATTTACCCCTATACTATAAGGTATAGGAATACCTATGACCAGAAAATCTTTACAACCTCAGGAGAGATCGATGCGAACATGTTTGTCAGAAATTTTGTTCAATGGCTGGATATAGGGTATGTCGACTCAAATGGAAATTGTATCATATATCCGGAATATCAGGATGAATATAGTGGTTTTCCCATGACCCGCGCCCAGACCTTTGATACAAAAGGCAATCAGCTGGACACAAGCAATACAATATCAATCAATTCTCTATCCATTGATATGAATGACCCAAATTGGAAAATGTCCGATGGAGAAAGACAATTTCGTTATCAAAACAACCTGAACTGATAAAGCCCATCCTTAAGTTCCGGGGCAGAAAATTTTTTGCCCCGGAACTTATTAAAACCCTACTTAAAAATCCTTAAAATCTTCGTCGTCGTCAAAGGGAATCACCTCATCGGGTCGAACTTCTTTTTTCACCTTCGGTTTTTCCGTAATTTGTGGCATTTTTTTATGTATAGGAGGCGCAGGTCTCATATCCGAACTCATCTGGGCATCAGCCCGACCACTTTTTTCACCCTCTACAATTTCCAGCATGATTCCTACTTTACCGCTCAATTCATTGGCCTGGGAAGAAAGCTCCTCGGAGCCAGCAGCATTTTGCTGAACCACAATATCCATTTCCGATACCGCAGTTGTGACCTGGTTAATCCCGTCGGCCTGTTCCTTGGATGCAGAGCTGATTTCGGCAACAAGTGATCCAACCTTTGCTGAACTATCAGTAACTTGTTTGAAGGCTTCATTGGTCTTTTCAACAAGACCGGCACCATCGTTTACCTTTTTAACGGTTCCCTCAATGAGTTCCGAGGTATCCTTTGCTGCGTCTGCTGCCCGCATAGCAAGGTTTCTAACCTCATCAGCCACCACCGCAAACCCGGCACCTGCCTCGCCTGCCCTGGCGGCCTCAACGGCGGCATTCAATGCAAGCAGATTTGTCTGGAAAGCAATTTCATCGATGGTTTTCACTATTTTAGATGTTTCTTCACTGGCCTTGGAGATTTCAGCCATGGATTTAGTAAGGTCTGCCATGGATTGATTGGCATCAATAACCACACGATTGACATCCTGCATCAGTGTATTAGCCTGATTTGCGTTTTTAGCATTATTATTGGTCATGCTTGAAATCTCTTCCAGTGTTGAAGAGGTTTCTTCAAGACTGGCTGCTTGTTGAGAGCTGCCTGAAGCAATCTGACCGCTGGCCTGGGATACCTGGTTAGATCCCGATGACAAACCCTCAATCACATCCTGAAATCTGATTTTTACGTTTTCAAGCTCACCGGAACTAAAGGTTTTAAGGCCTTGAAAAATCGCTCTAAAGGGACTTGCCACGGAATTGGCAAGAAACAAAGATACAGCAAGGGCAAGAACGATGGCAAGGATAACACCGCCGATAATCATGAACTGTGAACTATCAGAAGTTTGCACCGCACCGGCTTTTCGTTCGTCCATGAGCTTTTGCTCTCTGCCGGTAAAAGTGGCAATCTGTTCACGGAACTTATCAAAATACTTTTTTCCCCTGGCTTCTGCAACAAGATCTGCCATATCATCCATGGTCTTGGCATCTCCAATTTGTCTTCTCAAGGCAATCTGGACTTCAGTTACATCTTTTTGCCAGGCATCAATATTGGCTTTAATCTCGGACAAAAGCTTAACCTGGGCAGGATTATCGTTCACAGTCTGGGATAAGGAGGATACAAGTTCGTAAAACTTTTTACCGCCGGCATTATAAGGATCAAGAAAACCTTCCTTGCCCGCAAGAAGATACCCCCTCATACCGGTTTCCATATCCACCGCTGCTGAGACAATCTCATTGGCAATTTCTATAACATCCCGTGTATGGGCGACCCATTGGGTGGTATCGGCAATAAGTTTCCGATTTGCAGCGGCTTCTTTAGTCACCTTGACAACTTCTGCCTGGCGTTTAACCATGAGCTTATTTTCCCTGCCGATAAATGTTGCCACCTGACTTCGGAACTTATCAAAATAAGCTTTTCCCTTGGCCTTTGCAACCTGCCTTGTAACATCTGCCATGCTTGCAGTACCGTTTACCACACGTCGTCTCAACTTAATCATGGGTTCGGTAATATTATTTTGCCAATCATAGATATTGGCTTTGATCTCCTCCAGAAGCTGAACCTGGTCGGGATTATCCTTCACAGAGGTGGAAAGGGATGATACCAGACTCTTAAAAATTCTTTTACCATTTTTATAGGGACTGAGAAAATCTTCCTTACCTGCCAGCAAAAAACCTCTCATGCCGGCTTCCATATCCACACCCACAGTGACAATATCATGGGCTGTGGCAATGGCTTTTTTAGTATGGGCTACCCAACTATTAGTCTCTGTAATTTTCCGGGCAAACTCCTCATTTTTTTTCATGGCCGCATCGGCTATCACCTGCCGTTCCTTCATCAATTTTGCTTCCCTGCTGATAAATTCAACCACCTGCCCGCGAAATTTATCAAAATAAACCTTACCCCTGGCTTCTCCCACTAAATGTGCCATATCATTCATGGTCTTGGCATCACCGATTTGTCTTCTAAGATCAATCTGGACTTCGGTGACATCTTTTTGCCAGGCATCAATATTAGATTTAACCTCGGATAAGAGCTGGACCTGGGCCGGATTATCATCCACTGTCTTGGACAGGGAAGTGATCAATTCATAAAACTTTTTCCGCCCGGATTTATAGGGATTTAAAAATGAGTCTTCTCCCGCTAAAAGGTATCCCCTCATACCGGTTTCCATATCCACACCGGCTGCAACGATCTCATTGGCCTCAGCTATTACAACATGGGTGTGATCCACCAGTTTATTGGACTGGGTCAACGCCCTGGTGGCATTGATGCTGACAAGACCTAATATAATCATCAAAACAAGCGTCACGCAGCTGCCGAGGATAATTTTAAACTTCAAGCCCATATTCTTAAACATAACCTTTCTCCTGTAGATTGATAAAATTTTATCGATTAGGATACATTTTCCAACTGCGCTACTTCTTGCTGGCTCAACACCTTGTCAATGTCCAAAAGAATTTTTACTCCACCCTCCATTTTAGCCATGCCAAGAATATAATCGGTATTCAACCTGGTACCAAATTTTGGTGTTTCTTCGATTTCGCTTTCTTTGATATTCAACACTTCCGATACTGCATCAACGACAATGCCGATGAGCACCGTGGTTACATCTGAATCAATTTCTACGACGATGATACAGGTGCGATCAGTATAAGGAATCGATTCCATGGCAAATTTAAGTCTCAGATCAACCACCGGAATCACTTTTCCCCGCAGGTTGATAACACCTTTGACAAAATCAGGGGTCCTTGGAACCGACGTGACCGGCATCATCCCGATGATCTCTTTGACTTTAAGAATACCGATCCCGTATTCTTCTTCTTTCAGGCTAAAGGTCAGATATTTGGCTGTTTGAATGGTCGTGGCTTTAATTGCCTGATCCATAGCCTCTGTTTCAATTGACATTTTTAATGCCCTCCTTAGCTATATTTATTTTTTTCTTCTTGAATTCACCTGATTGAAACGTCACAAAGCCCGACACAGGCATCACCTGGACAAAGCGAAATATTTTGGAACAAATTTAAAAACGAAAAAGGATATCGCGGCATTAAAATCATCTGAAAAAACCAATATCAAATATTCGCCTTCCACAATTTTTACGATTTTTATCGTTACAATTTATAATATAAAGAATCGATTAATCTAATTTGATACTACCTATTCTATAGAAAAAAAATTTTGTGTCAATAATTACCTTAATTTTTATACAAAATTTACTTTTTTGAAACCTGGAAAGAATAGATGAGGACAAGATCCCCATGGTCCTGAACAAGAAAAGAGCATAATAAGACTCGAATCCGATTTAATTAAGTATTTTTGACTCCTTGTTCATCCTCCATCCTTTTTTTTACTTCTATGGTCACATGGCCGGATTGTCTAAAATGATCGGCAATTAATTTTTTATAATGATCGGATACTTTTGGTTGACTCGTAACCAGGCAAATAATGATACCCAGATGTTTCGGTCCGATTTTCCAGACATGAATATCACTTACCTTGTTATCGGCTTCTGCTTCAATAATCGCTTTAATATCAATAATTGTTTTTTGCGCAACTCCGGCATCTAAAAGAATACTGCCAGAATCTTTGACCAGAACAAAGGCCCATCTTAATATCAATACAGCTCCTGTGATCCCCATCAAAGGATCCATCCAGATCAATGTGAAATATTTACCACCCAGGAGGGCAAATATGGCCAGAAACGATGTAAGTGCATCGGCCAACACGTGGAGATAAGCGGCTTTAAAGTTATGATCATGGTGATGGTAATTATCTTGTGATGCACGTATATGCCGGGGACGCAACTGCAACATAAAAGCACTCAAGATATTCACAACCAGACCAACGACGGCAACAATAATAGCCTGGTTAAACTGAATCGCTTCAGGTGATAAAATTCGCCCCACCGATTCCACTGCCATCACAAGTGCTGCCACCGCCAGAATGATCGCACTGCTAAAACCTCCCAACACCCCGACTTTGCCTGTTCCGAAGGTAAACCGCCTATCATCGGCATATTTTCTCGCAAACATATAGGCAACTATGGATATGCCAAGGGCCGCAGCATGGGTTCCCATATGCCATCCGTCTGCCAGCAAAGCCATGGACCCATACAGATACCCTGCTGCAATTTCGACAACCATTGTCACCAGTGTGAGCAGTACAACAATTCTAATTTTATTTTCGTTGTGACTGTTCACCGCCTCAAACCGATGGTGATGCCCATGGGGGACTATATTTTGTGTATCCATAATATTTTACATCCTTACTATCTGTCGAGATTGTCATTAAAACAAACACAGGGTTTTAATCATAATAACCAACTATTTTAGCGTTTAATAACCGGAATATATAAATGTACCGGAAATTCAGTCTTATGGGGATTAAAAGCTTTATCAAATGGCTGATCAAAGTGAAGCAATTCAGGACCTTCACTCTTTTCACAGCCTGACCTCTTTGACCAGTTTTTAAATAGATCAAGGGTGTCCATAATTGTGAAAAAAGTGCATTCAAACACAGCATAATCCTGCTCTGGAATATCCAATGCCACCATATCATCCGGCATTTTTTTAAAGGTTTCAACTTCAAAGCAGGCAGTATGCAAAAAGGTTTGGTTCTCTTCATCATAGCCTGTATGAATACCCAATGGAATAACGGGTTTTTTGGCAAGAAAGACAAATTCATCAAACCTTTGAAGAACTGCCCCCCACAAATCACGACATTTATCCATTTCATTTTTGCCCCTATACTGAAGTCCAATTACCTTGAATGCTGATTTTGTTTCTATCCTGGGTTCCATAGTTTCCTCCCGGTTTCAGGGTGTCGGTAAACTCCCAACCAATATTCAAAAAAAAACGGCCGGGAACAATATCTTCTTTCAGCAAATTAACTATAATAACCCGCAACCAAACCTGAAAGTAGCATATACGACATATAAAACACCTTTTCCGCCAATTTTTAATAATTTTTCTAACCCCCCGGTTGTTTAACTTCATGTTTTAATATAGAAACAATTTAAGGCTGTTTGCTGTCAACCTTCGAATCTAGGTAGGGATAATACCCATGGATATTTATATTATCGGATTTGATAACACTTTTGCAAGTTCCATACTGGGACCCATGGATATATTCAAGCAGGCAGATAGGTTTTGCCAAGAAAATCGGAACAACGGCCAGAACAGGCGTCTTACAATAAAGCTTGCCTCAATGGATGGAAAACCCATCAACTGCCAAAACAACATCCCTCTGGGTGTTCATTGTCAGGTGGCAGACATCCGCCGGGCCGATATTATAATCGTTACAGCCATTCACGATCTGAAGACTATCCATAACAAACTCAACTTTATGATTGACTGGTTAAAAGAGCAGCAAATCAGAGGAGCCACCATTGTCAGTATCTGCACCGGTGCCTTTTTACTGGCTGAAGCAGGATTATTGAACGGCAGGCAAGCTACGACACACTGGTCAATGGCCGGACAGTTCAGCAAACTATATCCGAAAGTGCAGATAAAACCGGAAAAACTGGTTATCAATCATAATAACCTCTATTGTTCAGCCGGAGCCGACTCTGGAACTGATCTTCTCTATTATCTGCTGGAAAAGTATCTGGGTCACACTCTTGCAGCTAGAACCGCCAAATTTTTTCTGCATGATTTCAGACGTGTCTCGCAACTTGCCTACACGATTTATGACGCCGGAATCGACCATAAAGATCCGCAGATTTTAAACACCCAAAAATGGATCAAAAATCATCTTACCGAACCAATATCCATAAAAAAATTATCTGAAATTGCCTGTATGAGCCAGCGCACATTCGGGCGGCGATTTAAACATATCATCGGTGACCCGCCCAGGATCTATATTCAGAAAATAAAAGTTGAAACTGCAAAACAGCAGCTGGAAACCACCAGCCTATCCTTTGATGAAATTTCCTATGGCCTGGGATACAAAAACAGCAGTTCCTTTAGAAAAATATTTGTGAAATGGGTGAACCTGCTGCCATCCGAATATCGTGACAGGTTCAGGGGGTATGATTATTGAAGGATTTGAAACCTGATTTCAATAGGCATGGGACAACACAAGCGTGTTTTTAAGTTCTCTTCGGTAACGAATATATACATGATGACGTTCACAAACTGGGTGAAAATCATTTGGGGTATTTTCGCATTCGGACAAACGACCTGGACGGTTTAGCCACCAGTCTTACATGCTTCAGACTGGTGGCTAATGATTTCATTTAAATAAAGAATATGTCTTTTTCGGGAAGTTAAATACTAATTAAACTGCCAGATAATGTCATCAGTCCCATCACCATCGACATCACCAACGCCTTTAATAGACCATTGAGTGCCACCTACTGGTGTAGAGATGTCAAGACCGGATACCCATTTGCCATTTTTTATTTTCCAGTAATGAACCTGGCCGGTATCATGTTGCCAGACGATATCATCAGTTCCATCACCATCGATATCACCGACACCTTTGATTGACCAGTCAGAAGTAATATTATCAGGATGGATGTCATGGCTTGAATACCATTTACCATTTGCTATTTTCCAGTAATGAACCCGGCCGCTATCATGTTGCCAGACGATGTCATCAGTTCCATCACCATCGACATCACCGACACCTTTGATTGACCAGTCAGAAGTAATATTATCAGGATGGATGTCATGGCTTGAATACCATTTACCATTTGCTATTTTCCAGTAATGAACCCGGCCGCTATCATGTTGCCAGACAATGTCATCAGTCCCATCACCATCGACATCACCGACACCTTTGATTGACCAGTCAGAAGTAATATTACCAGGATAGATGCTATCGCCTGAGACCATTTCCCCGTTTTCAATTTTCCAGTAATGAACCTGGCCGCTATCATGTTGCCTGACAATGTCAGCAGCATCATCATTATCTATATAACCAATACCTTCGATATGCCAGTCACTGGTAAGAGGCGCTTTGATGTTTATGCCTGACTTCATTTCACCCTTGTCCATCTTCCAGTAATGCAGCGAACGAGAATCATAGGGAAAGAAATTAAATTGCGGCCAGAAAGGCACAGAACTTGGACGGATTATGAATTTACTTCTGTCCTGATAACAATAACCGCTATTGTTTCCTGGAGTTGGGTAGATCGCTCCGTCTCCGTTGTCATACAAACATTGTGCACTTTTTCCGTCAATCCAGAAGCGCGTTCCGACGCCTTTAGACTGTCCCTCTGTTAATACTTTCCCATCACCGCCCAGTGAGTTCAACACAACATCATTTCCGATAGAGTAACCGTCAGCAGTAAGAAAATATTTGTATGTCGCCTCGTTCGTAAAAACTGATTTAAGCTCAATAAGATCGCCATACTTCACAGGCCCATCACAGGTTTTACCTGAGGGGCACTTAACCTGATAAAGTGACGCTTTTACATTATCCAGACTCATATCAGCATTGATTTGATAATGCCGTCCCTGCCCGGAATTACCCGGAGCTGCAAACATGTGATAATCGTAGTTCTGAAACCCTCGTATTTCTATATAATCATCCCAGTAGAGTTTATTATTTCTTTTGATAAGGGCTGGTGAATCAAATATCTGATAACCTGCGGTGATTGAATTCTCTGGTGTTGTTAACTTTGAGCAGTAAAGGGCTGTCTGACCTGTTTCAGGATGGACATAGACAGTACCGGTTTTACCGCAATTGCCTGCGTCCCAGGGTGTAAGTCCATCATTCCAATTAAGATCGTTGTCGGACCATTCAATTTGAGATGTTGTTGCAGTTGAAACGTTTATGACGACTCTGACAGTATTTTCATCAGGTAAGTCCTGACTATCCCCGGTAGGACAAGCATCAGCAGCATTTCCATTGTCACCCGAGGTGCAGAAAATAACCTTTTTTGACGTAATTGACTTGCCATTTTCATCGCTGGCAGTAATATACCAGATACCTGTTTCGCTTTTTATGTAGGTGCCCTCTCCAGTCGGAGTAAAACCCAGGTATTTCTGGCCGAATTCGTCATCCTGGGTATCAGAATATACTTTGCCGGTATAATCTTGCAGATAAGGTTTTTTGGATAGAAAATGATATATGTTCTGGCCTTCACCGAACGCGATAAGATATAATGACTCATCCTCAGTTGTAGTAACATCATCACCTTTGACTTTTACAATATGAGAGTGGTCGATATCATTGTAGTTATCTTCTTTTACTGGTAGACCTGTGTCATATGAGATAGAGGAATTATACCACCCCCCGGTTTTAGGATTCGTAGTTCCGTCACCCTTTTTTACAAGGTTTTCTACTAAATATATACCTTTCCATACAGGATCTTTTCCTTCGTCGATCAAGGGGTTCACATCAAGAAAGCCCACTGCGTCACCGCTGCCTTCCATGGGGCCTTCCTCTAAATGCCCCATAGCACCAAAATTCTGAAGAGCAACTGAGCAAATCCCTTCTTCTGGAAGAGAACCTAAACCGCAGGGATGATTGTAGCTGTTGTAATTATTATTATCATTAGTGGGACCATCAATCTCAAGGTCCGCGTTTGGAAATTGCCTGGTCCACCAATTTTGATCCAACCGAATGCCCCACACAGGCTTTCCTTCATATTGTCCATGTTCTCCCATAATAACAACACCGTTGGCATCGGTGTTGTACTTGTCACCGTGCACATACTTTTCATCAACACGAACAATCCAGAGATACCCACCGTCATCATGGCTGTGGGCATATAGAAAATAAGCATTGCCATCCTTATCGTTTCGCAATCTTACAACAGACTGCATATGCTCAACATCGAACCCCGCAAAAGTAGTATAATTAGGGTTGATGCCCTTTAAACTTGTATTTTGCGAGTTCATCACCGTATAAGCACCATAGGTGAAAGTATTGCTCGCCATATGCTCCATGCCATTACCGGGAGCAATGGCATCTGCATAAACTGTTTGTGTTGATACCAAACCAATTATTATCAACCATAAAGATAAATAACCAATTAAGGTATCCCAGACCATTGTTTTTGTTGTTTGAAAAAAAATCTTCATAATCCTCCTACATTTGATTGTTAATTATGGTTCATCAGGATATCGCGTACTTCGCATCAACAGTAAGTATCGGTGCCTTTGAATTATAATGAAAATTTTAAGTCTTGAAATTAAGGAGTGGACATGACCATTTTCCTATTTTTTTGTATTAGCCGTACAAGA
>JAAELK010000037.1 GCA_024226935.1 Desulfobacteraceae bacterium
AAACAGATACTTAAAATCATCAAAAAAATGCAAAACAAGTGGTGTTTTTTTCTACCACCTTGAAAATTCACCAAGAAAAGACAGCAAAGACCGTACGATAAAAGTCATTAAAGCACCGCTCTTTTCAACAGATCTGGTAATAATGGAAGTTCTGCTCAGTTGTGGTGCAAAATTTAACCAGCTCCTATTCCCATCTGAATAGAGTGCTACCAAAAGCCCTGATATCAATAATGCATTGGAGTGGCTATGAGGCCTTGGGATAACAAATCGTGGAATTAGAAAAATGGTGGAAAAACAGCAGGCAAAAAAAACGCCACTCAAATATGAGTGGCGGTAGAATCAGTCAACCAAGAGGGTTGTAAAAAAATTCCAATATATAGGGGTGAACAAACTGTTCAAGTCACACGCTCAGATTACTTGTTGTAACCAAAGCTAGTTGGGTATGCAAAGTTGCTAGTGTAAACAGAGCTGTTAAGCCAGAACATTGCAGATGGTAAACCTTTCATAACTATCACCTTAATAAATCAATTAAAAACAATTTTGATTTCTCAGTTCCTTGGAGGCGATAAACGGACTCATCCTTTGAGCATTTACTCTTCGTCTCAGAAGTTGGTTATTAATATACCTCAACGAAAAAAGATTACAAGTATTTTTTGCACCAAATCACACTTTTAGCCTAAAAAGACTAAATAACAAACCCAGCGTGTAATTAAATTACAAAAAAGACCAATAAAAACGTTTGCATGGCAACTTATTAAGCAACTGGGCACCTATTTTTGATCGAAGCAACAAATCTATTTTCAAACTTTGCAACAATTGCCTGTTACAACACCTACTCGTTGCCTCACTCAAATGGTATGCTGTCGGCATCAAAACAGACCCATAT
>JAAELK010000038.1 GCA_024226935.1 Desulfobacteraceae bacterium
CAACGGAAGTGGCTCAAAATATAGAGCAGGCTTCTACTGGGATTGGAGAAGTTAATGAAAATGTTGTTCAGAGTTCCCAGGTATCATCTGAAATCACAAAAGATATTTCAAGTGTTAATACGGTAGCAGAAGATATGTCAAAAAGAAGCACACAAATGAACCAAAATGCTATGGATTTGTCCAACCTTTCTTCAAAATTAATGGATATGATCAGTGTTTTCAAAATTTCAATGCCGGACAACTCTCAGGAAACAGAAAAAAATGAGCCTTGATCATCGCTTCCACTACCCCTAATTAAATTTTTTGCCGGGGAATTGGTTGCACATATTTTTTGTATCCTTGAATATTTTGGTCCCCAGGGATAGTTTTGACAAGGATAATGATCCTTAAGTGCTGTCTTTGTAAAATCTCTGTAAATTTATAGGGTATAAATACAAGAAAAGCCGGTTGATGAATGATCAACCGGTTTTAAAATTATCAAATCAAATGATTTTTTGTCATTTTTTAAAAAGGTGCAGGCAAAAAGCCTAAACGTAAATACACAAGCCTGACCCCATTACTGTTGATAGGATTTAAAATAGTATGGGTTTTCCTTTTTAATAGCAAATCTTTCTACGCAAGAGCTTTCAGATACACAAAAATTTCCTGAGTATATTTTGCCACCATCAGAATCGCCATTAAATTCATAGTCATACAATCCATTGTCCCATTTATATGTTCCTGAAATAGTTATTTCACTGGGCGTCACTATAAAGCTGCTTACATAATATTCATAATCTCCATCTTTGCCAGCAACACCCCAATCAAGACCATCATACATATAATTGATATATGAACCAGAGCTGGAATCCATTAACCTGTAGTAATATTTAAAGGCCTCCAGATTTAAAGAATCCAGATCGTCTGTTGTTATGGGAGTTATTTTTGCCATTATTGCATCTCTTGTTGCAACGCTGGAGCTTGGAATATTAAAACATTTAACAGCACCAGAATTTTGATCCATAAGAATGCTATCGTTGTTTTTGGCCCTTTCTATCAGGATATCAAGTTTTGTTTTGAGCTTTTCTGCAAGCTTAACTGGGTAGTGATCTCGCAGGGAGGTGAGCTTATCAAGATAATATTTATTTTCCTTGTAGATTTGGGCAAGCTCCAAACGAGCTTTTTCTACTTCGGGTGTTACCTGGGAGGGGCCGGGATCAATACCATATTCTTCAGCAGGAGCCCAATCAGTAGGATCAGTCAACAGATAAGTCGCCTTGTTATTTAATTTTCCATTTTCATCAAATATCTGATTTGGGTAATCATGTTTTATATAGTCCAGAATGGAATTTATTGCCAAATTGCAGGCAGTCATATCCTGTAAATCATATCTTGTGGCATAATAGCCGTCATCATTGGTAGATAAAATTTGGCCAAGTTTTGCTGTTGTGCCGCCAAATTGAATGGCCTGTAAGGTGATGGTTCCTTTTATATTATTCTCTTTGGCAAAGGATTCAATGGAAGTTCCCATACTGCTCAATGAACCAAAACCGTTGGAAAAATTGGATTTGAATTCCTCTTCATCAATTTTATTATCAAAATGAATATTACAGGCTACAATCAGCTTTTCTCCTTTGCTAATAGGGGAACCTGCAAAGACTATATCACCGCAGATATTTCTGAACTCCGGCTGGGTGTCAGGGTTTTCATATATTGCAGAGCCAAGATCGTTTAACTTATAGGGGAAAATATTGATGGATTGTGTGATAGTTGCCTCATAGCCAAAACCCATGGATAATGAAGTTTCTTTCAAAGTTCTTAAGAATTTGGCACTGGGTGAAGTTGAAAACATATCATAGTGGCCTTCGAACGAGATTATTACCCCTAAGCTTCTCTCAAGTTTGTCGTAATCATAACTTCCATTTAAATTAAGAATTTGTATTAATGCTCCGGGATCTTCTTGAAAACTCCAGCATACATCGGGCGCTATTTGATCCATATCTGTAGAAACACCAGAACCCGGTCGAACTCCGCTGATACTGGCATTAAGGCTTTCTGCCTTGTCCTGGGAATCTGTTGTATCCATATATGCAAAGGCGGATGTTGCCAATAATGATAATAAAAACAATATGGCGATGGGTAAAAATTTGAATTTAGTTTTCATGATAATGAATAAATCTCCTTTTACTTTATACTATGGTTAATGTTCGTAATACAAAACGCAACGGCATTACTATAATCATATAAGAACAAAGTCAAACACTAAATAGTGATTTGAACAATGTGATTTAGCCTGCAATTCAAGGAAAATTAGTGACTTTTAGGCAAGCCTAACTGTTACAACTACTTCCATGAGAAGGCTAAATGTCAAGAGTTAATTTATTCACAAATCAACCTTTTTTTGTTCCATCCAACAAGTCTCGACCATCATGCTTCCATCCGCACTCTTTATAGAGCTG
>JAAELK010000039.1 GCA_024226935.1 Desulfobacteraceae bacterium
ATCAGACCCAACGACTTTTAAAAATCACAGCCTGGGTCCATGGCCCCCTTTTACGTAATTAAATTTTTTGCCGGGGAATTGGTTGAGTATATTTTTTGTATCCTGGAGTATTTTGGACCCCCTGGGCAGTTTGAAATAGGATAATAATCCTTAACTGTAATTATGCTTTTATTTTTTTAAAAAATTGATATTTACCCTAAAATATGAAAGATCATGATAATTCGATTTTGGAGAGTATCATAGGTTTTGTCAGACTACCCCAGCACAATGGAGGGCGAATATTCCACCACTACACAAAAGCAACAATCTTAATGTGACCTTGTCGTGCAAAACTCGCCTTCGACTCACGGGTCTATGGCACAACGAGGGGCGATGCATAGTGCGGTGGAGTGCCTTAAGTAAAATCATATTAACAAAAATCTTATGCCTGCTTCAAGGCCACTTGAAGTCGGTTTTAAACCCCCTTTGTACACATGTTAAGGGCCGAGGCGGTGTTTGTAAGATCTGTTGAATATCCTTGCTTCATAATTGGCTCCTGGCTCTATTTTGACGGTTCAATCTCTCAAAAGCCGCTGTATATAGTTACTTCAGGAGTTTTTTTCAACAATATGTTTCAGACACGCTCTGAAAACGATCCAAGACCATAGGGCTATGATTTAATCGTAAAGTCACGAATGAACCCGATAAAGTCTACGGTATTCGCATATTTAATTTTGACTTGAAATGGGTTGTGATTAATGGCATTATACGGGTAATTTGTCTTGATGAGAAAAAAGATCCTCCTTAATTAAACAAGGGAATCACATGAATATTACGAAATTTTCCTTGATGCTTGTGATAACACTGGATATCATGGGGAGAGGTTTAATTATCCCTGTTCTCACAACCCTTCTTATGGAGCAGGATTCAGGCTTTTTAAAACCATCAACCTCTGTTGCCCATCGTCAGTTTTATTATGGAGTTGCCATGGGATTATTTTTTTTAAGCTGGTTTCTGGGTGCGTCCTATATCTCAAAGCTGTCGGATTTTATCGGACGCAAACAAGGGCTGTTAATTTGTTTAGGAGGCGGGTTGATGGCCTATTTGCTGACCATAATCTCATTTTATCTGCACAGCCTGGCACTGTTACTTCTGGCCCGTATTATCACAGGATTTACTTCTGGAAATCAACCCATTGCCATAGCTGCATTGATGGATATGGGCACAGATGACAAGGCAAAGGCAAAGGCAAAGGCACAAAATATGGGGCTGGTCATGGTTGGTACAAGCCTGGGTTTAATGCTTGGCCCCATGCTTGGAGGTGTTCTGTCTGACAAGGCTATTATTGGCACAATTGCCTCTCTGGAGCTGCCTTTTTACGTTGCCTGTGTGTTGATAATATTCAATTTTTTGTTAATCCTGTTTACCTTTACCAATGTCAATTTTAAACGACGGCCTGTTACCATAGGTGTCACCGATGTATTCATCAATCTTTGGGCCATCCGCAAACACCCTGCAGTGATCAAACTGTCATTGGTATTTTTCTTTTCCCAGATCACCTTCAACAGTTTTTATATATTTGCTGACTCCTATCTTTTCAGCCGCTTTAAATTTGATACCATGCAAAATAGTATAATACTTATTCTCTCCGGCGCTGCCATGGCCTTGACAGGTGCCTTTCTTGTGTCACCTTTACTAACACGGTTCAAATCAAAGACAGTGGTATTGACCACCTTGCTCATCATGCTGTCAGGGGTAGTTGTTTTTATGCTGAATCCCATACCAGTTCTTTCCTATGTTCTGTTGATTCCCATTGTGGTGGCCTTTGCCGTTAATTATCCCCAAATGATCACCCTGTTTTCCCTTAGCGTGGATAACTCTCAACAAGGCTGGGTTATGGGTATTTCCGTAGCAATATTCACCCTGGGCGCTGCCATAATCTCTTTTGTGGAAGGGCAATTGATGGCCGTGGATATTAACATGCCGTTCATTGTGGCCATTGGAGCCGGCATTACTGCTATAATACTTGTTGTTTTTCTATGGCGGGGCAAGGCCATGGAGTAACTTTAATGAATGCCTATCCTTTGGCCGGAAATAGCTTTCACATATTGCCTAAAAGCAAAGTGCTCGGGAACTGATAAATTCCAATACAATGGAAGAAGAAAAGACTTCTTAGGAATCAGCACAAAATAAATTGAACATAATTAAATCTTTTCTGGAATCGCTCTATAATTGGGTAGAAATAAACATTTAGGGCATATCCGTCATGAACTATCACATAACGCACTGATAAAATAAGCAATCAATAAATTTCTAATAGGGGTTAATTGTCTTTTTTTCCTGTCTTCCCATTCATGTAAAGGAAAAGGCGGAGCTATTTATACGGTATTGTAAAACCATCTTGACAGTTTAAACCATATGGTGCACGATTCCAAAGGTGTAAGAAAATTCATAAAAAATTATGGAGAAGATTTCAATGAAACTTGCTATGATTGTTCTTGATATGCAGGAAAAATTCTATCAAAGAGGCGGGATTTACAAGGAAACCTATGATTCTTCTATGGAACATATCAATGAAGCCATGACCCTATTTAGAAAAAAAAATCTGCCTGTTGTTCATGTATACCATAGGGATGATGAATCCGGTTTTATCCCGGGATCGGAAGGGTTTGAGTTTCATCCTGAAATTAAAATAGAAGAACAGGATAAAAGAGTTATCAAAACCTATGGGAATGCGTTTAACCGGACCGGGCTTATGGATATTTTAAAAAATGAAGGAATAGACTCTGTGATGATCACCGGCTTTTGTGCCGAGTACTGTGTGTTTGCCACATATTGTGGTGCCAGGGATCTGGATCTTCAACCTTTTCTTTTGAATAACGGTATTGCCGGTGGAATAAAAGAACATATCCGTTTTGTTGAAACAATTTGTGATACCGTCTCCTTTGGACCACTTTCTCTGATTTTAAAATGAGAAAAATCTCCATACCATTGAGCGTCACCCTGGAAAAAATAAATATTGAGGGTAACCGTAATCGGTTCTGTTGCAAAAAATAATTGAGGATATAAAATTCCTACAACGGGAGAATATTATGCAGCAAGAGCAAACATATCATCAGAGCGTATCTGAAAAATATTACCCCTTTTATCTCTTTAAAACCAGTCTATGAGCTATTATACGTATAATATCGTTCTGAATTAGAGCCTCGGAGGTATCTGTAAGGTATCCATAATCCTTTGAAAGCCTCCTGTTTTGGTTGGCTTAATTGTCTCAAGAGCCTACCCACAGGTTTCCTTGACCCATCCGATTAAAGGCCCAGTGTAGCCACCGTTGGCCCATATCCGTTTTAGTCTTGGCATATCATACCTCCTCCCGTAAAGGAGGAGGTATGATATGCTTCTGGCTTTATTTTAAATATATAATCACTCAAAAGCCATTGTAGATAGTCTTTTTAGAAGTTTTGTTCAACAATATTTTTCAAACATGCTCTAAGTGTTCATTTACATTAAATTCAAAATTTGTATTGTTTTTGATTGAAGGTTATAAAATCTTATTTTGTTCTGGTGATTTTATTTTTCAGTCGTTATTTTTAGGCAAGCCTAACTGTTACAACTACTTCCATGAGAAGGCTAAATGTCAAGAGTTAATTTATTCACAAATCAACCTTTTTTTGTTCCATCCAACAAGTCTCGACCATCATGCTTCCATCCGCACTCTTTATAGAGCTG
>JAAELK010000040.1 GCA_024226935.1 Desulfobacteraceae bacterium
ACTCACCCATTGAATGGAGGCTTCCAGCTTTGCTTTTTCCATATTTGGATTACCCATACTGATTCCTAGAATACATTTGTCGTTATTTACCACCGCATCTTTTTTCAATTGTTTAGGGGCTACCGATTGGATGTGTGCTTTGTACCGTCTCTTATCCATTTTTGCTCCTTTAATTTCACTGACTTATAGTAAGTTAGGAATCAGTGGGTAAAATTAAACATTGGGATGAAATCCGTCATAGGATTTTATCAAATATCAATTCAGATAAGGCTTGACACCGATATTCCACTTCCCATTTGAAGTAGGGTAATTAAATTGTCAAATTCCCTTTCGAATCTTTTTGACGATGGCCTTCGTCTACTGTTATCATTCGATTACAATGATGGCAGACCATTTTTAATTTCTGGACATTCCCATTAAAAAGAAACCTGTTACAGTGAGGACAATTAAAAGACTTAAACTCGATAAACCAGTTTTTAAAAATTGACATAGAATTGCAATGTCAGTTATTATCTCCATGCTAATAACAAGCTTTATATTTGAGCGAGGGTGTGGTCTTATGTCGCCCCCATGGTC
>JAAELK010000041.1 GCA_024226935.1 Desulfobacteraceae bacterium
AGAACCTTAAGTACGATGCGTCTGTGCTTGCGCGCTACGGCATTGAGATGAAGGGCATTAAGCATGACACCATGCTGGCATCTTACGTATTTAACAGCGTAGGTGGTAAGCATGATATGGATAGCCTTGCGCTGCGTTTCTTACAACACAGCTGCATCTCATTCGAGCAGATCGCGGGCAAGGGCAAGAAGCAACTGACGTTCAACCAGATCGAACTGGGTGAGGCGTCTCCATACGCTGCTGAAGATGCGGATGTAACCCTACGTCTGCACAACCGTTTGATGCAAAACATCGAGCAAGATGAAAAGCTAAAAGCGATTTACGAAGAGATCGAAGTGCCATTGGTGCCGGTGATTTCTCGCATTGAACGCACCGGTGTATTTGTCGATGACATGTTGCTAGGTGCACAGTCGCAAGAAATTGCTGCACGCCTTGATGAGCTTGAGCAGAAGGCTTACGAAATTGCTGAGCAAGAGTTCAACATGAACTCACCAAAACAGCT
>JAAELK010000042.1 GCA_024226935.1 Desulfobacteraceae bacterium
AACCAACTTTTCTTTTTTCATCAACTTACAGACTCTGTTTTTTGAACATGTGATCCCTTGTTCTTTTAATTCCTTTGCAATACGGGGGCTTCCATACCTGTGCTTATATTCAAAAAATATCTCTTTTATAATTTTACACAGTTTTCTGTTCTCAAGTTCCCTTTTGGTTATAGGGTGTTTTGTCCATTTATAATATCCGCCCCTATGAAGGTGTGCCATTTAATAAGGATGCATTGTCTGCAATAAGTCCGTACATTACAAGGCATATAAACAGATTCGGAGAATACTCGTTGGATTTAGAAAAATGGATATGGGAAATAATTTACCAAATGCCATTGGCTAATTAATATAAATTTCAAGAGATTATAGGTATAAATACCCAACTTACTCCCTCAGAGGAAGATGGCTGGGTGGATGAAAAAATGTCGTTTGATGTTTTGAATTATTCAATATAATCGATTGATTATGATTGTAAACGATGTTTATTTGGCTGGATTACGAAGGAATCGTTGCCACACCCCTGTATGATCCACATCAATGCCTCGTTCTATCATCATTTCTTCTAAATCACGGTAGCTGATTCCATACTTACAATACCAACGTACACATCCTAAAATAATCTCACCCTGGAAATATTTCCATTTGAAATCACTCATACCGGCTCCTATTTTTTTGATGCTGTTTTAGTGATTTCATACCACAATTGGATTTTTTGCAACAGAGCCGTTTTTCTATTCAAAAAAAGTTGACAAGGGTTCCGGTGCTCTGGTACGGTTTTTTGAAATATTATCGATGCGGCCGACAGGCCTTCATTCTAAATCGTACCATGTTTCTGTAAATGCCCTTCAACTTTTTTGAAACCGGAGGGATGTTCGAATTCAAAAGACAATGTTTTCATGTGCGGCTCGGAATATTTAATTTCTATTTGGAGGAGAAAATGAAAAAATCTGTTCTGTTTTTGTTGAGTTTAGTTTTCATGCTGACCATTTTCAGTCTGGTTCAGGTTCCATCGGCTCTTTCTGACCCCATGTTGAAGATGGTTACCATCGATGTAAAGGCACCCGGCCAGATCAACAAACTTGCCGGAATGGGCATCGACATCGCCGAGGTTGTAAAGGGCCCCATGGTGGAAGATTCCCGGGGCGTTTCCCTGCAAACCTACAGGGTGAAAGCGGTTGTCTCCGCCAGGGATGAAAAGAAACTGGCTCTGGAAAAATTCAGTTGGTCCGATGTTCCGGGCAGGGGGCCGATCAAAAAAATAGGTGAGGAATATGAAGTTTACAAGAGTTTTGATGCCCCAAAAAACGGCATAAAAGCGCAACTTCACAAAATCCAGGCCACCTATCCCCGTCTTTGCCGGCTTAAAACAATTGGGCACAGCCTTCAGAACCGGAAAATGCTTGCCATGGGGATTACCAACGAAAAAATAAAGGGTGAAAAACCCCAGGTATTGCTTCTGGCTACCCATCACGCCCGGGAGTGGGTGGCAACCCAAATGGCCATGCGCATGATCAAATACCTTACCTCCAATTTTGGTTCCGACGAGCGTGTCACCGATCTGTTGAACACAACCGAGGTGTGGGTGATACCTGTGGCCAACCCCGACGGTTACCAATATTCTTTCACCAACGAACGTCTCTGGCGGAAAAATATGCGTGACAATGACGGCGATGGGGAGATCACCATTGCAGACGGGGTGGATCTCAATCGCAACTTTGCGTCCCGCTGGGGTTTGGATGAAGAGGGCGCAAGTTTCAATCCCACCGATTCTTCCTATCGTGGAACCGCACCCAATTCCGAACCGGAAACCCAGGCTGTGGTAACTTTTATCGAAGACAAGGATTTTAAATTTATAGTCTCCTACCATACCAGCGGCAATCTGATTCTATACCCCTGGGGGTGGCAGGTTAAAACCACCAGCCTGGATGATCCTATTTTTGTTGCCCAGGCAGGCACGGACGCTGAGCCCGCCATCTGGGACAGCCTTGTTGATCAGGGCTATGATCCCGGTGTCGGTGCCGATCTTTATATCACCAACGGGAATTTTATCGATTGGACATATGCAAGCCTGGGTATACCCTCATACACGGTTGAATTTACCAAGGGATACGCTTTTCGCTTTCCCGACGACGAGGGTATGGTCCAGACTGTTTTCGAAGACAGTCTGGAGTTTGCCCTGTCCATCGCCGAGAGTGCGGCAGATCCGGCCCATCCGGTTTCACCGGTGGGGTTAGCCACCCAAAATTTTTATCACATCCCCGTCACAAGCTCCCACGGTCCGAATCAGATGATCGAGGTATTGGCGCTTAAGGGCTTGCCGCTTACTCTCACCGCCAGCGGCGGTGATGCAACCTTGTTTACGGAAAAACTTGGTAACCGTTATAATGATAAGCCGGGAACCTATTATAGCCGTTATGTGGCTTACATAACGGGGCAAAGCGAAGGTTCCACGGTAACCTATTCAATTGATGACGGCAGCGGTGATCCGGAGCTCCATAGTTATCAAGTTGCCGCCGCCACCGGTAATCCCATTCTGGTTTTGGCCGCCGAAGATTATGACGGGGAAAATAATGATCCTGTTTATACGGATTCCACCGCCCCGAATTTTCTTCACTATTATACCGATGCCCTGGATGCCGGAGGTTATGCCTATGACGTTTATGATATGGATGAGAAAGGTTTGCCGGGATACGCCGAAGTGTTGTCCCACTATGAGACGGTCATATGGTATACCGGCAACGGCTACCTACCGGGGATGCTCTATTCGGATGTTCCGGAAGCGGAAGTGCTCAATGTTCGAGAGCTTTTAAATTATAATGACGGTAAGCTGCTTGCAACCGGTCAGGATTTTTCTACGCTTTCAACCCATTACGGCTGGTTTTCCGACGATTTTTACCAGTATTATCTGGGGGCGTACATGACTGTCGAGGGAAGCGGTATGGGTTCCGACGGTTTGCCCATTGAAATCACAGGCGAGACCGAAGATCCTGTTTTCGACGGCTTGAACCTTAACATCCTGGGGGGTGACGGTGCAGATAATCAGCTTTACGCCAGTTCCTTTATCCCCATCAGCAATGAGCTGCCCCATTATGTGAGTTCTCTTGCAGCCTGGTATGACCGTTCCGACATATTTGAGCCCCGTTCGGGTGACTATTACCTTTACACCCAGGAGGCAGACGAGTCTTTCAAGCGGCTTGGTGCAACAATTACCCTGCCTTCCGGATCACCTTTTTTAAAATTTTGGGTCTTCTTTGATATAGAAAAAGATTGGGATTTTGCCTTCGTTGAAATCAGCGAAGTTGGCAGCGATGTGTGGACAACCCTTCCGGACACGGGGGGATTATCCTCGACAGACACAGGTGATAGCTGTGTTTCCGGTTGGGTGGAGCAGATCCATCCTTTTCTGGCCAATTACATGGATGGGGACTGCAATCCCTCGGGCAGCACGGGTGACTGGCATGGGTACACCGATAAAAGCGGCGGCTGGCGGCAGTTGGAGTTTGACCTTTCGGCCCATGCGGGAAAAACCGTCGAGCTTTATATAAGCTATGCTTCCGACTGGGGTAGTCAGAATTTGGGTGTTTTTATCGATGATATTGAACTTTCCGGATATGACCTGGAAGACTTTGAAACGGGTATGGGTATTTGGGAGACAAGTACGGTGCCGGGCAGCGGAGCCATAAACAATTGGATCCGCAGAACGAGCTTTGATCTGCCCGACGGGCCTGTCATCCGCACACCCGACACGGTTTATATGGGATTTGGTTTCGAGGCCATAGATAATGCGATGGACCGAGAAGAATTGATGAATAAAACGATGAAGTACCTGGGGCAATAGGCGGTAAAGGCCCACAAGAAAGTCCCGGTTCACCGCCGGGGCTTTTTAAGAGCGTATCTGAAAAATATTCTTGGAAAAAACTCCTGAAAGATCTATATACAGCGGCTTTTGAGAGATTAAGCCGTTAAAATAGAGCCAGGAGCAGATTATGAAACAAGGATATTCAACAGATCTTACAGACAAAGAATGGCGTGTGATTTATAAATATTTTTCAAGATCAAAAAAAGTGCGACAAGGCCCAATTGGAACGCAGCTATGTTCCAGTTGGGCCATATATTAACAACGCGGAAAAAAACGGCCTCAAAATTTGCCGTTTAACAGCTTTTTAGGCGGTCCCCAAAGGCAAAGTATGCCATGAGAAATTGGCTTTCGTATCATCCCAGTCCTGACCAGAGCAGGTTCTTTGGGGATGATTATTCTGTTGGATGCCCTCCCATTTAGGGGGGGGGTTGTCCAAAACCGCGGAATTTCCGACGACTACATTCAAACTCCTACTGCGCCTGCGTTTGCGAGGCAAAATCTATTTCAGAATTCAGCAACACTTTTTCTATAATCTCTTGAATATTAATGATAATTTAATTTAGACAAAACTCATATTTTTAGTGGCCTTGTTTTGAAGATGGATTTTTTTGCCCATCTCCCCGAAAAGTGCAGTAGAACTATCAAACGCAGAGTTTGAAATCAGTTAAGCCTGATTACCGACGGATATTTTTCAGAAGCATTTTCGTGATATATATCGTCCAAGTATTCTTCTAATTCATGTTCTTTTAATTCTGATGGTATAATAACATCAGAAACCTTTGCTCTTATACCCGTACCCGATTCAATAAAGAAATGCCACTCCTCACCTTTCCTTTGTAAGGAGTAAATTCTACCAAACACATTAAATTTGATCATTATTACAAGCTCCTTTATGGGGTAGTGGAAGCGAAGCTGCTCTGAGCGGCAAAGTAGCTCTTAAGTACTTAATTTTATTTATTTTCACCAACTCTTCATTTTTATGCTTGGATCATCCAGGGGAGATTTTACTTCGAAAAGATCTCCCCTGGATGAACGAACGGCAACCGAATAGGGCGACAGGTTTATTTTTCATTTTGTTTTTAATACTTTATATAAAGTCTGCCGACTAATTCCAAATTGTTTTGCAATATCAGTTTTAGATATCCGAGACTCCACCATTTCAATAATTTGTTTTTTTTCATTATCATTAAGGGCAGGAGCACGACCCAAGTGCTTTCCTTTTTTTTGGGCTGCTGCAATCCCTTCTATCTGACGTTCCTTGATTAATGATCGCTCAAACTCTGCAAAGGCCCCCATGACGTGCAATAGTAATTTACTTATAGCGTTACTGTTATTATCAAATAACAGATTTTCTTTGTGTAATTTCACAGCCACGCCCTGGGCGATTAAATTATCAACAATGTTTTGAAGGTCTTTAAGATTC
>JAAELK010000043.1 GCA_024226935.1 Desulfobacteraceae bacterium
AAATTGCATTTTTTTATGATTTTATGTGTTGCCTTAAAAATAATTTTATGCCACTGTTTGTTATTAAATGGAGTTCTTCTTGTCTTTTTACTTTAGACACCTTCCAATTGCGCATAACTTTTGCTCTGACCGCGGGGTTCTATTATTCATGTCATCGTTTTTTTGTATAAAATGGGGTCATTTGATCCCAGAATCCAGGTTCACTGCATCCTATACAAGGGTGTCCAGCCTTCATGGGAAAGCTTGTGCCTTCATTAAATTGAATATCGGGGCAATTATTAAAAGTCATTTTTCCCTTGCAGCCATCGAGTTCCAGGCAGTTGTGTTTTCCTTTGTAAGGGCAATATGAATGCACTTTTTTTCGATAAGCAAAGTCAGGTCTGTGGTAAGAATCAAGAGAAGGGGTGCTGCCGTTCAATAAATAATCAACAATCACAGCTGTAAGATTTATCGGATTGGGTGGACAGCCCGGTACATTTACAACGGGAACAGACAAGTCAGGCAATGCATCAATTAGTCCTTTTGCACCTGTGGGATTGGGCTCTGCTGCCGGTAATCCTCCGTAGGAAGCACAATTGCCGCAGGCAATTATATATTTTGCTTTTGGACAGATCTCCTGGGCAATACTTAACATTGTTTTGTCACCGATTTGACCATAGATACCATTATCAGCCGTGGGTATGGCACCTTCGACTATACAGATAAACTGGCCGTGATAGTTGTCGGCAGCGTTTGTAAGAATATTTTCAACGGTATGCCCGGCTGCTGCCATGAGGGTTTCATGGTAGTCCAGGGAGATACCGTTAAAAATCAACTCATCAAACCAGGGAGCAGTTGTACGTAAAAAAGATTCAGTACATCCGGTGCATTCTGCAAAGTGAAGCCATAAAACAGGCGGCCGTTGACTGCTGAGCAGAGCCTGGGCCACCTGGACGGCACCACTGGTCTGGATTCCCAATGTTGTTGCGACAACTCCGCAGAACTTGAGAAAATCCCGCCGGGATAGAAGATCTGAAATTTCATCTTTTGACTTCATCATTAACACCTCTTGTTTGATATAGTTGTGATAATCCAAATCTATCTTCTGAAAAAATTTTCAGTGAAGGGGCAGTGATTTTGAAACGATTATTTTTTAATATACCTTGCCTCTGAGCCTGGTAGATTTATTACTATTTAGATGGGGCAATTAAGTCAAGAAAATTTTTCGTGTGGCTGATCATCACGGGTAGATGGAGGATCTTGTTAATGGACAACAGAAAAATGCCGGCAGGGCCTGGGATCAGGACAGGGGTTCATCTCATTCGTCCGGGACTTCCTTG
This sequence comes from Desulfobacteraceae bacterium, assembly GCA_024226935.1. Classification (GTDB taxonomy): domain Bacteria; phylum Desulfobacterota; class Desulfobacteria; order Desulfobacterales; family Desulfobacteraceae; genus NBML01. The sequence goes on from JAAELK010000043.1 coordinate 1,320, forward strand.
TCCCGGTACGAGGTAAATGCTGCTCTTTTGCATCCATGCAAACCGCAGCATTTAAATCCGATTCATCCCCTGGCCTGACCCCTGGGTCTTGAACAAAAAAAGAGTAAGGAAAATAATCGGGTATAACCTTTGGATATTTCGATTCCAAATCTTCTATTTTTATTTCAAGGAGACCGCAAGCTTGTTTTCGTTCATGAAACACGTTTGCCGGTCAAATCCAACTCAGGCCTCACCCGATCCTATATCTTATGCCCTGATAAATGAAACAGAAGATTATACATTTCGCCTGAAATGTACTTTAAAATGAACCCTTCATCGCCAAATATAAAACCACTGTAAATACAGTAAGCAACACTGTAATTACATACTGAATCGTTATTGTAAAAAGAATAAACTTTTCTTTCAAATATTTTTTTATTGATGAAGGCCTGGAGTATCAAACTCTGGTATAGGTTGTGGAGGATTTTCTAAGATGTCCAATATGCCGTTATCGTTTTGATCAGGCAGAGTTCCGTCAGTTAATTCAGTAGGGCCAAACAATACATATGTTACAGCATCCACCACGGGGCCTCCAACCCCCCATACACCAGCAATAGGAATACCAGCTTTTCCTAAAGCATGTCCTAAGAAGTCATTACAGTTCCAAAATGATAATAATTCCAAGTCCTAATGCCATGAAACATAAAACCATAATTAATAATTTAAAGAAATCACCATATTTTTTTTGTTCTTTCCCGTCTAATATTATTAATATATGGGGATAGTTTTAGCTTTCCTTTGTGCCATAAAATTTCATGTATAATGCAGTAAATTATCAACAACAACATGGCGATATCTTTAGCTGTTTCCATAAACATTAACCTTATTAATTTTTACAATCACCTTTATGGTAACATTGGTGGTAACCCGACTGTTTCATTTGGACCTAGGGCTGTTTCTAAAAAGTTGAGAAAAAGCTATACATTTGAAATAGCCCATGGTTTTCTCTGTTTATGAACAGATATACTATTTCAGATGAAAAATGGAAATATATTGAACCGATATTATCATCACCAAAGAAAGATACACGAGGTCGAAAACCGAAGGATAGCAGCCTAATGTTTAATGGAACCCAACCTTCAATACCTCTCATGTAATGATATGGAGTCGGTTCAATAAAGGCAAGTCAGGCAGTTATATTTTGGGGAGAGCAGATATATGAATATCTGCTCTTTTTTGTTAATCAATTAAAGTTTGTCTGTTGTTACCATTTATAACCATAACCTTTATTATAAGTTTGACCGGCAATACTCCTTCCAATGAAGGCCGAAGGTACCATAGAAAGAATATTTCCGAGTGCCTCAGTCTTTGTTCTCCAATGATCATGAACTACCGCTGCAGGATGCAAAGCAACTTTATCTAAAAATTGTAGGAACCTGTTACTTTCATTAAAGTATTTTTTGGGATCTTGATATCCTGTTATAGCTTCACCGCTATTTGTTATACTCATTGGTCTACCATCACCATTTTTAGAGGTTTTGATTTTCATACCTGTTATCTCTCCAATTGATACATGGCCATATCCTGAAAAACTTTTGCTATTTAAATTATAGGTTACGCCGCCAGCAAATCCCTGACCTTGGATGCCAGCATATAGATTGTGTGAAACGCCACCTCCCCTGCTGAAATTGTATGATCCAGAATATCCTGCAACAAAGTAACCATATTTATAGCCAATACCCAATGTCTGGGACCATCCACTATTATAACCTCGTTCCTGCCAGTCCGTTGATCCAAAAAAACAATAATATGCGCCCCCTGCATGCACCCCCCAGCCATCATCATGGGAATAAGAGGGGTTTCCTCCGATTAGCCAGGCAAGTCCACCCAGACCTCCTCCATTTGCAATGGCATTTGCAGGGCTCACAGAATTTTGCATGCCATTATTAATACCTGTCATTATATTTTGAATAGTATTGCTGGGTGTGAGGTCAATCCCGATATCTGCTAGGGCATTGGCTGAGGCTGTTACTGGATCAAATAATAATTCTCCAATAAATTTTTTCCAGCTAAAATGTCCTGATGGATCAACATAGATGAGGGGATTATTACCGCAATAGCTATACCGGTTCATGGTCTGGGGGTTGGTGGGGTCAGGGACTATTGTATCTGCGGTGATAAACACGCCTATGACAGGATCGTAGAGCCTTGCGTTATAGTTGTAGAGGCCTGTTTCCCCGTCAAACTCCTGGCCTGTGAATTTATAGTCTGTTTCTGTGATATTGGTGTTGCCCCGGGTCATGCCAAAGGGCATATAGGATGTTTGCTGGTTGCCTTTTATGGTGCCTGTGGCATCTGTTATGACAGTGGAGCTTCCCAGGTGATCCTTGTGGATAAACAAAGTTTCGTTATTTTGGATCATGGCAATTCTAAGATTGCCTGCAAAAATATATTTGGTTGTAACCCCGTTTTTAACCTCAAAATGTTCCCCTGCATATATGGTGGTGTTTGAACTGTTTACGATTTTGGCCACACGGGTACCGTGACCGTCATAGACAAAGTCCACCACTGTATCCCCTTTTATTATCTGGATCGGCATATTATCGGTGTTATAGGTGATCTTCCTTGGGGTGTGATCCTGGTCTGCAAGATCAGGGCTTAGCGTCATATTGCCGTTTTCATCATAAATATAGGCTGCATTGGCTCCATTGCGGCTGATGGCCGAAACTCCGTTGATATGTTCGGGATTTTTATGGGTATAGGCCAGAACATCCATCCCATTGATGGGTACCCCCTCATTGGGGATATGCTCTGCAGTAAGGCGGTGAAGGCGATCATAGGTATATTCCCGGGTGATATTGTTACCTGTATCAACAATTCTTGCAATATCTCCTGCCAAAGTGTAATCATAGCTTAAGTCCTGGAGATAAAGGCCTGTGGAATCGATGGTCTGTATGGCGGCAAGGCGTGTGGAGCCTGGATTATAAAAATAGGAAGTAAAAGCGTCATTGCCGTAGTAAACCTGCCCCATCTTACCCGTGGGCTCGTATTGATCAAAATAGGCAAGGCTGTTTTTTTGGGTTTCACCATGGGCTTTCCCCTGGGTCTCTTTTAAAAGACCAGTACCAGCATAATGGTCATAATAGACCTCATAAAGATCAGGATAGGTCAGTTTCACAACCTTGCCGGTAAGATCATAGGTTTTGGATGTGGTATAGCGCTGGCCCTTGATCATTTTGGAGATGATTTTATCCCTGCCCATGACATCATAGGTGTCATAGACGGTCTGGGTATCGCCGCGGGTCACGGTATAAAGACGGCCAAGACCGTTGGCTATGTTGGAGTTATCATAGGCATAGGTGATGGTTTCAGGAGCCAGAGGCTCTGTGGCAGTTGTGTCTGCAAAGCACTTCTTTGTCAAAATTCTGCCCAGATTGTCGTAGCCAAAGCGGATGACCTGCCCCTTGGCATCTGTCTGGGTTAAAAGATTGCCGTTTGCATCATAGGTATATTCCCAGTGCCCCATGTCAGGATCATCCATGGAGGTTTTCCTGCCCAGGGTGTCGTAGGTTATTCGGGTTTGATCACCATTGTGGTTGGTGACCAAAAGTAAATCCTTGGCTGCATTATATTGATACCGGGTGTGGATGGTTTCTGTATCTGTATACTGAATGATTTGTGTGACCCTGCCAAGATAATCCTTGATTTCATCCTTTCTGCCGTTATCGGGATCGATGGCTGTCATATTAAAGCCTGAATAGATGAAGGAGGAAATAATGGGGACTCCTTGAGTGTCTCCTACAGTTTCCACCATCATGGGTCTGGACAGGGTATCAAAATAGGTTTTGACATAGGGATAGGTTGCCGGCAGGGGCTGGGGGCAGTCATAGGTGTTTGAAAAAAAAGGCCCCTGGCTGAGATACTCCCTGCCCATGTTATCATAATGTTTTTTGACAATGATATACTGGCCCTGCCCCTGGCTTACAGACTGGATGGGACGTCCCAGGCCATCCACATAGGTAAAGGCCATCGTCTCAAGGTCTGCGGTTTTATTTTCCTTGATTTTGGTTACCTGTTTTCTTGGAACCAGAAAATCATAATATTCCTGAACAATCAATCCGCCATCAGGAGCCTGAATCCTGGTCTCTCTTCCAAAAACATCATAGGTATAATAGGTTGTGTTGCCATTTTCATCGGTTATAAAATCAGGTTTTGCATAAAGAGGGTTATAAACAGTTTCCACGCCCAGGACCATGCCGTTGGTTTGGGGTTTGAAAGCACGGACAGGAAAGGTCTGGGTTTTTGCATCATATTCCAGGGTGGAGGTAAAACCAAGGGCGTCGGTCACGCTGGTCTGATTGCCGTATATATCATAACCATAGGAGATTTCAGGATTAAAGCCATCTGCCAGCCAGGCCGATTCCGTGATCAAATTCCCGGTATCAGGATCGTAGGCAAAGTACTGCTCCCGCACCTTGCCTGAGTCTTTACCCCTGAGGGTCTCCTGGGTCTTTCTCCAGATTCGGCCCTTTGCCCCGCTGTATAGCTCATACTCCATCTGGGTGATCAGATCTTCGGCTCCTGTGCCGGACAGGGTGGCTGTAACCGGATTTCCAGTATCATCATCATAAATAATATCCTTTTGGGTAAATACAGTCTGGGCATCGTATTTTTGTGTCCGGTTTTGAACCAGCCTGGCAAAAACGATATCCAGGTTCGGCGAATCAATTGGGGCGGTTTTATAGGTGTTGGTGGTCAAGGCGAGCTTTGCTTTTTCACCGATATCCCATAACTCTTCCTTGTAGGAAGCACCCTTGAAGTATCTGTCCTGGTGGAACCAGGTCTTTGCAACTGTTCCATTGGGATTTGTTTTTTTGACAAACCCAAAGCCCCGAAATTCTCGTTCTCCATAATCATAAAGCCCCTGGGCATATTCAAAGTTTTCAGCAGAAAGGTTGCCAAAACCGTCCTCAACTGTCCTTACACCCACAAGAAACATCTTATTGGGCATGAGCGTATGGGTAAAATTGGTGGACAGGGTATAATCCATGGAAATGGATGCGCCATTTTCGATTCTGGCCTTGGTCATAAGACCTGGAGTACCGAATCCTTTGGCGGTAAAGCAGTGGACATCGCCGTTATCGGCCTGACGAACAAAATCCGGTCTCCCGTCGCCTGTCACATCATTGAAGATAATCCCCTCCCCCATGGCGGAAAGGGGCTTTGCCTGGGAATAGGTGGGATCTTTTTCAAAGGCCCAGTTACCTGGAATGGAAAGATAGATAAAAATATTGCCCTCTTTATTTTCCTTTACAAGATCGCTGAAGCCGTCGCCGTTTACATCCCTTATCTGAACCCTGTTAGCTTTGTCTCCGCCATGGCCCTTATGGGTGACAGGAGTGGAATCAAAGGAGCCCAGGCCATTGCCTGGGTAAACATTGACCGTGCCGTCATCCTTGTGGATGATCAGATCAACACTGGCATCTGCATTTACATCCCCGAACCGCACATACCCTTTTTTCAGGCCAGGTGCTGTAAAAGTTGTATGATCGGTTTCAAATCCATCAAGCTTATTGGACTTGAATATATAAAGCTTTTCAGAGTCATCGCATTTAAGAAGATCAGCGTAGGAGTCCATGTTCACGTCAAGGATAAATTCTTTGCCCAACCCGCCCCCGGGGCCGTCCTGCTTTTTATAGGTATCTGAAAAGGTGTTGCTGTTCTTATCAAACATATAAACATAGATGGTTGTAGAGCCTGAGGATTTGATCAGATCCCCTGCACCATCGCCGTTTATATCCACGACCTTGACCTTCCACTGGCCATTTCCGCCAGGACCGCTGTGTTGGGTGAAATCACTAAAGGTGCTGTCTCCCTTTGAAAAGGCATAATAGACTGTACCTGATCCATCGTACTTGATCAGGTCTGTAAGGCCGTCTGCATTGATATCTGCCAGTGTAAGATATCCAGGTCCCTTGCCTTCCGGTCCGCTTGTGGCCTGATGGCTTTCAAAGGTGCCGTCCCCAAGGCCTAACTGGGTATAGACATTGCCGTTTGCGTCATGGGTGACCATATCATCTTTACCATCTCCGTCAAGATTGGCAAATCTGAGATAACCTGCTTTGTCAGAACCAGGGGAGGTTGTGATCACTGCATCTTCAAAAACAACCTGATTTTGGTTATTCCATTCAATTTCCACAGGGGGCAAAATACTGATACCATCCGATCCCAGACGCTGGACCCGGATCAGCCGGGACAGATTCAAGGGGGCATTCTGGTCATAAAAAAGTTGGAAGGCTCTGCTCAAATTATTGTCCTGGTTATAGATTTTGATGGCCTTAAGACGTTTGGCTGTTGTGATTTTTTTCCCAGATGCGTAGGAGATCAGGGGATCGGGCCTGTCTTCAAGCTCAAACTCCACCCGGTTGGAGGGGGCAAGGCCTGAAACATGGCCGGTATAATCAATGGAACCCATATAAAGCTGGCCCTGGTCTCTAACATAGGTGACAGTAAAAAAGTTGCCGTTGGTATCCTCTACCCTGGACAGCAGCCAGATAAATGTGTTGTTGCTGTCTTTGCCCATGACTGCATCCTGGTTCAGGCCGTAAAAAAAACGCATTCCGTTTTTGGCGGTGACCTCCCAGGAGGTGCCGTCATAATAATATCTGGAAAAGGATTTTTCGATCTTCAGACCGTAATAGCCGGGGCCCCAGTCAGGCCGCTGGACCAGTTCATCAGATCCTGCCAGAAAATCATCTGCAGAATAATCCACTCCCCGTTTGCCAGCCCGCTGGATGGCAGGGAGCCCAAGATTCCAGCCAAGGCCAAGCCAGCCGTTCCCTGAAAAACTGTTATAAGATAGAGTCAGGTTGGGAGCCAGATTATTTCTGCCTGGCAACACCTCCACTGGAATGGAATAGGTGGCGGCCCCAGTAAAGATCATGGTGCTGGGAACAGGAGCCGACTGAGCTTCAATGTTCTGGGAACTTGAGCCGGATTCCTCAGCCAGGCTAAATCCTGTAAACAGGGTGGAGAAAAAAAAGATGATAAGACAAATTAAAGATCGTAAACCCATGGTTTTCCCCTCTTGAATCCTGACTATTTGATTCTTGCTAGGCGCTTGATTCTGCCAAGCGCATCATATTCATAATAGTTGCCGGGCTTGGGGATGGAATAAACATCTGCAGGGTCTGTTCCGGTCAGCTGTTCATTACCATTGGATACCCCGTCACCATCTGCGTCCCCTTCATACCCTTGGTCCAAGTTGTTGAAATGGACAAGCTCCCATTGGTCTTCAAGGCCATCCCCATCGGTATCCCCGTTGCCAGACAGGGGATCGGAATTGATAAGATATTCCTGGTAATTGCTCAGGCCGTCATTATCAGGATCATCCCCATGGCTGTACTCTGTTGTTCCAAATACAGCAATTTCCCAATCATCGGGAAGCTTATCGCAGTCCCCGGATTGGATCGACAGACGGGCCCCTTTGGGCACTTTGAACACAGGATTGATAATCACTTTGCAATTGGCCTTAAGCACCAGTGCTTTATCAGAAGAGACACTGGCAGTGTTATTTGTCAGGGAATTGACCACGAGGCTGCCGCCGGAAACAATGGTGCCAAAAAGAGAATCCGACACCAGGATATTTTCTCCATCATAACTTTCGGGATCTTTGTTTTGATCATATTCTATTTTATTGGAAAGCAGGTCTCCATCATAATCCAGGGCCGCATCCCCTGGATCTGCTGCATCCATGCCATGGGTGATCTCCCAGACATCAGGAATGCCGTCGGCATCAGTATCAGTTTCGTCCCCCACCACAACTTTGGCCGAGGCGCTGCCGCCGGGACCTGTCACTATTATGGTATAGGTTGTCAAGCCGTTTGGAATCACCTCCATGGTGCCTGATCCTATATCTTGTTCACTGACCAGGCCAACTCCCTGATCAATACTACCGGCAGAAGCATTCTGGGAGGTCCAGGACAAGGAGATAGCCTGGCCCGGGGAAACAATGATGGGATGGGCTGTCAAAGTAATCTTTGGTCTTGGCTGTTGGACTGAAATCACGATTTCGGCCGAAGTCTGTCCTTCCTGATTTTCTGCAGTTAACCTGTAGGCAGTATCTTGAAGGGGATTCAAGCTGATTTGCCCCTGGGCTGCCACAGTACCGATACCATTGTCAATGGTGATTGTGTCTGCATTGGGCACTGTCCACGACAACCGGGTTAATGCGCCGGAATATATGGTTAGGGGAAAAGCATTGAACACTATCCTGGGCAGGGCCGGATTTACAGTAATGGTAATTTCCTTTGTAGTGGTACCACCTGGGCCTGTTGCAATCAAAATATAGGTTGTGGTACTGGAAGGTTTGATCAGGGCTGTGCCGTTGGCAGGCTGCCAGTCCATACTACCCGGCTCAAGCCTGGTTTTTTCTGTAAACCTGCTCTCCCATGTCAATCTGGTGACGGCCCCAGGCAGAACAGCCTGGGGTTGAGCTGTGAACAATTTAATAATCGGGGCTTCATGGACATTGGGATCAGTAAGCCCCAGGAACTCCATGAAATTGGAAATTCCATCATAATCCTGGTCCAGGGCCGCATCATCTGCAATCAACGGGTCAAGGCCGTATAAGTGTTCCCACCAATCCGGGATGCCGTCTGAATCCGAATCTGTACTTGTAGCAACCACCCCTGTGAAGCTGGCATTTTTTTCAATGGAAAAACCTTTTTTTAATATCAGCTTTCCCGAGGGCACAGCGATCACCTTGCTGCCGGCTTTGATGCTGCACGGGGCATCAGAATCAATCTCTTTTCCGGCAATGATATCTCCATCAAAATTATGGTAAAATCCTGAATTGATCTCCCCTTTCAGATACAGATCGTCAGCCGCCACAAAAGAAACATGAAAACCAGCCCATATTAAGATGAAGAGCAAAAAAAGCAGCTTTTTCATTTGTTTTTCCCGTTGAAAAAATAATTGTTTTTACTGGAGTTTTTCAAGCATGGTCATTATTTTTGCCAGTTGTTGCCTTATCTCTTTATTATCCTGTTTTAGCTGGTCATTCTCAGTCTTGAGGGTTTTGACAGCTTCAATCAGAGGTGCCACAAGATTTGAATAGGCCACGGATTTATAACCTTCATTATCCGTTGAAACAACTTCGGGAAATATCACTTCTACTTCCTGGGCAATAACACCGATGTGGTTGCCTGTTCCCCTGGAAGGCTCTGCCCACTCATATGTTACACCCCGAAGTTTTGAAACCTTTTCCAATGAATTTTCCATGGTGTTGATGTTTGTTTTCCATCTGGCATCGGATGGAGTTAAATTTTTGCCTCGAATGGTGCCGTTGACATCAAGTTTGTAAGAAGGTGTTGTTGTTCCAATACCGACATCTCCACTTGCTGTAAAGACTGTGTAAAAGGGACCTCCAGCATCTGCGTCGGAATCTGCTGTAAGACGTAATAATTCTTTTCCGCTATGTTCAGTATCTAAAATATTCACCAAAGGCCCAGTTGTACCAGACGTGTCTGAAATTCTAAGTAAAGTAGGATCATTTGCTGTGGTAGCTTGAACATGAAGTTTCGCAGTCGGTGAAGCGGTTCCGACACCTACATTTCCAGCTGCTGTAAAGACTGTGTAAAAGGGACCCCCCGCATCTGCGTCGGAATCTGCTGTAAGGCGTAATAATTCTTTTCCACTATAGTGTTCTGTATCTAAAATATTCATCAAAGGCCCAGGCGTGCCTTTAGTATCTAAAACTTCAAGTAAAGTAGGGTTATTTGCCGTGGTAGCTTTAATATGTAATTTAGCAGTTGGTGAAGCCGCCCCAACCCCGACATTCCCATTCTCATCCACAACAAAGCTGTTGTCTTCACATAATCCATTGGCTACAGATATCAAACATATCACCACCATAATGATCAAGGTTTTCCAAAGTTTCATCTCTTTCTCCTTGTGAATAATTATTTTTTTAGCGAACGACGATTAAAGATTGTCTCGTACGAAAGCTATTTTATTTTTTTTAAAAAAGCAATTAAAATAATCTAATTTTTTAAATATCGTTGGAAAAACAAATTTTCCCCAAAAATAATATCAAGATGGGGGGGGGCTCCCCGAAAAGTGCGGTAGGATTTTTGTCGAACTGGTTGATTATTCCATGAGTTTTTTGCGCAGACCCGACAGGCGCCGGGCGGTTTTATTATTTTGAAAGGCAATTTCAAAGGCCCGAAAAGTTCCTACAATGATGACCAGATGTTTGCCCCGGGTCATGGCTGTATATAGAAGATTGCGCTGGAGTAGGGGGAAATGGGCCGTGGTCAGAGCAATGATTACTGCACCATATTCAGACCCTTGGGATTTATGAACAGATATGGTATAGGCCAGGGTCAATTCCTCCAGTTCCAGAAGGTCATAGGAGACAATGCGGCCGTCATAGTCTACCAGCACCAGGCCTTCCGCCTTATTGACTTCATGGACCACACCTATATCCCCGTTAAACACCTCTTTTTCATAGTTGTTTTTCAGGTGCATCACCTTGTCTCCCGATTTAAAAACAGATCCCCGGCTCTCAATACCGTTTTGGGTATCATTGAGAACTCTCTGGAGTTGCTGGTTTAAATTGATGGTACCGGCTTCGCCTTTGTGCATGGGGCTGAGCACCTGGATGTCCTTGAGGTGGGGAAAGGCCGCAGGAATTCGTTTTGAGCACAATTCCAATATGGTCTCCACCACCTTTCTGGGGGATTGTTTTTCAATAAAATAAAATTCAGACAGCTTTTCTGGTGTTGCTTCTTTAAAATCAGGCATCTGCCCATCGCGAATATTGTGGGCATGGGTGACAATGGGGCTTTGCTTGGCCTGGCGGAAAATTTTAGTTAAAGAAAAGACCCGCACCTGATCCGAGGTAATAATATCGGATAGTACATTTCCCGGTCCCACCGAAGGCAGTTGAAAGGTATCACCCACAAGGATGAGACAGGCCGTGGCAGGCATGGCTTCCACCAGGTGGTGCATGAGATGGGTATCCACCATGGATGCTTCATCCACCACAAAAACATCCAGGTCCAGGGGATTGGTAAAGTTTTTGTCAAAACTCCCGGTTTCATGGTTAAATCCTAAAAGCTTGTGCAGGGTAAAGGCTTTTTTGCCGGTCACTTCGGATAGACGCCGGGCAGCCCGGCCTGTGGGGGCACTCAGGACCACGGTCAGATTCAGTTTTCTCAATACCGTGCAAAGAGCACGGATCAGGGTGGTTTTTCCGGTGCCGGGTCCTCCGGTGATTACTGCAATCTTTTGCTGCAATACCCGGGTGACCACATCCAGTTGTTCCCGGGACAATTTGATGGCAAGACTGGTCAACACCTCTTCTAAAATCTGATTTTCGCTGATTTTGTAGTTGGCAACGGGCAGGGTCAGAAGAGCTTTGATCTTGTCGGCAATACTCGATTCTGCCCTGAAAAGTCTTGCCAGGTAGATCTTTGTGCAATCGTGGGTTTCCCCGGTGTCTGTTTTCTCCCCGGGAACTTCAATCACCAGCTCTTTTAATTTTGCCAATTCCCTGAGGGGTGCTTCAAATAAATGGGTATCCACTCCTCCCATCATGGAGCAGGCAGCGAGCAGATCCGGTTTTCGGGCATAGACATGGCCCTCTTGTTCCTCCATGAGCAATTGGCAGATCAGACAGGCCTGGAGCCTGTTTTCATCCTCTTTTTTGCTGCCGGCCGTTCTTGCAATAGTATCAGCGGTCTGAAAACCAAACCCGGTGATATCCTTTGCCAGGAGATAGGGATCTGTCCTGAGGACATTCAGGGCGTTGGAGCCATAGGTTTTTAAAATTGTACCGGCATGGAAGATTCCAACCTGGTTGTCCTGGAGAAATTGCATGACTCGACGGACCGAGTGATGTTTATTCCAGGCGTTTTCAATGAGTTCTCGTTTGGCTTTACCGATGCCGTGGATTGTTTCCAATTTGTCCGGTTCATTTTCAATGATTTCCAGGGTGTTTTCCTTAAAATTGTCTACAATCCGATTGGCCAGGCCTTTGCTGATACCCCTTATCATACCCGACCCCAGATATTTTCTGATTCCTGAGATTGTTGCCGGCAAAGTTACCTGATAGCTTGCGGCCTCAAACTGGTCTCCATATTTGGGATGGGATATCCATTTGCCCGTGATGGTCAGAGACTCGCCCTGGGTTACTCCTGCTAAATGCCCCACCACTGTAATCTGATCATGGATTTCTGGAACCTGTATCTTACAGACGGTATAATGATTGTCTGGGTTTTGATATGTGAGTCGGGATAAAATTCCTTTGACGGTAATCATGCAGGTTTCACGTGTCGGATGATCCAAAGAGCTGCTTCAAACAGGTCTTTTCCATAAAAATCAGGAAATATGCCTTTGGCTGCAAGGGTTTTTCTTGCCTTTTCCCCATTGCCGGTGGCCACCAAAAGAGTTTTAGCACATCCTCCGGCCAGGCCGCATTCGATATCCTTGGCACTGTCTCCTACCATCATGCAATGGTCCGGATCCAGGTTGTAAATATTTTGGGCCCTGGTAATCATTCCCGGAAGAGGTTTGCGGCAGTCACATCCTGCGTCCGGGGTATGGGGACAAAAAAAAATATCCATGATATGCCCACCAGCCTTTGTTACACCGGTTTTTAGTTTGTCAAATATGGTATCCAATACCCTTTGGGTTATCATTTTTCGGCCAATGGCTGATTGGTTGGTGATCAGGATAACATTAAATCCGTGGTGGGTGAGAAGGGAAATGGCCTCACAACTTTTGGGGATAAAATGAAACTCGTCGGGGGACTTGATATAGGCGGAAGAATCCTGGTTGATTACTCCATCCCGGTCTAGAAAAACGGTATACTTCATTTTTTGTCCTTATTCTGCAACGGCAAAGGTTAGTTTATGCCCCTCGGCCATGAGCTTTTCGCTGAATTGGACGGCATTGTTAAGCTTGGAGAATTTTCCGATTCTGACCCGGTAAAACCAACCACGGTCATCCTCATAGGGAACGATATGGGCGTTTAGATAGGTGTGTGATAATTTTTTACGCAAATTTTGTGCGTTTTTTTTTACCTTAAAAGCCCCCACCTGGACGGTAAAATTGCCCTGCCAATAATTGATGGGTTTAAATGCCACGGGCTCCCGGGTCTTTTTGGAGTAAGAGGTTGCCTTTCCAAGGGCGGTGACCTTTACCCGGGCTGTACCAGGGCCTACCATGCCGATTTTTTTGGCTCCCATATAGGAAAGGTCAATGATCCTGCCCGTAATAAAGGGGCCCCTGTCGTTGATCCTGACAATGATTTCCTGATGGCTGTCAAGGTTGTAAACCTTTACCCAGGTTCCCATGGGGAGAGTCTTGTGGGCAGCGGTCATGGCGTACATATTATAGGTTTCTCCGTTGGAGGTTTTTCTGCCGTGGAATTTTTTTCCATACCAGGAAGCTACCCCCTTTTCCATATATCCATGGGAGTGGGGCATGGGAGTATATTTCTTACCTTTTATGGTATAGGGTCTTTGGGTGGCAGGGGAGGATTTATACCCGAATGATTGTTTGCCATAGGGAACATTTGTTTTTTTGCCGCATCCTGTAACCAGCACCAGGGCAAAAATGATCAGGAGAAATTTGAATTGAATTTTTGGCGGGTATAATTGTTTTTCCATCATATATTAAATGCTTTGCTCAATACATCTTCCATTTTATCGGTGAAAAAAAAGTCCATATTGTCCTTGATATGGTCAGGTATATCTTCCATATCTTTTTTATTCCACAGGGGTAAAATAAGGATTTTGATTCCGGCCCTGTGGGCGGCAATCACCTTTTCCTTAATTCCTCCCACCGGCAGTACCTCTCCTCTGAGGGTGATCTCTCCGCTCATGGCAAGTCTCGGGCATACTCGTTTGCCGGAAATTAAAGAGACCAGGGCGGTGAGCATGGTCACGCCAGCCGAGGGGCCATCCTTGGGAATGGAGCCTTCTGGCACATGGATATGGATATCATGATTTTCAAAAAAAGTCTCATCCACTTTGAGTTTTTCAAAATTGGCCCGGATAAAACTTAAGGCAGTGCTGGCGGATTCTTTCATTACATCCCCCAGCTGACCGGTCAGGGTGAGCCTCTGGTTTCCCCGCATGGCAACCGCTTCAATAAAGAGGATTTCACCGCCAAAGGGGGTCCAGGCAAGTCCCACCACCACACCAGGCGTCTTAATTTTTAAGTCCAGATAGGGCATGTTCTGAACCGGCCCCAGATATTTTTTAATATTGTCCTGGCGGATCACAAGATCGGTTGTTTTTTTTTCGGCAACCTCGGAGGCAACTCCCCGACAGATCGCTCCGATCCGCCGTTCCAGATTTCGTAATCCTGCCTCCCGGGTATAGCCTGCAATGATTTTTTTGACAGCCCCGGGGGTGAATCGTATCTGGTTGGCTAAAAGCCCGTTGGCATCCCGTTGTTTGGGGATCAGATACCGGGTGGCAATTTTGAGTTTTTCATCTTCGGTATACCCGTTAAGTTCCAACACTTCCATTCTGTCCAGCAGGGGGGGCGGGATGGTGTGGATTACGTTGGCCGTGGTCAGGAAGATGACATCCGACAGATCAAATGGCAGGTCCAGGTAATGATCGGTGAAAGAAAAGTTTTGTTCCGGGTCCAGAACTTCCAGGAGAGCCGAGGAAGGATCTCCTTGGTAGGAGGAGCTGACCTTGTCAATCTCATCCAGCAAAAAGACGGGATTGTTTTTACCGACCTTGCGTAATTGCTGGATAATTCGTCCGGGAAGAGCTCCCACATAAGTTCTTCTATGGCCCCTGATCTCAGCTTCATCCCGGACGCCCCCTAGGGCGACACGGACAAATTTTCGTCCCAGGGCCTTGGCAATGGACCGGCCCAGGGAAGTTTTTCCCGTGCCAGGAGGACCTGAAAAACAGAGGATGGGGCCTTTGGAATCTTTTTTTAATTTTCGGACCGCTAAATATTCCAGGATGCGTTTTTTTGGTTTTTCCAGGCCGTAATGGTCGTGGTTCAAAATATTTCTGGCTTCTTTGATATCCAGCCGGTCTTTGGATTTTTCTTGCCAGGGCAGGGAGGTGAGCCAGTCCAGATAGGTTGTCGCTCCCACATATTCAGATGAAGAAGGATGCATTCTGGATAAACGCCTCAATTCCCGCTCCGCTTCCTTTCTGGATTCATCGGGCAGATTTTTTTCTATCAGAGTCTTGTATTCCCTGATTTCAAGGCGTTCATCTTCGGTTTCTCCCAGCTCTTCTTTGATGGCTTTTAATTGTTGGCGAAGGTAATATTCCCGTTGCCGCTTATCCATGTCTTCCTTGACCTGGTTCTGGATCTTAGATCCCATTTCAAGGATTTCAAGTTGGTCATTGACCAGGCGGGTCACCTTTTTTAGCCTGAGGTTGACATCCAGCAGCTCAACAACCTTTTGTTTTTCCTTCACCGGAGCATTGATGGTGGACGCCACCATATCTGCCAGTACATTTGGTTCCTGGAGAGATTTGATCATGTGTCCCATCTCCGAGGGTAATCCCGGGGAAAGGGCGACAATTTTTTCATATTGTTCCACGATATTGGACATGAGCGCTCGGTTCTCTTTGTACCGACCTGTATTTTTGCTTGCCATGACCTGAATTTCAGCCTGCATATACTGCTTGCCCTGGAGAAATTTAACCACCTTGAATCGGTTGAGTCCCTGGATGAGTAACTGGGCTTTTTCATCTTCCATTTTGGACATTTTTAAAATCACGGCCACGGTGCCGATGCGGTGGAGATCGTTTGCTGTATGTTTCGAGTCCAGGTCGGATCGTTTTGATAATAACAGTCCCAACATCCTGTTACCGGCCATGGCTTCATCAATCAACTCAATGGCTTCCTTTTGAATCAACACCAGGGGCAGTACCATCTTGGGAAACAGATTGGTATCAACAATGGGCAGGACAGGAATTTTCCTGGGAATATCATTGGTTGCTATATGTGCTGAGGAATGTTTCAGGTCATCCATTCGGATTCCTTTTGGAATAATAGCTTAAATAAAATCCAGGGAAACATTGGTTTTTTGCTTTATGTGTTTATTGAAAAGTTTCCCCAGGGTTAACTCCAAAAATCCGTTGGATAACAAGGCCGATACCTTTTCAACATCTATGATGTTGGGTAGATAAAGAACCCGCTCAAATAGACCAAATTGGATTTCAGCAAGTCGGAAGGTGGCTGTGGGATCAGGCTGATTGTTTTTTCTTCTGCCGGTAATTTTAACCGCCTTGTTATTAACTTCGATGATGATATCTCTTTTGTTTACTCCGGCAATTTCCGCCTGGATAATAATTTCATCTCTTGTTTCAAATATATCCATCTGGGGTTTCCAGACACGTTTTGAAAAACAGAACATGGGGTTGACCGATTGAAACCTCTGTTCAAAGGATTTATCCCCGGAGGCACGGGCCTCAATATTTTCCCCAAATCGGATTTTTATATGTTCCATAACCAACACTCCTGATCTATTAGATCGATCATCTGAACGATGGGCAAAAATACCATTTGAGTGCACGATTGTAAAGTGTAATCATAAAAACTGGGGGTTCTTATTTCATGAATTGACGGGAGTTTGACTTATTGATAAGTATAGCAGACTTTTTTTCATACAATTGAGGCCCAGAAGAAAAATGTACCATAAACAAAACTTGCTCTTTGTAACAACCTATTTTCCGGCACTGATCAGTGGATTGATGCTGACAGCTTCTTTTCCTGATTTAGGGCTGTATCCCCTTGCTTTTATTGCCCTGGTTCCCCTGGTGATCTCCATTCAGTCCATGACACCAAAACAATCATTTTATGCCGGAGTTACGACTGGATTTATTCATTATATGACCCTGATCTATTGGATTGTGCCCACGGTGACGACTTATGGCGGTCTTAATCTTGTGCTTGGTGTTTCAATTTTGGCCCTGTTGAGTCTTTACCTTGCTCTCTATGTCGGGGTTTTTACTTTTTTGATAAAAAAACTGGATAGCTTACCGATTTTTTTGCCCCTGGCCGGTGCCTGTCTCTGGGTGGGATTGGAATATATCAGAACCTATGCCTTCACCGGATTTCCCTGGGGTGTTTTGGGGTATAGTCAGTATTTAAACCAAACACTTGTCCAGATAGCGGATCTGACTGGGGTTTTAGGGATCTCTTTTTTAATTGTACTCTGTAATTTTTTCCTGGCCCAGCTTTTTTTGTTTGTCAAACCATTATCAACTCCAAAGAGGACTTCTTGCTGGGCAATGCTGACTATCTTTGGTTATACCCTGGTGCTTATGACCGCAGCCTGGGGCTATGGCAGGGTCAGGCTCCAGGAAATTGATACCTTGATGCATAACTCCTCAAAACTAAAAATTTGCGTTATCCAGGGTAATATCAGGCAGGATCTTAAATGGGATAAGGCTTTTAAAGATGCCACCCTGGATAAATATACCAGCCTGTCCCTGGAGATGGCAAAAACAAAACCTGCGCTTATTATCTGGCCGGAAACGGCTCTTCCTTTTTATTATGGGTTTGATATTGTTAATTCCAACCGGGTGGATGCCTGTATAAGAAAGGCAAAAACTAATTTTCTCCTGGGTAGTCCCGCCTTTGAAAGGAGCAAGGAAGATTTAAGGTTTTATAATCGGGCCTATATGCTCAATCATCTCGCCCTTGTGACCGCTATCTACGATAAGACTCATTTGGTCCCCTTTGGAGAATATGTTCCCCTGGGAAACTATTTAACTTTTTTAGGAAAGCTCACAGCCCAGGCCGGAAATTTTAGCAGAGGAGAGAACTCTTTTATCCCCTTGGTTTTCAACGATCATAAAACCGGTGTGCTGATCTGTTTTGAAATCCTTTTCCCCAGCCTGTCCCGGGATTTTGTCAAAAACGGTGCAGATATTTTGACCACCATGACAAATGATGCCTGGTTTGGACGAACCTCTGCGGCCAGGCAACATTTTTCTTTTGCTGTGCTCCGGGCGGTTGAAAATCGCAGGAGCGTTGTCCGGGCGGCCAACACCGGAATATCCGGATTTATCGATCCTTGCGGCAGGGTCCTGGAAGAGACCTCTCTTTTTACAACTGCGGCCATCACCCAGCCTGTCCCGGTCGTAAAAGAGATAACTTTTTATACCCGTTATGGGGATTTGCTTGCCATGGCTGCATTGGTTGCAATCTGCCTTGGTTTCATGGTAAAAGGTGTAAACAAAATCTTGAGGAGAATCTAAAAATGAGCGCCGATTTAAAACAGACTATTTCATCTTTTTTCGCTAAAGTAGATAAACTCAAGGAGTATCTTTGACCTCCCTGTAAAGGAGAAACGCCTCCGGGAACTGGAACATTTCATTGCCAGGCAGGATTTTTGGGATGACGCGGACAAGGCGACGGAACTGTTAAAAGAGCGGACAACCTTGTCCAACCTCCTTGAAAGCTGCCGGTCTATTTACGACGATATTGAAGAGGCGGATCTTTTGCTGGAGATGGCCCAGGAAGAATCCGACAAGGAAAGTGAGGGTGAGGTGGCAGGCCTTCTGGCAGCTCTGGAAAATAAAATAAAGAAATTTTCCGTGGATATTACCCTGAATGGTGAAGATGATGCACGGGATGCCCTGGTCTCCATCAATGCCGGGGCTGGAGGTACCGATTCCCAGGACTGGGCTGAAATATTATTCAGGATGTACACCCGGTGGATCGATAAAAAAGGATATAAATTAGAAATTATCGATTATCAACCCGGGGATGAAGCGGGACTTAAGGGGGCGACTCTCCGGGTTTCAGGTGAAAATTGTTATGGATTTATGAAGGTGGAATCTGGTGTTCACCGATTGGTTCGTATATCTCCCTTTAATGCCGGCGGAAAGCGCCACACCTCCTTTGCCTCTGTTTTTGTTTATCCTGAAATAAAGGATGAAATTAAAATTGACATTGATGAAAGTGAGTTGCGCATTGATGTCTACCGGGCCAGCGGTGCCGGGGGGCAACATGTGAATAAAACCAGTTCAGCCGTCCGCATCACCCATCTGCCCTCGGGGGTTGTGGCCCAGTGCCAGCAAGAATCCTCCCAGCACAGGAATAAGGAGATTGCCTTTAAGGTTTTGAAATCCCGCCTTTATCAACTGGAAAAAGAGAAACTGAACCAAAAAATGCAGAATCTCCATGACGGAAAAGATGATATTGCCTGGGGAAGCCAGATTCGATCCTATGTTCTCCATCCCTATCGTATGGTCAAGGATCATAGGATCAACCTTGAAATAGGGGATGTAGACAGGGTGTTGGATGGGGATTTAGATCCCTTTATAGAAGGGGTTCTTTTATCTTAAAACCCATGGATCCCCTTATTGTCATTGAAACATATTATCCAAAGGGATCTTCCCTGTATAAAATTCTGGTGGACCATAGTCATAAGGTTGCCCAGAAAAGTCTTGAGATTGCCGGCAATCTTGCCCATTTGACACCAGATCTTGGGTTTATTGAAAAAGCTGCCATGCTCCATGATATAGGGATTTTTATGACCCGGGCCGAGTCCCTGGGCTGTAAAGGTAAATTTGCTTATATTTGCCATGGATATCTGGGGCGCAGGCTTTTAGATGAACATGGGCTTGATCCTGGATTCGGGCTTGTGGCAGAACGGCATACCGGGGCAGGCATCACCCTTGATAATATTATCAAGGGGGGGCTGCCCCTGCCCAAAAGGGAGATGGTTCCTGTCTCCCTTGAAGAAAAAATTATCTGCTGTGCGGATAAGTATTTTTCAAAAATAAAGGAAAACCGTGATAGGATACTTACTCCGTTGCTGATCGCAGATGACCTGGCAAAAATTGATCCAGGTCACGCCGCACGATTTTCCCAATGGGCGGAAGAACTTCATCTTTGATGCCGGCTTTCAGGCATCTGTCTGGCCGATGTTATCCAGAAAGTGTCTTCGTTTCATCCGGAATAGGGCCTTGTCCTCTTCCACGAGATAGAAAGATTTTTTGTTCATATCATCAAAACATTGATAAAGAGCGGTATAATCCCCAAGGTCGGTGACATCACAAACCCTTTCCACATCATCATTAAACCTGTGGCACACCTGTGGCCAGTCCTCTTGTTGCGCCTCTGCCTTGATCTTGATTTCCCGGGGGTCTTTTTGGAATTGTGCCTGGATCGATTTCATATTTTGCCTTCAGCTTTATGTGATTTTGTATGAAACTCCCGATATACCAGGAGCCAGTTTCAATTTTTGTTGTGGACGGAACCAAGGGTAAAATTCCTGGTCCGCCCATGGCGGTTATTTAAATGTTTTTTCAATCTCTTTATCCAGTTCTTTACCGGCGTTTTTGGCCTGGAAAGCTTGCCATTTGGCATCTTCTTTTTTATAGGAAGAAACTACCTGGTTCCTGATCGACTGCTTGACTCCATGGGTTTCCATGTAGACCAGGACATATAATTCTGAACTTGGGGATATCCATACATCTTTTTGCCGGGACCCGTTCAAGGTTTCCTGGGTTACCTGGCGGCTTACCTGTTTACCAAGCTGGTCCACCAATTGGTCTTTTTCCAATCCGGTTTGCAGGACAAAATTGTTCACAAGGGATTCAATCTTGACAGATAATTGCCGTGCCAGTTCATCACGCCCCTGGGCAAGGGCTGCTGTCTTGGCAAATTGTATTCCGGGTTTGCCTATTTTTGCCGACCCGACCGCTGAAAAAAGCCCTTTTTCATGACCGGTCAACACCCACTCCGGAGCATTTTTAAACTCATTTTCCAGAACCTTGTTGTCAATGTGTTTATTGCCACAGCCTGTCAGCATCATGGACCAGACCAGCAATAGGGGGAGTACAAGGTTTTTTATCATTGAACACTCTCCTTTGGATGATTTTCATTTAAACCCAATGCCGATAAAAGCTTTTGGGAAATTAGCTGGGAAATTGCTAAAGCTGCCTTGTGTACAGCTTCATTTTTATCCACATGGCCTTTTCTGATGTTTTCACTTATTTGTGCAAACAGGGCATGGGAGGCGGGTTCAATCACTTTTATATCTCCTGTGCCCCTTACAAAAGTGACATTGGGATTTTTGAGGGTCAGGGGAGTTATCACAATCTTGCCTTGGATCAAGGCATCAGCCCTGTCCATGTTCCGGGTGATAAGAATTCCATTTCGGGTCAGGGTTTGGGCCAGGAGATTTTTTGCAATTGCTCCATATTTTCCTTTGATATCTATATAAAACCTGAGTTCCGATTGGATAACCGCCAATTGCGAGGTCATCCTGGCCATGTCCAATTCAAATTCCGATAGATCAGGGTAGCCTATAACCATCAATCGGCTTTTGATGACATGGCGCTGGAGGGACAGTGATATGATTTTATTCAGGGCCGCCATCCTGGATAATCGTCCCGTAATTTTTTCAAGAGCAAGAGCTTTTGCCCTGAGCTGGTTGTCTATAATTTCAAGATCATTGGTCCAGTTTTTCCCTGCATCCACCTTGTCCAGAACTGCCAGGGCATGGAAAACCCCGGTGGCCTTATCCTGCCATTCTTTTCCAATTTCGGCCCCCTTGAGTCTGACAGAAGAGATAATTTGTATCCGTGATTCTATTGTTTTTTCAAACAGTTCTTTGTTGTCAGATCCCAGGGAGGACTTGGCCAGGCTTGTGGTCTGGGATTGGACTTTGGATTCAAAGACAGAGGAAAGCTCTGCCAAAGCCTGGCGTCTTGCATCTATTTGCGTGTTGCCAACCCCATTGGCTGTAAGAAAACGTGCTTTTGAGAAATTGGGATTTTTATCATCCACGGGCGTGGTGGGAGATTTTTTTCCACAGCCCAATGCAAGAAACATCAGGAATATTACCAATCCAAATGTCACCATGGGGCTTAAAGGATTTACCAGGCACACGGCTTTTGTTTTTTGTTCTTGCTTCATCGACATCCTCGCTTTATTAATTGCGGTATTAAAGGCCTGGAGAATCGTTTACAATAATATAGTTTATTTTACCGGCCTTCACCAGAATCTTTTTTGTTTTTCTTTTTTCATTGCCCCGGGCAGGAATGTCCATCTGCCAGACCCCAGGTTTAACAAAGACCCGGGTCATATAAATTGCGGCCGGTAATGTCCGCCAGGATCTTAAATCGGCTCGCTCTAAAAATAAATTTAATAGATTTAATGTCAGTTTGATGGCCTGTTCCACATTCTTGTCATCATTTTTGGCAACCTGTTGGATAGCAACCTGTTTCGCTATGGCCCTGGCAATGGTTTTAGTGATGATCCTTGCCCTGTGATCGGCAAGATTTTTTAAGGCAATAGCATTGATATCTTCCACAAGTGGCGCCCGGATTATCCTTTGATCGGTTTCAGATTTTAAAATAAATTGGGTGCTTTTGGGGGCCCAGGAAAAGGGTGCAAACTTGGGAAATGCCAGTGTAACAGGTCCCATACGTGTGGGTATACTTATTTTTTCCTCTCTTTTGACAGGGGCTTTTCCCGCCAATTGAATAAAAATAATTTTTCCCAGGGTTTGGGTGTTTTTTTGTGAAACTGTGCCAGCAGTTAGATGTTCCGGCACAAGGATTCTGGCGTCTTTCATTCTGTCTACGGCTTTTGCTACCCGTAAAAAATCTTCTTTTAGGGAAGGGGGAACCGGGGTATGGTAAAATTTTTCATAATCTGCATAGGTTTTCATGGCTTTTTGATAATCGATAAATGCGGCATCAAGATTATGGTCTGCTTCGTTGAGGATACCGGAAAGATACCGTCCAAAGGCATCATCCTTATAAACATTTTTCTCATCATACCGGTCATTGTATAAGGTAAGCAGGGAATCCAGACGGCGGCATTCCACAAGGGCATCTTCAAGATTATTTGCATCAAGATAGGCAATTGTGGACATCAGGTGGATCATTGCCCGTTCATAGTCTTCTCCTTGGTAGGAGAGCATATAGTCATTGGCAACCAATGAGGCTGTTTCCCGGGAAAGGCTCATGGTCCATAATTGTTGGGCCAGATCCTGGGCTTCCTGGAATCTTTTCTGGGCAGTTTTAAAATTTTGGCACTGCATATTGACCATGGCGGAATCCAGTAAAAAAAGCAGTTTTGAATTGGTGCCGTAGTCTTTCCGGCTTTCTTCAACCAGCTGGACCGCCCTATCACAATTTCCTGTTTCCAAATATTGTGACAGGGTATTATATGCCACATGGTTGGCACAACTGCCCAGAACCAGGACAGAAATAAGAGCAGATAATATTTTAAAAAAACGGACCATACCCATGGGAAATTCAGTCAAGCCTAGAGCCAGAATTTCTTTTGTTTCACCACTTTTTTAATCTTTTTTTCCCCGAGCCATACTTTTCTCTGGGTTTCTATCTGGATCAGTTCCAGGTTGACTTGATAATATTTGACCTGCTCTCCATCTACCCGGTCGGTTATGGTATTAATAGTACCCTGGAGCATGAAATCCGCCCCCATCTCCTGACCTTCTTCTTTGGCGGTTGCCTCGGAGGCATGGGATGCCTGATCCCGTCGTTCTGCCCGCACCTCTCTTCGTTGGCGGCTGTCAGCTACTAAATCGACTTCTCCGGAGTTGACCAGGGCACGTTCCAGATCTTTTACAAAGGTCTGGGTGTTGATATGTTCATCACTTCTATTTCTAATTGTTCCTACAATTACGCTGGGGTTTTCTCCGTTGTTTTTTTGTCTGTGGGTTCTGATCCAGCCCCGATTCATCACATCCTTGATCATCTCCTGGGAAACCAGCCGGGAATCGGTATCATTCCATCGTCCGCTTAAGTCAATGGTTTTGTCCACAGCTACCCGCTCAACACTGGTGCTGGCACAGCCTGTCATAAGCATTATCATTACTGCCAGTATAATACCTGGGATTATCTGCTTGTTTTTTTTAAATTTTATCATTGAAAATTTCCTTTATTGTAATTGCCTGCCAATGGAGATGATCCCATGGAGCTTTTTTAGATGATTACAAAAGCCTGTGCCTATTGTCAACTCCCGGGCCTATAATTTTATGGGTGATAGCCTGTTTTTCGACCAAAGCAGATATTGAGCTTTTTCATGCGTTTTCGCAGGGTGGAAGGGTTGATATTCAATCGTTTTGCTGCTCCCTTTTCTCCTTCCACTCTTCCTTTGCACAGGTCAAGGACATGATAAATATGGTTGATCATGACTTGGTTCAACTCGAGGGGTTCACTCATTTCATGGGGTTTTTCCGGGATCTGTTCTGTTAAAGATGCGGGTAAAGTTGTGGTAATGGGTTCTGTCATACCGATCTGTTTGAAGAACAATAGATCTTCTTGTTCCAGGATCAGGGAGCGTTCCACTGCATTTTCAAGTTCCCGGATATTGCCTGGCCAGTGGTAGGCCATGAGCCGTGACATGGCGTGGATCGATGGACTTGGAATTTGGGGACGTTTCATTTCCCTGGATTTTTTCAGGATAAAGTGTTGGGTCAGGGCGGGGATATCGGTTTTTCTGTCCCGGAGGGGGGGGATGTGGATGGGAAAGACCTGGAGTCGGAAAAACAGATCCTCCCGAAATTTTTGTTCTGCCATCATTTTTTCCAGGTTCCGATGGGTGGCGGCAATGATCCGGATATTTACCCGAACGGTTTCAGACCCTCCCACCCGGTCAATCTCTTTTTCCTGGAGCACCCGCAGCAGTCGAATCTGGGCCTGGGCAGACAGCTCTCCAATCTCATCTAAAAACAGGGTGCCGCCCTGGGCGCGTTCTATGCGTCCCCTTTTCCTTGAAATGGCCCCGGTAAAGGCACCTTTTTCATATCCAAAGAGTTCACTGTCTAGAAGAGATGCGGGTATGGCTCCGCAGTTCACCCGGATAAAGGGCCCGTCTTTTCTTAGGGAAAGATTGTGGATGGTATTTGCAATTACCTCCTTGCCAGTACCTGTTTCCCCCAGCAAAAGGACCGGGCTTTCAAGGGGGGAGACCTGGTGGATCATTTTCATCACCTCTTTTAAACCCTGTCCTGCACCAATTACTTTTTCCCCGGCAATTTTGTTTAACTCGTCCTGGAGATATCTATTGTCATCGGCCAGACGTTCTTTGAGGTTTTTTAATTCCCGGTATCTTAAACTATTGGTAAGAGCGATGGCACAAGGTTTGTTCAGCAGGCTCAGCAGATGGACATGTTCCGGGGAAAACTTTTCGTGGCCGTTGTTGAACACACTGAAAATTCCCAGCATGGTTTTTTCCAGTACCAGGTCCATTACTATGGCAGACAGATCCCAGGCTTCCAGTCTGTCTGCCACAGGCCCTGTGATGGGGTCGTCTCCCAGGTGTTCTATGAGCCGGACCCGGGCCAGCCGCCGTTGTTCGATCTGTCTTTTGCCCCTGGCTGACAGGGCGATTTTCATGGCCTGGGCATTTCCCCCCTGGGGTGTGGCCTGGGCAATGGTTTCCACCAGGCCGGCTTTTTGGTGATAGACATGGAATCCCACCCGGCCGGCGGGGATGAATCTGCGGATATATAAAAGGCATTGGTGGAGGGCCCTTTCAATCTCCAGGCTGGAGCAGAGCTTTAAGGTGGCTTCTCTGAAAAAAACTTTTTCGTCCACTTTTTTTCCATGGATTTTTTCTTGTGCCGGATTCATAACACCTCCCGTAAATTTTCTATGCTATTTGCCAGTTTATATGGAAACGGGAAGATAGAACAGAAAAAACTTTTCCCCGGCACAGAAAAAATAATGATTCAATATTTTTTATTCTTTCTTTGCTTGGTGGCAGGGGGCTGGGGCCTTTCTGGCATGGTTTATGCGGTACCTGATTATAAAAACTTGATTATAAAAACATTATTTAGGAGATGCCAGATGGAAATTAAAAAGATTTGTGTGCTGGGAGCGGGGATAATGGGAGCCGGCATTGCCCAGGTTGCCGCCCAGGCAGGATTTGAGGTCATGATCCGGGACGTTGAAGACCGGTTTGTGGAAAATGGGATCACCGGGATCAACAGCAAACTTGCCCGGGCTGTTTCCAAGGGTAAAATGGACCAGGCCACGGCCGATGCCGCCATGGAGCGAATAACCGGCACCACTGATTTGACCATGGCTGCCCAGGATGCCGACCTGGTCATTGAAGCGATTATCGAGATCATGGAGATTAAAAAACAGGTTTATCAGGAGTTGGATAATATCTGCAAAAAAGAGACTATTTTTGCCTCCAACACCTCGGGTCTTTCCATAACCGAGATGGCAAGTGTTACTAAACGTCCCGATAAAGTTATAGGGATGCACTTTTTTAATCCTGTGCCCGTGATGAAATTGGTGGAACTGATTAAAGGGTTTACCACCTCAGATGATACCTTGAATATTGCCAGGGATTTTGTTGAAAAAATTAAAAAAACCTCCATCGAAGTAAAAGAGGCTCCGGGCTTTGCTGTGAATCGTATCCTTTGTCCCATGATCAATGAAGCCATTTTTGTCCTGGCTGAAGGGATTGCAAGTGCAGAAGATATAGATAATGCCATGACCCTGGGTGCAAATCACCCCATAGGCCCCTTGGCCCTGGCCGATATGGTGGGCCTTGATACCATGCTTTTAGTCCTGGAAGGATTTCACAGGGAAATAGGAGAAGATAAATATCGTCCTGCCCCCTTGTTGAGAAAAATGGTCCGGGCCGGTTATCTGGGCCGGAAAAGCGGCAAAGGTTTTTACGATCACACAAAATAACGGCCATGGGCCGCCCAGGGGATTCCATCGGCTTGCCCACAACAAAATATGAAAGAATGCGATAAGTTGATTGGTTCTTTCATATGAAGAAATTAACTTATTATATAAATAACTTTTGGAGGTAGATATGGCCCAGGTGGCAGCAGACAGACGGGATGTGGATTTTGTTCTCCATGAGCAATTAAATGTGGAACAATTAAGCCAATTTGAAAAATTTGAGGATTTTAATAAAAAAACCATTGATATGGTGGTTTCCGAAGCCAGGAACCTTGCCGTTAAGGAATTGCTTCCCTATCTCAAGGAAGCAGACGAAGAAGGGTGTTCCTTTGATAATGGTAAAGTGACTGTGCCCAAAGCATTTCACAGGGCCTATAAACTTTTTTGTGAGGGGGAATGGATCGCCATGTGTGATGACCCCAAATGGGGTGGGCAGGGCATGCCGGCCACCGTGGCCCTGGCAGCCAATAATTATTTTAATGGGGCCAATTATCCTTTCATGCTTCAAAATATCCTAAGCCACGGGGCAGGAAAGCTTGTGGAATCCTTTGGCACGGATAAACAAAAAGAACTTTTCCTTGAAAAAATATATACCGGGGTCTGGGGCGGTTCCATGCTTTTGACAGAGCCGGAAGCAGGTTCCGATGTGGGAGCTCTTACCACCAAGGCGGTTAAAAATGACGACGGCACCTATTCCATCACAGGCAATAAGATATTTATCACTTCAGGGGAAAATGATCTGGTGGAAAATATCATACATCCTGTATTGGCAAGAATAGAAGGCGCTCCCCCTGGAACCGCCGGAATTTCCCTGTTTCTGGTTCCAAAATTCTGGGTCCACGATGATGGCAGCCAGGGCGATTTCAATGATGTGGTCTGCACAGGCATTGAAGAAAAAATGGGGATACATGGCAGTCCTACCTGTTCTCTGGCACTGGGGGGAAAAGGCCAGTGCAAAGGTACCCTTCTGGGCCGGGAAAATAAAGGCATGAGCGCCATGTTTGTCATGATGAATGAAGCCCGTCTCCATGTGGGCATGCAGGGTTTTGCCTGTGCCAGTGCTTCCTATCTTAATGCCCTGAACTATGCAAGGGAACGGGTCCAGGGTGCAGCCCTCACAGCCCCCAGAGGTTCTGCTGGGGTTCCCATCATCCAGCATCCGGATATCCGGCGTATTCTTCTCACCATGAAATCCTATTCCGAGGGTATGCGAAGCATACTTTTTTATGTGGGACTCATGGAAGACATGATAAAAGTAAGTGATAATGAGACGGACAGGGTCAGATACCAGGGCATCATTGATGTGCTTATCCCCGTGGCCAAGGGCTATATTACAGATAGAGCTTTTGAGATGTGCAGCCATGGCGTCCATGTTTTTGGTGGCTATGGATTTACCAGGGAATATCCCCAGGAACAACTTCTCCGGGACTGTAAAATCACCCAGATTTATGAAGGCACCAACGGGATACAGGCCATGGATCTTCTTGGCAGAAAACTTGGCCTTAATAAAGGGCGAGCTTTTACCGACCTTCTGGCCGAAGTCCAGAAAACCATCGATGTGGCCGGAGAAAGCAAGGATCTGAAACCCATGGCCGACATGGTGGAAGTTTGCGTGGTTAAACTCATGGAAACTGCCAAGGCTCTGGGGATGATGATGGGAGCAAAAAAAATATCTTCAGCCTTTGTCCAGGCCCATCCTTTTCTGGATGTTACAGGCGACACCCTGATGGCTTGGATGCTGTTATGGCGGGCTGTTATTGCAACTCAAAAGCTGGCAGCTAACCCCAAGAAAAAAGATGTCTCCTTTTACGAGGGACAACTCAAAAGCGCCCAGTTTTTCATTAATTCTGTTTTACCTGTAACCAAGGGAAAAATGGATGTGATCATTGCAGGGGACACCGCAGCCCTGGATATTTCTGAAGAGGCTTTTGGATAAATAAAGCATAGGATAAATAGTGCTTGAACGAAAATCCGTGCTTGGGTGAGTTTTCGTTTAAGCACTAGATAAAGATAATAAATTATTATAAGGATATAAAAATGAAAGAAGTAGTCATTGTTTCCGCCTGTAGAACCGCCATCGGAGCTTACGGCGGGACCTTAAAGGATTTGAACGGCGCTTTCATTGCAAGTGTTACCATGAAAGAAGCCGTAAAAAGAGCCAAGATCGATCCCGGTATTATTGACGATGTCCGTTATGGCACCTGCCTTGAGCACCATGATACCTTGAATACCACCAGGGTGGCAGCTCTCATGGCAGGCATTCCGGATACAGTGCCCGCCGCCACTGTGAACCGGGTCTGTATTTCCGGTATGGAAGCTGTTCTTTCCGGCATGGCCATGATCCAGGCCGGTATGGCCGATGTCATCTTGGCCGGTGGTGTTGAGCATATGTCAGGTGTTCCCTACACCGTGCCCAAGGCAAGATGGGGATGCCGTCTCCAGGATACTCAATTTGTGGATGCCATGATCCATGCTCTCCATTGCGGTTCCCACATTATGCCCCTTGATGCTTCCACTCCCCTAAATACCGAGGAAGCCCCGGCAAGCTATTTTATGGGCAAGCCCTATATCATGGGACACACCGCAGAATTTGTGGCCCACTACCTTGATATCAGCCGAGAAGAGATGGATGAGGTGGCCCTGCGAAGCCATAACAATGCCGAACGGGCCAATAATGATGGTTCTTTTGCAGCAGAAATTGTTCCCATAAGCGTGCCCCGTCGGAAAAAAGACCCTCTGATCTTTGATAAAGATGAACACTTCAGGCCGGGGATGACCATGGAAAAACTGGCTAATCTGCCGGCGGCCTTCCTGCCGAAAAACGGTAAGGTCACAGCCGGCAACGCTTCTGGCATAAATGACGGGTCCACGGGCATGGTTATCATGTCGGCCCAAAAAGCCCAGGATCTGGGATTAAAACCCCTGGCCAGAATCAAAGCTTCGGGCATGGGAGCCTGTCATCCCACCATCATGGGTATTTCTCCCGTCCCAGCCGTTAAAAATCTCATGGAAAAATCAGGGCTTGGTATAAAAGATTTTGATCTGGTTGAAGTAAATGAAGCCTTTGCCGCCCAATATATCGGGTGCGAAAGGCAGTTGGGTCTTAATCGGGAAATCACCAATATTAACGGGTCCGGCATAGGTCTTGGCCATCCAGTTGGGTCCACCGGAGCCAGGATTATCACCACCCTTATCCATGCCATGGGAAAGCGCGGTGATAGCCTCGGCCTTGCCACTTTATGCGGCGGCGGCGGTGTTGCCATGGCATGTGCCATCGAGATGCTCTAATCCCTATCCTCTTATATTGAGGCCAGGGATTTCAACCCAGGGCCGGGAAGAATAAACCCATTCTTTTTCCCGGTCCTTTGTTTGAATCTTTATACCCTTGGCATTCCCCAGGACAAGATTGCAAAGATATTGGGACAAGCCAGGGAGGTGATCCGTGACCATTTAGGGAAAATGGCAGTGTTGCCAAATTCCCTAAATGCTGATTTATCCCAAGATTTTACAATTGGACATTTTAATATTCTATTTTTATTCATGCAATTTTTTTGAGGACTTTTCTGTGGAAGATGGAACTTTACAGTGACAGCCTGGCATTCGTGAAGTTTGCTCATCAGGCAGACCTGGCTTCCAAAATCGCCACGGATGTGTGATAAGCCGGGCATGGCGCTGCAAAGAAAAATAAGACCATGTCCACTGGATTAGAACCAAGAGACGGTTTCTAAATCCAATCAGGAAAAAAATATGAATAGTCAGCCATGTAATCCAGGCTAACATTCCTGAAAAGTTAAAAGGGCCTACATTGGCAACTGCAGCAGCTCTTCCAATGGTAGCCATTCTGCCTTTATCCTTATACTTAAAAGGAAGCGTGTT
This sequence comes from Desulfobacteraceae bacterium, assembly GCA_024226935.1. Taxonomy (GTDB): domain Bacteria; phylum Desulfobacterota; class Desulfobacteria; order Desulfobacterales; family Desulfobacteraceae; genus NBML01. The sequence goes on from JAAELK010000043.1 coordinate 31,871, forward strand.
TTTACCAACAATTTTCAAAAGAATATTTTTTGCTGCCAGACGACCTTCCTGAATGGCAGCCGGAGCCATCCCAGGTACTGGAGAATGATCTGCCTGTTCAATATATGCCAGGTCTCCCACAGCAAAAATATTGTCATGGCCTGGAACGGATAAATCCGGGTTTACTTTGATTCTCCCGGCTCGATCCAGATCAGCCCCAAACTCCCCTGTCAGAGGTGAAGCTGACAAACCAGCCGCCCAGATCACAGTACGGGTTTTAATCTGTCTGTCATCAATCAGTATATAATCTTCTTGAATATCGGTAACCGATGATGACAAGAGAACCTCAACCCCTATATTTTCCAACGCTTCTTTTGCTTTTTGCGATAACTTTTCCGGCATTGCTGGTAAAAGTCTTGGACCGGCTTCAATCAGGATCACTCTATTTTGACGAATATCGAATTTTCGAAAATCTTCTTTCATACTTAAGCGGGTCAACTCTGCAATAGCCCCTGCCATTTCAACGCCGGTAGGTCCGCCGCCAATAACTGCAAAGGTGGTTATGCCTTCCTTTATAGGATCTTTTACGCATTTTTCTGCGGTTTCAAATGCCAGCAGAATTCGTCTTCGGATTTCAATGGTCTCTGAAAGTATTTTTAAGCCCGGTGCAAACTGAGCCCATTGGTTTTGACCAAAATACGAATGGGTCATGCCGGTGGCAAGTATCAAATAATCATAGCTCAACTCCTGATCATGCAACCGGACAAATTGGCATTTTGGATCAATTCCAAGAACTTCACCCAACATGACAGATACGTTTTTTTGGTTTCTTAAAATCCATCGAATGGGAGAAGCTATGTCAGCGGGGGACAACCCAGCAGTGGCAACTTGATAAAGTAACGGCTGAAAAAGGTGATGGTTGTTTTTATCAATGATGGTAATTCTGGCATCAGTATTTTTAAAAGAACGTGCCGCCTCAAGGCCTGCAAAACCTGCTCCGATTATCACGATATGGGATTGTCTTGTTTGAGTCATTTTCTATTTCCTTTAGAATCTTTTTGACGATGGCCTTCGTCTACTGTTATCATTCGATTACAATGATGACAGACCATGTTTAATTTCTGGACGTTTCCATTAAAAAGAAACCTGTTGCAGTGAGGACAATTAAAAGACTTTAAAGTAAAATTGGTTTGAATCCTCGTTGGCATTGCTTAATACCTCTTTGGTTTAAAAGCTGCCCCTGCAACACTACGCCCCAGAGGCAGCTAAACTGATTTGACAAACAATAATATAATACCATGCTCGTGTTTGTTTGCCTATCCCCCCTGGTCCTATTGACTCCACAACCCCCAGGAGTACGCCTGCGCTAAAAAAAAAATATATTTTTTGTTCCTGGAAGATCTGACAACCCCGAAAAAGACAGAAAACCTTAGAAAATAGAAGATCTATCTTTTTTACAAATCAAGCCGTTTTTCGCAATATTTTTGAAACGATATTTGCTTGTGAAAGGGGATCATGGACCCAGACTGTGGTTTTTAAAAACCGTTGGGTCTGATAATTTACCATTATGTAAACTTTTTGAAGGAATGATCATCCATGATGGATTTCATCCCAATGTTTAATTTTACCCGATTTTCTAATAACGCATAAACTGAACCCAAGATTAATTATTCCGAGTCACTACACCTACTCACCCAATTAAGCCAGAAAAATTTCGTACTTGCCGTCAAGTCGAATTTTTTGATTCCAATCTATAAAATCCATTATTGAAACAAAATCTCCATAAAAGAGATTTTGTTTCAAATAACCAGAGGCTTCCGTAATTACCTTGCAAGTCACATTCGTTGGAAGAGTTACTTGCTGCCAAGAATTAATATCTAAAAGTTGTTCGCCTGCTGACAATGTTATTATTTGATTTCCACGAAAAACCGTTGGTGCTGACGGGTTATTTGATATATTGCCCTCATTACAATACATTTCGAATGATGTTAGCCCCAATCGTTGATTTAAATTTTGCATAGACCGTGTTGGAGCAACAGTATTTAAAAATGCAACCAAATGCCCTTCTTCATCTCTTTCAATAGCTCCGCCTGATATGCTGATTATCATTTCCTTTAAAGCAGGTATATGTACAGAACTTCCGTGATAACTTATAACTCCATTTGTAACCCTAACAACTGATCTGAGCCCTTCTCCAATTGGGACCCCAAGATCAGGTTTAATGTCAGGATTGTTATGTAGTATTGACTCTGGGGACAGCAAGTTTGAAATCATGTGATATTTTTCCTCAAATGCTTCATAAAACAAATCAAGAATTGGCTCTGCATCCGGTCCTCTATTTGTTTGAAATACAACCAATCTCTTGCCGTTACTTAGAGAAAAATATACAGCCCTCACTTCAGGATGGTTTGCATATGTATAAGCTTGTTCAATCGTTTCAAGATTAATTTCTATATCGGGGGCTTTGGCTTCAATAACCCATCTTACAGCTGACCCAGCGTCTAAAATATAATCTGCACTACCTCTTAAAATTGGATCTTTTTTAGAGTTTTTTCGCCCTATAAAAATGCGAGGATATCTAAGAGATTGTTCTCTTACTACATTATGTTCAGTATCAGAACGATATCCTAGTCTTCTTATTAAAGGTGCAAGGATCTCTTCCCGAATATCTGTTTCATTTAAATTTTGAAAATTTATAGGTTCAAACAAATTCCATCTCCTTTTTTCTTTTTGGTGAACGTCGAATTAACAGATTGCAGAGCTTTTCCCGCAATCTGCGTTTAGGGGTTAATTGTCCAAAACCGCAAGATGGTCTAAATGGGGACTGCATAGTGTAATAAATATTGATTTCCAATCACTTGGCAGATCTTCGAAGTCATCCGCCCAATTGTTCTGGATATGTTGGTGTGCTTTAAATGGTTTTTCACTACTGGGGGCGTCATACCCTAGCAGGTCCTCAATACATTCTTCAATCATTATCCTTCGGTGCTTACCAGTTTGCTTTAATATTGGAGCATTCATGTCTTCTGCCCGTTTTGTTCCGGCATCACGGTCGTGCATAAATATATAATTCACATCCAATGCATTTAAATACTTTGCTATAGATATTAATACTGCTTTGCCTCTAGCTCTCAAGAACTCACAATTACCAATAACCTTTGATTTATCTTCATTAGATAATCTTTTAATCGTTTCCCTCACTACAACTTCTTCAGTGTCCCCCTCAACAAAAATACACTTTTTTGAGAAGAACATTCTTGAAATGTAGTCATCGACTTTTAACAACATTTTTAAATTTTGTTTTTCGTCATCAAGTAAAGTCAAAAATGCTTTTTCAAGGTTGAATGAATTAGTGCACGTGAAATCATCCGCATCATAAGTGAATTTTGTGAGGCTCATGCTTTCCCCCTGTGTCAGGATAGATGTCGGTGTGCCATGAAGGCTAAGCAGAAATAATCAACTTAGCTATGCTGTATCAGTGATGAGAGTAGGTCTCTCGGTGTCGTCTATCAGGAGAAGATACCAAACCACCTTGAGCTGCAACC
>JAAELK010000044.1 GCA_024226935.1 Desulfobacteraceae bacterium
GGTTGCAGCTCAAGGTGGTTTGGTATCTTCTCCTGATAGACGACACCGAGAGACCTACTCTCATCACTGATACAGCATAGCTAAGTTGATTATTTCTGCTTAGCCTTCATGGCACACCGACAACTTGCTTGACACACACCGATACCATGAGTAGATCCTTCAGGCATAGCCTTCTGACGATGACCACGCCCACAGGACGTGGTTTTTAATTTTTAATAAAATCTATGTTTTTGCATAGTCTAATCTATTTTTCTGTCGTTAATTTTGTGTGGTGCTCCACCTGGGGCATTATGGCGTGTTCATATCCAATTTTCATGTTTGATTCTTCCTATCTGCTTTGAGATCCACGACTGTTTGTTTTTTCTCGTTCCCTTCTCTGACGAAGCATTTCCACTGCTGACGCTCTGCCCAGGTTAAGTACCTGTTCTTTTATCTTGAGCAGATCCTCTATATGGACCATTAATTCTTTGTTGGAATAATGGAGGAAATTTGTATCAATATTTCAAATATATGTAAAGATCTTTCGGCAGAGTAATTATAGTGGAAATTTCAAGGTTAATTATCCTATTTCAAACTGCCCAGGGGGTCCAAAATACTCCAAGATACAAAAAATATACTCAACCAATTCCCCGGCAAAAAATTATTTTAACTAATGCAAGTTAGCTTGACTCTCGATATGCTGCTTAAAAAAGCAGGGATGGGTATTTTAGGTTCCTGGATTTTTTTTTAAAATCATGAGCACGAAAGAGTGAACGTATTGCTAACCCTATTTTAATTCTTAATTTCTAAAAGTTCATAATTATCACCGCTCAAGTCGGCCCGCCCTTGATCCAGATAGACGGCGCATCTGGCTACAACTTGCCATGAGAAGTCCATTACAACGATCCTTTCGCTGCCAAGGATGCAGGCTAATCTACCATGTCTACGGGCTGCCGCGAATTGATTCTGTAGTTGCTTCAAAGATGCATCATTAACACGCAGTGCCAATGAAAGCTGCTCCCATGGCATCTTACTACTCGTCTTGGGTTTTTCTACGAGACCGAATTCTTTCAACAGATGTTCGAGTGCACGCCTGCAAAAAAAGCCCGTGTCTACTGGTGTGCAGAGGGCATTACGCAAGTCACAGAGCGCAAGTCGAATCGCCGGATGTTGCCCAGCAAGGGTCATCAAGACCTTTGGATCTATGGCATATCGACGTATGGATTCCTTTAACTGCGATAATCCTTCTAAAAAGTTGTAAATCTGAGCATTGTCGTGTTGTGCGCGTTGGATGATCACGCTTAGGGCGAGTCCCTCAGTGAATCCATAAACGTCAAGGAATGCCTGCATTGCATCTTGCACTTTGTTTTTAATGTCACCGACTAATTCATGAGTTGGTGTTCCTGTTTCATCGGATAGTGATAGGACTGCGTTGAAGTTACCTTTTTCACACGATAGACGTACGGGATATGTGTCACCAGTGGTTTCTGATTTTAACTGAACATCACAACCTGGCTTTAAAAAAAAGGCTGTTCCAGGAGGCCACACTATGCCATTAAATATAAGTTCGCTCATGATACTCCTAAGTCTCTGTCACAGAATCCTCAAAAACATAACGTCGCAATGTGCGGAATTTAAAAGTGGAGGCCTTTTTTTGGCCGGAGATTTTAAAATTCCGAACCATTGCCTTGTTAACTATCGCATTAACCTTCATCGTTTATTTTTATGCGCCATACAGCAACTAAGACTGATAGATCTAGTAACAAATGAAATATCACATATTGGTACCAATCACTTGGCTTAAGAGTTTGTGCAACAGCTGACAAACCCTTTGGTATTAAAGCTACTAATGCATCCCGCTGTTCGTTTATTGACAAAATTGCGTGCAAGTTAGAGCAAGCAAATAGAACAAATGCAACGGTTAATATTGTACGTATATTTTTTGTTAAGTGGATTGATCCTTCTTTGAAAGTGTAGACACAAAATCATGCTGCATTCTCGTATGATTTCACCATACATCTGTTCTCAAAAACCTGGGGACTTTCAAGCCCAAGGTAAGAATGCCTCCTTTTACGATTATAAAATACTTCAATA
>JAAELK010000045.1 GCA_024226935.1 Desulfobacteraceae bacterium
AAATGATAAACAGGTCAGTCCAATTGAGAATGTCTGAAGGTCTGTTTTCAAGCATATCGCACATGAAGTCACTTAAGCTCTTATTTTCGCTGTCTGCTTTGTGTATAAGCTCTGCAAGCTTTTCCTGAGTCAGTGCAATACCTACGCCCAACTGACTTCTATTTCTGTATCTGTCCAGCGTTATTTTCAGTTCCACAAGTTCCGTACTGAATATCTGTTTCATAACCACCTCCCATAATCCAGTCAAGAGAGTATCCCCTGAGTGAAAAGTGTCTTGAAAGTTCCGAGTTGCCCAGGACAGGTGTAAAGTCACCGGACGCATAACAGGCAGTAATCCTTGCCAACTCGAAAACTGTAATATCCGGCTGCGGCTCAAACAGCATCTTTCACCTCCGCTTTTCCTGCTGCAATCAGATCAGCCAGCTTTGCAGCCGGAATGGTCCTGTTTCCCACATACAGGTTGCCCTTTTCATCAGCCTGACGCCATGCCTCTGCATAATATATCCATTTACCGGCCAGATCAGCGACATTTCCGCCGTCACTGGCATACCCGTCACCCCATCCCTGATCCAGTGTTTTCCCAAGATACGCCTTGTAGCTCTGCCATGTGGCTTTTCTGCTGTGATCGTTGGCATATGCGATGGCCTGCATCACATAAGTTACACCCTTCTTGTTAACCCATTTCTCAACTGTAACCCTGACAGATGGTTTGTTCATGGCATCCGGTATGAGATCATACAGACTGTCCAGGGAAAGCGGCTGCTGCGGCCCGTTGTCAGTCGTTGTTTTTTTCAGTGTTTGTTTACTATCAATATTTAGTAGGGTTGATTTTCCACATGTGGGTTTTCCACATATGAATTTTGCTGCATAGATTTGTTATCAGGACTCAGATTTTCAATAACAATATACTCTACCCCCGCGAAATATACCTTTTTCATCCTTAATATCTGTTTTTATGATATATCCTGCTTTAATAAGCTCTTTAATACCTGCATAAGTGGAGTCCATGCCATCCTTTGACTGTTTGACAAGATTTTTTATATAAACCTGCCAGTCATCAGGCTTGGAAAGAAGATAAATGAGAAGTCCCTTTGCTTTCCACGACAATCGATCATCGTTCAGATGGATATTTGAGTACAGAGAAATTGCGGCTTTTTTGAACACAAATTACAGTTTTTTCAGACATTTACACACTCAACGAATTGAATACAGTAAGATATAGACTGTGTTCAGGTGTCAGGTTAGCTCTCATTAAACCGGCCTGACATGTATAAAAAATATAATTGTCAAAAAAAAACAGTGGTTTATGTGAATATGCGGTTGTATCGCTCTGAAAGGCCGGTTTTGAGTATCAGAAATCAAGTCATGCCCCACGTGTTTTTCAAGCTACTTTTCTGGTTAAATAAGAGGTTCTCAGATTATATTACAGTCCATACCTCAGTACCAAAATTTTCAACCGCGATCCCACCAGATCCCACCAGATTTTTTTACCAACACAAGCCACAAAAAAATCAACAAAATCTTCAACTCTGAAATCAACAATAAATACAAGTAATAACTATCAATCTCACCTTTTTTTCAACCCGAGAAGGTCCCTATAGTATTAAAAGAAAGATATTCAATACAGAGCCGCCGCAATCGTCCAGTCGCCTAGCGGCTCCGGCCGATTGCGGCGGCTCTGTATTTCCATGAGA
>JAAELK010000046.1 GCA_024226935.1 Desulfobacteraceae bacterium
ATGAATCGGTGGTAATGGTCCGAAAGACGCTCGTGCTGTATGTCAATTATCACCCGGTTTTTTCTGTCTTCGGCATACAGGTCAAACCGGGAATCAATTCTGCCTATGGGGGGATCAAATGATTTTTCGGTTTCCACTTCGTCTATTTCAATTTCAATGCCCAGAAAGTCGCGGACAAATGCCGTGAAAATCTCAGGGTCGCTGAATGCTTTTTTGAATACTACGCCGTAGCGCAGGGATGCAACTTCTTTCATTACAAATCCTTTTCTGACAGCTCTCTGACCCTCTCCAAAGTCAGTCCAGTTGCTTCGGCTATATCTTCCGGGGTCAGCTTTCCGGATGAAAGAAGGTTGAGGACTGTCAGCTCTTTGCCTTCCTGTATACCGATTTCTTTGCCCTGTTTCATACCCTCTTCAATTTTCTCATGGTCCCTTTCTTCCCATACATTTTCATCAAACATTTTTGCCCGCTCACCGGGAGAAATCCTGTCTTTTTCAATGTGCCGGAAAACTCTGTGAATTTCAGGGAGTGTGTAGTCTGACTCATCAACCTGCTCGTCAAGGCTGTCCTGTATGGCAAGCATCCATTCCCGGCAGGGCCCGGGAGTTTTGTCATTTATGTATTTGGGACAGATATAGATGATTTTGTGCGGAATTTCGCCCAGGGGATTTCCTTCCAGGTCTTTGGGATCAAAGTCGGTGACTGCGATATCTTTTTTGTGTTTGTCCCCTGATGTCAGCACCACAAGGGTGAACACACTCAGACCGGGGCGGTAGTTTTTAGAGTTTGCGGCCTGTTCAAGGATCGCCGCGCAGTGGTAGTGCATGAATCGGTGGTAATGGTCCGAAAGACGCTCGTGCTGTATGTCAATTATCACCCGGTTTTTTCTGTCTTCGGCATACAGGTCAAACCGGGAATCAATTCTGCCTATGGGGGGATCAAATGATTTTTCGGTTTCCACTTCG
>JAAELK010000047.1 GCA_024226935.1 Desulfobacteraceae bacterium
ATCTGTGAGGAGGCAATTGATCGAATTACTTTTTTCCTCTTTCGGTGCAAGTGATTTGTCTTGGCTACACCCCCTTTTTCTTAGATAAACTTCAAGCGTGATTATATTACATGATTTTGATGAAAGTATCAAGTCATGTGACCGGCACTATAGTATGCCAATGCCAGCTCACCTGGAAATTTCAGGCGAAAAACAAGGTAAAATCGATGGTTGCTGCGACATGGAAGGAAGAGAAAACTCAATTCTCGTTTATTCAATGGATCACGACATCCATATCCCCCGGGACCCACAGTCAGGACTTCCCAGCGGAAAAAGAATCCATGGAGCACTGAGCATCGTAAAAGAGTTCGATAAATCATCTCCAAAACTTTATCAATCCCTTGTGACAGGTGAAAGATTATCAAATGTTACTTTGAAATGGTATAGAATCACCCCCGAAGGAACAGAAGAGCATTATTTTTCCCATGTTCTTGAGACAGCAATTATTGTTGAAATCAAACCTTATATGCCTGTGGCTTTTTTGAATGAGAACGAGCCTTACAGACATATGGAAAAAGTCTCTTTCACCTACGAAAAAATTGCATGGACATGGGAAGTGGATGGAATTGAATCTGAAGATTCATGGAAAGTTCCTGTAGCCTGATATCAGCAAGGTAATTATTTGAGGTAAAAATGAGAGAAGGAAGACTTCTTGAACGCATATCCCGAAAGGGAATGAATCCGGCCGTAAAAATGACATTTGAGACCGGAAAGCTTGTGGATTCAATAATAATGCATCTCCAACGCCTTTTGAATACGCGGGTAGGGTGCACCATGATTGATGAAAAGTTTGGTATGGCAGATGTAACTGAAATTGTTTCAGACTACCCGGATGCGTTAAATGATATGAAAAATTCAATTAAGAAGATGATTTCAAAATACGAACCTCGAATTAAGGACGTCAGAGTTGAATTTATTGATAAGGATATTCTGGACCATACTCTTCGTTTTACGATCTCAGGTGTGCTGACCCGAGACCAGAGGAATATACCGATTTTCCTTAAAACTAAACTCAACCCCGACGGTCATATGCAGATCAAAAGATAAGAACCTTTTATTCTGCTGCCCGGCTGTACTTTACCCCGGAGGCCCCAAAGCCTTCGGGGTAAAATAAACCATTATGATTCTTTTTCAAACAACAAAAAATATTTAAATAATATGTTTAACAAATATTACCGGCAGGAATTGCAAAGCCTCAGGGAATCGGCATCTGAATACTCAAAGGCATATCCGGCCATAGCACCGATGCTGGACGGCGTCTCCTCGGATCCCGATGTGGAAAGAATACTGGAGGGAACGGCCTTTTTAACAGGTCTTGTCCGGCAGAAAATTGATGATGAATTTCCGGAAATAGTCCAGGAACTGATCAGAAACGTCTGGCCCCATTATCTGCGCCCTGTCCCATCGGCCACCATTATTGAATTTAATGCACGTCAAACCTTGCAGCAGTCTGCAAAGATAAAAAAAGATGTCTATCTTGATTCAGCTCCCGTGGACGGAACAAGCTGCAGATTTAAGACAATTTATGACCTGGATATCCACCCCCTTGAAATAAAAGAAATCTCCTTCAATGACTTTCTTGGGAAAAAAGCCTCCATCAAAATAAAATTCACCCTAGATAAAATCAATCTATCAACCTGGAACCCTGAAAATATTCGTTTCTATCTGGCGGATACCTATACCGATGCAAGCTACCTGTATCTGCTTTTATTTAATTTTTTAAGCTGTATCAAAATAAAAGCCGAGGGTGCAAAATCCTACCAGACATTTTCCAGTAAAAGCCTCAAGAATGTGGGTTTTGGCAAAAAAGAAAGTCTCCTGCCCTTCCCGACAAATGTTTTCCCAGGCTATCGTTTGATCCAGGAATATTTTTTAATGCCGGAAAAATTTTTGTTCCTGGAGTTTCCTGATATCAAAGAGTGGACAAACAGGGGAACAGGCAACAACTTTGAAATGGTTTTCGAACTGGACCGACTTCCCGACGGCCCCCCTGTCCTGACAAAAAACAGCTTTAAACTCCATGTGGCCCCGGCAATCAATATTTTCCCCCACGATGCAGACCCCATCTACCTTGATCACAAAAAGCATGAACACAGGGTGCGGCCTACAACGGACAAACTGGAACATTACCAGATCTATTCCATAGACAGTGTCCTGGGATTTTTACAGGGTGCTTCCAAGGAACGAAAGTATAATCCCTTCCACAAATTTGGTCTAATGGAAAATACAAAGAGCGCCATTTACAATGAATCCCTGAGGGTGCCCCCTGCAAAAAACCGGATTGACCACTATATTTCAACCACAAATGCCGACACCACCCCGGAAATGGAGTCCCTTTCCATCACTCTCACCTGTACCAACGGCTTTCTTGCAGAACACCTTGAAACAGGAGATATCAACCTACCGGCGGAAACCACCCCGGAATTTGTAAGCTTTACCAACATCAGAAAACCAACAGTAAGCACATTGCCCTCATTTAATAATAATTATCTATGGCAGCTTCTGTCCATGCTTTCTTTAAACAATGTATCACTTTCCGATGTCGAAAGCTTCAAATCCCTGCTCAATCTATACATTTTTGAGGGCAGCCACGACAAGGTGTCCGTCCTGGCCAACAAAAAACGGGTGGAGGGCATCAAGGCCATCAGCACAAAAAATACAAGCCGCCTTGCGGCAGGTTACATGATGCGGGGAAAAGAGATCAGGATCAAGGTAAACAAGGATCATTATGCAGGCCTTGGCGACATGTATCTCTTTGGAACAATGCTCAGCCATTTCACCGCCCAGTACACAACAATAAATTCATTTACAAGGCTCATTTTTGAGGAAGTTCTAACGGGAGAGACATTTACATGGCGGGAAAGAATCGGAGATCGGTACCTGATTTAAAAACAAGAATGCTTGAATCAGGATCTTCGTTTTCGTTTTTCCAGGTTGTAAGACTTCTTAATAAAATGGATTTGAATAAACCTGGATCCTCCAATCCGGACAACGGGATAGATGTTTTTTCAAACTCCGACAAAAAAAACTGGGGGAATGATTTTTTTAAGAACCTTAAAATAAAACCCAATTTATCCCTGGGGTTCCCCCTTGCCGCCATCGAAAATATTAAAGAAAACCAAGAAACTGGCAATTTTGATATAACAGCTAATTTTCTCAGCCTTTACGGCACCCTGTCCCCTCTGCCAAGCTTTTATACAGAAGATCTGTTTGAGGAAGAAAGACTGGATGAGGCCTTCGTAAAAGATTTTCTCAATATTATCAACCAGCGACTCTACGAGCTGCTCTTTTTGTCCTGGTCCAAATACAGATCCATGATCCAACTCCATGAAATGGGCAATGACACCCATAAAGACAGGCTCTTTTGCCTTGGGGGATTTGGAGATGAAAACCTACGAAAACAGATAAAAGACCCCTTTGAGCTTCTAAGATACATAGGTCTTTTTGCAATGCCCACAAGATCCCAGGCCGGCCTTGAAACATTGCTGGGCGATGCCCTTGGCTATGAAGCAAATATAACACCCTGCCTCAGGAAAAGAAGTCCCATCCCGAAAACCCAAAGATTTTATCTGGGCCAGGAAAATACAACCCTGAGCGTTGACGGCTATCTGGGCCATGAAATCCCCGATTGCCTCGGCAAATTTAAAATCAGTTTTGGTCCCCTGGACGATGAAGAGTTCAGAAAGCTGCTTCCGGGAACAAAACTGCACATGAAAATGATTGAACTGATAAATCTTTATTTGTCGGACCCATTTTTAATCACAATAGAAATTTTAATATTGGACCAATATATACAGACAACCACCCTGAACCAAACCCAGGGCCAATGGGGACGCCTGGGACTTGACACCTGGGTTTTCTCCCAGAAAAAAATCAAAACCCCGTCGGCCTCTTTCAAGGGGATAGTGGTGGAAACAAGAAATTAGAGAAAAAAAGTAAAACAGGATTAAAATGATATCAGTCGATTTAAAACAACTACTTGAAAAATTGAACCCCCAGTGCAAAAAAGCGTTGGAAAAAGCTGCCGGAAAATGTGTATCAAGAACCCATTATGAGATTACAACGGATCACTTTTTCATGGAGATGCTTGAAGACCGGCAAAGTGACCTTTATCTGATCCTGGAAAAATATGGCATCGAGATCCCTTCGGTTCACGCAGCTTTAAATAAAAACCTGGAAGAACTTGCCACGGGCAACGGCGGAAGACCGGTATTCAGCCCCAACCTCATTGAACTGTTCCAAGATTGTGTAGTCACATCGGTGGTGGAGCTTGACTCGATCCTGATACGCTCCGGAGCTGTGATTATATCCCTTTTAAAAAGACCCCTTAATTATACCGTGGACAGCCTTTACAACACCATCGGCATAATAAACAAGGAGGATCTTGTCAGAAATTTTCACTCCATTGTCAAGGGATCTTCGGAAAACCCCATTCCCGTGGAAAAAGGGTCAAAAGCCGCGCCACCAAAAATTCCAGCAGCCCAGACCTCCCTGGGAAAATTTTGTGAAGATTTTACAAAAAAAGCCACGGACGGCAAAATTGATCCAGTTTTTGGAAGGGATAAAGAGATCCGCCAGATGATCGACATCTTTGCCCGGCGTCAAAAAAACAACCCCATCGTTGTGGGGGAAGCAGGAGTCGGTAAAACGGCCGTCGTGGAAGGCCTTGCCCTCAGAATAATAAAACAGGATGTCCCGGATTTTCTCAAAGATGTGCGCCTTCTGGGCCTTGACATGGGACTGCTCCAGGCCGGAGCCGGGGTCAAGGGGGAATTTGAAAACAGGCTTAAAAATGTAATAAGCGAGGTAAAGGCATCCCCTGTTCCCATCATTCTTTTCATCGACGAGGTCCACACAATAATAGGGGCGGGAAATGCCCAGGGGGGAGGGGATGCAGCAAATCTTTTAAAACCCGCCCTTGCAAGGGGAGAACTTAGAACAGTTGCCGCAACCACCTGGTCGGAATATAAAAAATATTTTGAAAAAGATGCGGCCCTTGCAAGAAGATTTCAGCTTGTGCAATTGGATGAACCCTCGGTACAAACCTCAACCCTGATCCTCCGGGGACTGAAAACAAGATACGAAAAAAACCACGGAGTGATAATAAGGGACGATGCCGTCGTTGCAGCCGCAGAGTTTGCCGACCGCTATATTTCCGGAAGATATCTGCCCGACAAGGCCATTGACCTTCTGGACACAAGCGCCGCCAGGGTAAAGGTATTGCTCACGGCCAAACCTTCATCGGTGGAAGATCTGGAAAGATCCATCCAGGCCCTTGAAAGAGAACTTTCCGCCATAAAAAGGGATGCCTCCCACGGCATCAACACAGACCAGGAACGCATGGACAGTATAGATCTCCTTATTTCAATCAAAAAAGAAGAGCTCAAAATTGTATCAGAGCAATGGGAAAAAGAAAAAGAGCTGTCTGCAAAACTGATGGAAAAGCGGGAGCAATACCATGGAAAATTAAGCCTGAAACCCGATGAAAAAACCCGGACTGACGATAAAACCGGCCATGACCCTGAGATAGTTGCCCCTGAGAAAATTGATCAGAAGACAATTAACCAAGACATAATTAACCCGGACACAATTACACTGGATGCCCTGGCCGAACCAAATGAAAAACCAGGGGAAATACCGGATGAGATATCGGATGAAAAACCGGAAGACCGATTAAAAGCAGAAATTGAAGGGATCATGGAAGAACTGGAATTGGTCCAGAAAGACAATCCCCTGATCAAAACCCAGGTGGACCCGGAAATCATTGCCAAGGTGGTGGCCGACTGGACGGGAATCCCCGTGGGCAATGTGGTCAACGATGAAGCAGCCGGTATCATCAACCTTGAAGATGATATAAAAAAGACAATTAAAGGCCAGGATGAAGCAGTAGGCAGCATCTGCAAGATTATCAAAGCCTCCAAGGCGGGACTCAACGAACCCAACCAGCCCATGGGCATCTTTCTTCTGACAGGACCCAGCGGAGTCGGTAAAACCCAGACCGCCCTTGCCATGGCGGACCTTCTTTTTGGCGGGGAGCGTTTTTCGGTTTCCATCAATATGAGCGAGTTCCAGGAAAAACACACGGTAAGCCGCCTCATCGGTTCCCCTCCGGGATATGTGGGATATGGTGAGGGGGGAGTTCTCACGGAAGCCGTCAGGAAAAGGCCCTACTCCGTTGTAATTTTAGACGAGGCGGAAAAAGCCAACCAGGACGTCATGAACCTTTTTTACCAGGTGTTTGACAAGGGGGAACTTTCCGACGGTGAAGGAAGGGTGATAGATTTTAAAAACACCCTGATCTTTTTAACCAGCAATCTTGCATCGGATATGCTCACCCAGATCAGCCAGGAGCACAAGGATTTAACCTTTGAAGAGATAATCGAACAGATCCGCCCGGTTCTGAGCCACCACTTTAAACCGGCCCTTCTTGCCCGGATGAGCATTGTTCCCTTCAAGGCTCTGGACGGGGAGATCCTGGAAAAGATTGTAAAAATCAAACTGGCCGGTTTGGCGGACAGAATGCAAACCTCCCACAAAGTCACCCTGACCTTTTCCCAAGAGCTCATAACAAAACTTGCCCAAAGGTGCACCGAAGTTGAAACCGGAGCAAGAAATATAGACCATATCATGAACGGCAGCATCCTTCCCATGATGTCCCAGCAGATTTTAGAGATGATGGCAAAAGAAAACATGCCCGAAGCCATGATGCTCGCAGTGGACGAAGACGGACTATTTATCCTGCTATGGGATGATGAGATCATGGAGTTTGAAAATAAGAGCTTGGCACTCCAAACCCAGAAAAACTAATTTTACGCAAAACCACGCCCGGAGAATATGATGACTGACTCGAATGAAGAACAATTTATTTTTAAACTGGCAGGTAAAAAAATACCTGTTTACAGGTTTACCGTTAATGAAAAGATATCAGATAAATTTTTAATAAATATCACCCTGGCCTCAAAAGAAATAATTTCCTTCGATAAAGTAGGTAGCCACAGCGCTCTGACTATTTTAGGTGAGGATAAAAACAGAAACTTCCACGGACTTGTCAGTGAAATTTCAATGCAGGATGATCAAAGTAAATATAAGATGTATAACCCTCAAACCCCGCGGTTAGCTCAAAAAAGGATTTGTCAGGTGTTAAAATTGTAGTAGAAGCATAGAGAACCTCCCAAACAGCAATTTTTAACTTTTTTCCCAAAAAGAAAGGAGATCCTCTATGCTGGCAATTA
>JAAELK010000048.1 GCA_024226935.1 Desulfobacteraceae bacterium
AACAGGGCCTTTGGAAGGAACCAATAACAAAATTAAAACTATGAAAAGGCAGGCCTATGGATATCGTGATTTTGAATTTTTCAAATTGAAGCTTTTTGATCTTCATAGAAAAAAGTACGCGTTAATCGGATGAACCAAAAATATCTTCAACCAATTCTCCGGCCCCCTGACAACCCGAATCACTTATTTTGCACTGGTTTGTCTGTTCTCCTTTTTTCTACCATGGCCAGGAAATCATCGCTGCCAAGGGGGAGCCCATTTTTTTCGTGCAAATAAAACAAATCCGCTTCCTTTGCCGGTCTGGTTTCGGCAAGAAAATCCTGCCATTTTATTTCAACTCTTTCCAGCAAGTGTTTTGTCTGTACTAAAGGGTCATCACAATTTACAATATGCGCCTGTGCGCTGCTCCACTGCCAATCTTCCGGTTGCCTGACATATTCCCTTTTGACCGGATTTATCTCAATGTAACGAGCGCAGGCAATTAGGTATTGTTCGTCCAACAGATGTGACGAGTATTGACCTTGCCAGAGTTGCTGTCTGTTTCCTGTTCTTTGGTTAATGTATCTTGTGTACCGGCCATGTGCCGCTCCGAGGCAAATGGATAGGCAATTTTTTTCTCTGGGGACGGCAATGAGATGAACATGGTCCGGCATCAGACAATAAGCCCAAATATCGACACCATGACGAAGGCTGCATTCAGTCATTATTTTAAGATAGGCGGCATAATCATCATTATCCATAAAGATCTGCCTGCCTTGTAACCCTCTCTTGACAACGTGATGCGGCAATCCTGCCATTGTTATTTTTTTCATTTGTATTTTCAGCTGACCTTGAAACTGATCTTGAATCGGCCAATTCTCCTCAAAAAAAGTAATTTGAAATATTTCGTTTTTTAATTTATAGTTTGCGGCTGATTTTTAAAACACTTAATTTGTATTTTCAAAAGTTTTGTAAACAATAAGGCATGTATGTCTTTGGTGATTTACAAGTGAAACAAAATGGTTGATGAATTAGAAAATAATCGATGATAATATATAAAATCAACCTTTCCGTTGTGAGAATTATAAGATGAAAGACATACCAAAAGTATCCTTTTTATCTCCAAAGGACAGGTGCAGGCATTTGAGAGACAACCCGGTACTGACGGATTGGATGCTTTAGGAAAAGCGCTTCAGGGAATGGCCGAAGCCGGGATGCCAATGACCTATACCAAAAACCATATGATATTGGGTTAGGGAAATTTTGTTCTGAGCGTATCTGAAGGTAAGTTTCTTGGCAAGCACGTTTCCTTTTGGATATTTTTTTTTGATGGAAATGAATTCCATCCACCAATAGTACCAGTTATGAAGAAAAATCCGATCATTAAGGAACCAATCGAAAATACGACAAAACGTGGTGCTATCGGAATAGAACTTTGAATAACTCCCATGATAACTAAGAACTCGGGAATTACCAAAAGTCCACGTAGGATAAATATGCTGCTTATTAACAAAAGCCCCTGCTTTAACCATGGCAATGCACGAATATAACCAGCACCTGAGATGGCGTATAATCCAAATATTCCAAGAATACCGGCAATGGCGAAACTGACAATAATAAGCATGTAAATATTTTTTACTAATGCTTCGGGGGCGCCGAAGTATAAACTCAGAGATGGTGAAAAGCTTATTATTATTTGAAAAATTGCCAGGACTAAACTGAGTACGCCTGAAAATACAAGTATGTGCTTAAATTTTTTCAATTATAACCTCCTTCATTTCTAATAGGAATAAATTGATCCGTTTAATTTCTAAAACTATCAATTACTTTTCCTCTTTTGCATAGTGGTAAAAAGCAATCGCTACAATGCGGTAAATCAGATGGGCCAGCTTGGTATATGGCAAACTAACCACAAGGTTAAATGCAAAGAGTAGATGGATAAAATACATGGAATATGCTGCCCATGGGATATTCGCCAACCTGAGCATCTGAGTGAGCATGCCGGTGAGGCCTAATAAAAGGGCAAGGCCCAGCAGATACCAATCAAAATACCCATTGGTCTGTTTTAGGTTTGTCCTTCGCTCCTTGATCAGAAGCAGACTGCCGGCAATAAGGGCGATGCCTGAAACATTTGCCAGAATTTTCACCGGATTGATCTGGTCGTAGGGACCGTGGCTGTTAAGAACATAAAGGGCAAAAACAAAGGCGCCGGCCACAAAAGCGAGGCTCGCAAAGGAAAAGGACACCATCATGTGGGAGATTTTTCGTCCCTTGTTTTCAGAACAGGTGGAAAATTGTTCGTGTTTTATGATAGCTGGAAGCTGGGTGATAATGGTGACCAGGAACCGTTTAAAATCAATGGGGCCGGGGCCGGTCTTACCCAGCCGTGCATAGGTCGTCTGCATATCCTTAAGAAACCGCCTGATTCCCAGGAAAAAGACCAGAGTCACTCCCAGGGACAGGGGTATGAAAATCATCTCGATCAGAGGCACTGGGAAAAAATGGGCAAAAACAATGCGATCCCCGCCAGGAGATAAATCCATCAAGCCTGTAACAAAACCCATGGTGATGATGATAAGGGCGGGAATGATAAAAAGCCATGGCAGCGTCCGGCTGTCATTGAACAATTGGTGCATGGCAGCTGGTTTTGAATATTCACCGATGGACATCTTTCTCAAAGTATTGAGCACATCACCCGGTCGGGCGTCCCGCGGGCAAAGCGTGGAGCAGTCCCCGCAATTGTAGCACAGCCAGATATCGGGGTTTGCAATGAGCCTGTCCTTTAATCCCCAGGATGCATGGATCATCTCCTTTCTGGGAAAAGGCTGGTCATCGTGGGATATGCTACAGGCCACAGAACAGGTGGCGCATTGGTAACATTTTTTAAGATTCAGACCTGAGCCTGAGTTAATTTGGGCGATAAAATCCAGATCAGGTTCAATAAATGTAGGTGAAGCCATAACAATACTCCTATTATAAAAGGGTCTGTTCAATCAGGGTTTCAAGCCGAGTCGCCAATTGATCTGGATCTGTTATTTTGTCCAGTAAAAAGCTATTGGCCAGAACAAAAAAATAATTGGACATCAGGGCGAGCGCCAGGATATGACTGTCTTTTGCAGGGTTGATCTCTCCTGTGTCCTGGGCTGCCCGAATCAGTTCTGCTATTTTCTGGGCATAGCGATCATCAAAGGCGTTGATTTCATCTATCCATTCTTGTTCATAAAAAAACAGATGACTCAGATAGGCTCTGGAAAGGGAATAGTGGGAGGTATAAAAGCTGAAAAATCGTTTTGAGATATGGACAAACTGGGACTGGAAGGATTGGTTATCAGGTACAGTGGCTAAGGCATCTTGATACATATTTTTCAAATCGTCTGAAAAGGCCGCAGCCAGCATGGACAGTTTGTTGGGAAAATGTTTGTAAATTGTCCCAAGACCGATCCGGCCTAAGGCTGCCACACCCCGGATGGTCACTTTATCATAGTCCAGGGTTTCAAAAAGTTTTCTGGCACTTTTTAAAATCAAGGCGCGGGTTTCAGACTTTTGCACTTCTCGTCGGTTTGCTTTTGGTTGTTCCATTACTACCCTTTTTAATAACATGTTTCATTCAGAGAACGTGTTCACTTAATAAAGGTTGTTATTTGGATTGTCAAGAAAATTTCAGATCTGAATGATTATATTCTTGTCTGATCAAGTTCACTGTCAGCAGGAATCCATCAGATTCCAGCCTTTGACTATCTCATTAAAGATTTTTTTGCCGTCTCCGAATGACTTTTAGGTCTCTTATTTCATTAATGCAATTCTTTCCGGATCATAGGTAGTTTTGATCATGGAGAACAAAATAGCGGTGACAATGGCCACACCGATGAAAATATAATAGGCCGGTGTATAGGTGCCGTATCGGGAATAGATGATACCCATAACTGTAAATCCGAAACTTCTTAAAATCATATGCCCCACATTGATATACCGATTTGTATTTATAAAATCCTTTCTTCCGAATACCCATGCCTGGAGCGAGGGTTGAAGATTGGGCATTCCGCCGGTGGTAAGGGCGACGGCCAGAATCCCGCCGAAAGCAAAAATCATGTTTTCCGCAGAACCGAATATAAAACAAATACTTCCGAACACATAGGCAAAGGAGAAAAGGATACAGGTTTTAGGAGTTCCGAACTTATCATCCAGCCATCCCCATACATAACTCATGGGCATGCCGGCGATGGCGGCAAGGGACATCAGGCCCAATGCCTGGTCAAGGGGAATTCCAACATCCAGAAATCTTGGGATAAGCTGGCTCATAATGCCTGTCATCATAAAGAAAATAAGGCCCCATGAAAAAATAAGCAGCCAGACTTCTTTTGTTTTCATGACCCTTGCGAAGGTCCATGTTGTTACATAGGAATCCAGTTCTTCCTTGGCTTTGGCAATTTTTTCAGGGGATATGTCGGCATTATCCGGGGCGTACCCGAAATCTTCTGGTTTTTCAAATACAAAGAACATGATCAAAAGGCTGAAGAAGAGATAAATGATCCCGATGGCCGTGTAAACAGTACCAAAACCATAAATATCGATAAGTTTTGTTGTGATGGGGGTGAAGGTTGCCGAACTTGCCGGCGCCCCTATGGTCACGATACCCAGGACAAGCCCCCTTCTTTTGATAAACCAGCTTGACAGCAGGGCAAGGGAGGTAATCATGGGGCCGACCAAAAGAACCTGGAGGGTGATCATGGCAATTTCGAAGGTCGAAATATTCTTGGCCATTGCCAGCCATATCAGGTTCAGACCAATCAGAACGGCGGCGGGAACCATAATTTTTTTATTTGAGGTTTTCATGATAAGGGTTCCGAATCCGATCACCCCGAGAATTGAGAGTAAGGCCCCCATGGAAATTGTCGAGTTAATAGCAAGGCGGGTCCAGCCATATTCTTTTTCAAGGGCCACAATGAGAACATTGGTACCGTCAATAGCCAGCGCCACGTGAAAATACTGAATCACAAACGATGCAACAATGATGCAAATTGAATAAAATGAAAAACTCATTTTTTTCATAAGCAATCTCCCTTAAAATCAGATCTTTAAGGATGGCCGAAGGTTCGGGCAATGCTTTTTTGGACGATGCCTCAATGTGTTTCACAATATCATAAAATCAGATGCGCTTGGGGCAAGATATACGACCCTGCCTTGAAAATTTTCAAGGGTGAAAACGATAATTAGTTTGATGGTACTAAAATTTGTTGCGATAATCAATATATCATCTGCTGTGATCGGTTCCAATTGTCCCCTGGGGATGCATCCGACCTCCGGGAATCATGGTGTTTTTTTTGTACAGTTTGCTGGCAGTTTTATAGTAAAGATTGCATTTTAATTTGAAGTTGGATAACATTTGTTAATACAATTATATTTATAGATCTTAAAGGAGGCTGCGATGGGGCTAGATAAAAAGTATGAGACCGGTGTTCTCTGGCAGGATATCCAGCACCGGCAGTTGATTGATCTTGTGGAACAACTATCCGATTCCAATGCCGATAAGGCAGATCCTAAAATGTTTACCTATACCACGGCATTTCTGGCCATGTATATTACCCATCATTTTAATTTGGAAGAACAGTATATGAAGGTTTATGAGTATCCTGATCAGGACTTTCATTTAAAAGAGCATCAACATTATATCGCCATGGTCAAAGAGTTTCGCCGGGAGCACACCAAGTTTTCCGTGGAAGGGGCATTGTTTCTGGAAAAAAGCATACTGGGATGGATTTTAGATCATATTTTGGAAAATGACCAAAAACTGGGGGATTTCATACGCCGCGAAGAAAAAAAACGTATATTAGCCCAGGATAGTTAATGCTGATATTTATTTTGTTGGCTGCAATTGGGTTTATTATTATCGTAACAAGCAGATGGAAATTGCATCCATTTCTTGCTTTGTTAATTGCAGCTTATGGTATTGCACTCAGTGCCGGAATAGGTTTTGCGGATATCGCAAAAATTATGACAAAGGGTTTCGGGGATATACTTGCCTATATTGGAGTTGTTATTGTTCTGGGAACAATTATTGGTGTGATACTTGAAAAAAGTGGTGCGGCAATTAAAATGGCAAGTGTGGTTTTAAAAATCGTTGGTAAAAACCATCCCGTCCTTGCGGTTTCCATCATTGGTTATATTGTTGCCATTCCGGTTTTTTGCGATAGCGGGTTTGTTATTTTAAATGCATTAAAAAGATCTTTGGTCAAGCAACTGAAAGTTTCCGGCGTTGCGATGAGTGTGGCGTTGGCTACCGGGCTTTTCGCCACCCATACATTGGTTCCTCCAACACCTGGACCAATGGCGGCAGCAGGTAATTTAAAAGTTGATAATCTTGGGCTGGTTATTATATTCGGCATAGCAATTTCAACGATAACCATGTTGGTTGGTTATGCCTGGGCCATAAGATCCGGTAAAGTCTATACAAGCGGTGAAGATATCAGTGACTCCTTTGAAAATGATCATGAAATTCAAGAAAAATATGGGGAACTTCCAAGTGCTTTTAAGTCATTTGCTCCAATTTTTATACCAATTTTATTGATGACTTTTGCCAGTGTAATTAAACTTGGATTCGCCGAACTAAGCGATACTCTTTTTTATGATCTGGTTACATTTTTTGGTAATCCTACAAATGCTCTATTTGTAGGATTAATTTTTGCCGGTTTACTTTTACCTGAATTTGACGAAGAAAGACTGGCTGGTTGGGTTGGAGAGGGTGTTAAAAATGCCGGGGAAATTTTAATAATTACGGGTGCGGGTGGTGCCTTTGGTGCTGTTCTTAAGGCCAGTGGAATCGGTATATATTTAGGTGAACTTTTGCAAACATTAAATTTAGGTATTTTGGTGCCTTTTATTATTTCTGTATCTTTGAAAACTGCGCAGGGTTCTTCGACAACTGCTCTTGTCGTAACTTCAACTATCATCTATCCCTTATTAGCAAGTTTGGGTTTAGACAGTGAAATGGGTAAGGTTTTAACGGTAATGTCAATTGGGGCAGGATCGATGATCGTATGCCATGCAAATGACAGTTATTTTTGGGTTGTATCAAGATTTAGTCAGATGGATGTTCCCACGGCATATAAAACTTTTACCATGGCTACACTATTACAAGGTTTGGCGGCCATGACAATAGTTGTACTTCTAACCATTGTGGTCTTGTAATATGAAAATTGTTATTGCAATTGATTCTTTTAAGGGGTGTGCAAGTTCAAATGAGCTTGCACAGGAAATAAAAAAAGGAATCTTAAGTGTTTATGAAGAGTGTGAAATTATTATCTGTCCAATATCAGATGGCGGAGAAGGTATGATAGAAGCTTTTTCCTCGATGAAAGAAACTAAACTGATTTCAACCATATGTTCCAATCCCCTGGGCAAAAAAATTAATGGAAAATATGCTGTTTTAAAAGATGGTACAGCCATAATAGAAATGGCCAGAGCCAGTGGTTTGGAACTTATATCAGAAGATGATAGAAATCCTGGTATCACCAGTACTTATGGGACGGGTGATCTCATAAAAGACGCGATTAAAAAAGGGTATAGAAAATTTATCGTGGGCATTGGAGGAAGTGCAACAAACGATGCCGGAGTCGGGATGTTGAGAAGTCTGGGTTTTAGATTTTTAAATCGATCAGGTAAAGAGGTTATCTTTGCAAAAGATTTAGGTGAAATTATAAAAATTGATAGATCAAATTGTTTGTCTGAACTTGAAATCTGTGAATTTACAATTGCATGTGATGTGAATAATCCGCTTTTTGGTGAGAATGGCGCTTCGTATATATATGCTTCCCAAAAAGGTGCCCATGGTAAAATGATCAAACATTTGGATAAACAGCTTAAACATTTTGCAAATATTGTACAAAAAAATACAGATAAAAAATTTGATAAATACTGTGGTGCCGGTGCAGCAGGTGGTCTTGGCTTTGGATTTTTAGCCTTTTTAAATTCGCAGTTAAAATCAGGGATAAAAATTATTTTGGAACACCTGGGCCTGGAAAATAAAATCAAAGATGCCGATTTTGTTATTACCGGTGAAGGTAAAATTGATAAACAGTCTTCAATGGGCAAAGTGCTTAATGGTGTTGGTGCAATCTGTAAAAAACAAGGTGTTCCCTGTATCGCTTTGAGTGGTAATTCCAAGCAAATCGACTTAAGTATCCATAAAATAGGTATAACTTCAGTTTTTTCAGTTTTAGATTCTCCAATAAGTTTAAAGCGAGCCATGGATAAAGAGAACGCTTTAAATTGTGTTAGAAAAGAAAGTGAACAAATTTTCAGGTTAATCAGATCTTGTTCATAACCGGTCTATTTCTCTTGTAAAAATAGATAATTACCAGCAGCCTTGCTTTTTTATTTCCCAGGCTTTTGCCCACGTGGGGGATAATGGCGTCAAAATAGATATTATCTCCGGGATTTAGAATATAAATATCATCGTCATAGTTGAATTCTAATTGGCCGTCCATGACATAGATGAATTCTTCGCCTTCGTGGGTGTAAGCCTGGGTGATTTCAAAGGGGGGATATATGATAAACGGCTCCATGTTCTTGCCGGGTTTGTTCTCTGCCAGGATCTCATAATCATATCCTGAAAACTGCTCGGTTCCCCGGCAAAGACAGATTCTGATATCATCAAGGGGGGGATTGTTAGATAAAATTGTACTGACTTCGGTATCCAGGCCCTCGGCAATTTTGGTCAAGGTGGAGTAGGGGGGTGCTTTTTGAGATCGTTCCACCTTGGATAGATATCCCTTGGTCAGGCCGGTTTTTTCGGCCAGATCCTGGAGGGTCAGTTTTTTCCTGGTTCTTAGCTTTTTAAGATTTTCAGATATGATTTTTTCATTCATCTTCTCCTCCTTAGGTATCGCCGAATCGTTCCAATATGTTTTTTGCAAAGGGCAATGCCTTTTTCATCCCAGCTCAACTGCTGTTTTTTAAAGCCCTGTGGATCAGGGTGATGGGGTGGATCACCTGGATATTTTCGGATTCATCCAGATTGCCCGAAAGGTTTATGCGGCAGACCGGACAATCGGTGAGCCAATAGTTTGCCTTGATGGATTTAAGGTGGAAGAGTTTTTTATCCATTATTTTTTTTGCAATTTCCGGATGTTCATAGAAAAAAGTACCCCCTCCGCCGCAGCATGTGGCTTCATCCAGGTCAGGGGAGTACTCCATAAAGGGCAGTTCTTTTAAAAGGTTTTGTACCAGGGGCAAAAGATTAAAGCTGTTTCGGGAATGGCAGGGGGCATGGTAGGCCATTTGACCCATGTTCGGGGTTGTTTTGTCAAAGACAAGCTCTTGACGATGGGCTGCAATAAAAGAGAGAATATCCATGGTTTTTTTGGCTATTTGCTCTGCTTTGACTGCAAGCCTCTTCCATGGTTGATGGGTTTCCAGGGGATCAGTTGCAATTATTTTTTTTAGAAGGGCCGGATATTCATTTTTCAGGGCTGTCCCGCAGGTGGCACAGTCCACAAGGATGCCATCGCATTTATGGGTAGTAAGGGCCTCGATATTGGTGATTATATTTTTTACAGCCAGGTTTTGGGCCCCGTGGAACATCAGGGGGATGGCGCAGCAGGTCTGATCTTCGGGTATGATGACCTCAAAGCCCAGGTGGGTGAGAGTGCCCACCATCGAAAGACCGGTATCCTCGTATATGTAATTTGTGGCACATCCGGTAAAATAAACCAGACTGCCCTTTTTTATTCCCCTGGGCTGGATGGTTTCGGCCATTTTTTTTCTTAGGGGAGTGGGATTGAGTTCAGGAAATCGTTTTAAGGGGATATTGCCCATGCAGTATTTATTGGCCAGCCATCCCGGGGTGAGTTTCTGGGCTAGTTTGATCAGGCCTGCTCCCCTGCGGATACGGCTTTCCTTTGAGAGCAGAAAAATCAAACTCTTTATCTCTTTGTTTTCCCCCAGATCCGCTACCATTTTTTGCCGCATGTCCATGAATTTTTCGTAGTGGTTGATACCTGCGGGACAGGCAATGGCGCAGGAACCGCACATAAGGCATTTGGATATGATTTGTTTTAGTAAGGGGGAGGATTCAAGTATATTGTTTTCAAAGGCTTTGATCAGTTGTAGCCGGGCTCTAGGAGATGCCTGTTCTTCCTTTAACTCTCTGTACACCGGGCAGACCCCAAGGCACAGGCCGCATTTGCCGCAGTTTTGAAGTGGTTTTATGGGAGTATTCATACAAATTTGCCCGGATTCAGGATATTGTCAGGATCTATGACCTGTTTGATCCTGGTCATGAGATTAATGGTATCCTGGTTCATGACCAGGGGCAGGTAGCGGGTTTTGGCAAGACCGATTCCGTGTTCCCCGGACAGGGTACCACCTAAATGGGCTGCTGCTTCAAATATTTCATCGAAGGCCTTTTCCACCCTTGTCCATTCTTCTTTATCGTTTTTGTTTGCCGGAATCATGGGGTGCATGTTGCCGTCTCCGGCATGGGCCAATACCCCGGCCCTGAGTCCATAGCTTTTGGTGATCCGTTTGATTTTTCGGATCATTTCGGGAACTTTACTGACCGGCACGGTCACGTCTTCTGAAATAATATCCGGTGCCAGTTTGGCAAAGACCCCATAGGCGGAACGCCTTGCCGTCCAAAGCCTTTGTCTGTCTGTCTCGGTGGAGGATTCCTGGATTTTGCCTGCATTGTTCTCGGTAAGTTTTTTTATGATTTTGCCCATCTCTTTTTCACAGGCTTCTTTGACCCCGTCTATTTCAATGAGCAAGGAGCCTTCAGCCTCCCGGTCCAGCCCCAAATCAAAGCTGTCTTCAATGGCATTAAGGGTGAACTTGTCCATAAGTTCCATGGCGGCTGGCAGGATACCGGATCCGATAATATCGCTCACCGCCCTTGCCGTGTCGTCCAAATCCTTGAAGGACACCATGAGTGTTTTAATGGTTTCAGGCATCGGCACCACCTTTAGAATGGCCTGGGTGACAAGGCCCAGGGTTCCTTCTGACCCGCAAAACAAGGAAGAAAGTTTGTAGCCGGTGACATCCTTGATATTTTTAGAACCAAAATTGACAATTTCTCCTGTGGCCAGGACCACTTCCATTCCCAGGATATAGTCCATGGTTACCCCGTATTTGAGACATCTGGGTCCCCCTGCATTCTGGGCAATATTGCCGCCAATGGTGGAGGTGGCCATGGAACCTGGATCAGGGGGATAAAAAAAACCAAAGGGGGTCAGGGCCTTTTGTATATCCATATTGATGACACCCGGTTGGACAATTATGTACCGATCCCTTGTGTTGATCTCAATAATTTTGTCCATCTTGGAAAAACAGAGTACAATTCCGTGGTAAAGGGGTATGGGGGCACCACAGACCGAGGTACCAGCCCCCCTTCCTGTGACGGGTATCTTGTGTCGGGAGGCAATTTTTAAGATCCGGGAAACCTCGTCTGCGGTTCTGGGAAAGATTACGGCATCGGGTATGGATTCTTCCCAAAAAGCGTCATAGGAGTAGCAGGATAGTTCTTCTTTGCGGTCCAGATATCGTTTTTTGGTGACAACACAAATGAGCTGGTTTTTTATATGATCGGATATGGCATGGGCAGTTTTAGTCCGGGGCATGGGGCAGTTCCTTAAATTGCAATAATAAATAGAAGAATCCTAGGGGATTTTCTCCATTTTAACCTTCCCTTCCTTGGGTGGGAGGTTTAAGATTCTGATGGATCTGGACAAAGACTTAAGTTTTGGAGTAACTAAATGTTTTCTGTTTGTCAACCTAATTCAGGTTTGGAGATTGTTGGTTTTCGTAAAAAAAACAGTTTGTTTTGATCAATAAGATGTTTTCCTTGACCCGGGAGTAAAAATCAATTAATCGAATGCTAAATTTTATCGGGGAGGATGAAGAAAAAATATGAGATCTGCTTATAGATTTAATCTTATGGAATTGGCGGGGGGATTTGGTGATCTGGGGACCCTTCTTCCTTTGTCCATGGGAATGATTATGATAAACGGCTTAAGCCCCATCGGGGTTTTCTTTTCCATTGGACTTTTTTATGTTTTTTCCGGGATCTATTATGGTGTAACTGTCCCGGTTCAACCCATGAAGGTGATTGGCGCCTATGCCATTGCCACTGCCCTGACTGCCTCCCAGATCGCAGCCTCTGGGTTATGGATAGGTCTGTTTCTTCTGGTTATTGGGGGGACAGGCACCATTACTCTGTTGGGCAAATATATTCCTCAATCCGTTGTCAGGGGAGTTCAGATGGCAACGGGTGCTTTGTTGATGACCCAGGGGGTTAAATTTGTGATTGGCAGCTCAAAATTCCAACTTCTCCAGGGCGCTGCTGAACCATATATGAATGTCCAGGCCATGGGACCTTTACCCATTGGTATTCTTATAGGTGTTGTTGGTGGTATTATAACCCTGTCTTTTCTGGATAATAAAAAATTTCCTGCAGGTCTTTTGGTGATTTTTCTTGGTATTTTGTTCGGCTTGATCTGGGGTACCCATGATGGTTTTGATAAACTCAGGCTGGGGATCTATCTGCCTGAATTTTTACCCTTTGGTTTTCCAACGGGGGCAGATTTTTCTTTTGTCCTCCTGGTGGTTGTCCTTCCTCAATTGCCCATGACATTGGGTAATGCTGTCATTGCCAATGGGGATTTATCCCATCAATATTTTGGAGAGCGTTCTAAAAAGGTTACTTACAAGGCCCTTTGTTTTGGTATGGGGTTTGCCAATTTGTTTTGCTTTCTGGTGGGGGGGATGCCTTTGTGTCACGGGGCCGGGGGGTTGGCGGCCCATTATAGGTTTGGTGCCCGCACAGCCGGGTCCAATCTCATGATCGGAACGATATTTATCGCTTTGGCCATATTTTTGGGAAGTTATAGTCTGGTTGTCTTAAACTTGATTCCTTTTTCTGTGTTGGGTATACTCTTGATTTTTGCTGGCAGTCAGCTTGCCCTTACCATTATTGATATGAAAGAGCGAAGGGATCTGTTTGTGGGCTTTGTCATGCTGGGGATTACATTGGCATCTAATCTTGCAGTTGCCTTTGGGGTGGGAATTGTTCTGGCCTATGTGTTAAAATATAAAAAATTAAATGTTTAATGAGGAGACATAGATGATCCCCTGGAAAGAGATCGATCGGGCCGAAGTTCCCGGCAATGGGAGTGAAGTAACCCTGCTTGTGCGGGACCGTGAATTTTCCATCCGGACCGCAGGAACCGAATTGATGAATAGTCGTATTCACGGCTCTGAGGCTGCTTTGGCCGAGCTTGCCTGTAGTCGGCTTGATGTGAAATCCGGTTGGCAAATTCTCATCGGTGGTTTGGGCATGGGCTATACTCTGGCAGCAGCCCTTGAACAATCAGGTCCCGATGCACAGATACTTGTATCTGAATTAATCCCGGCTGTGGTAAGATGGAATCGGGAATACCTGGGACACTTGGCGGGTATGCCCTTGGCTGATCCCCGGGTGAGGGTGGAAGAAGAGGACGTGGTAAAAATTATTGGTAAAAGAAAAACTGCCTGGGATGCCATACTTCTGGATGTGGATAATGGGCCCGCAGGACTTACCCGGAAGGCCAATGATCGTCTCTATGGTAAAATCGGTTTGAAAGCTTGCTTTGACGCACTCAGGCCTGGAGGAATCCTTGCTGTCTGGTCTTGCGCTGCTGATGAGGCATTTACCCGGCGTTTGAAGGGATGCGGGTTTAAGGCTGAAATTGTTTCAGTGAGAGCCAGGAAATCAGGGAAAGGCAGCAGGCATACTATCTGGATTGGGATAAAACTTTAGATATAGGGTGGAGGAAAAAAAATGAATGAAGAACGTCTGGTAAAAATTGAAATGAAGATTGCTTTTCAGGAACAGACCATAAAAGATTTAAATGATGTGATTTACGAACAACAAAATGAAATTAACCGGCTTTCAACCATCTGTGATGTCCTGGTAAAACAAGGCAGAGAATTTTCCGAGTTTACCTCAAGAGTTGATGCACCGGCAAATGAGAAACCGCCCCATTATTAATGCTGGGATCGGATTATACACCGTAAAATACAAAAGCATGAAGTAAAAAACTTCATGCTTTTGTATTTAGTGGTTATCGTTCAAGCACTAGTTATTCTAAGCGGCTTTTCTGATCATGGCTTCCCTGGTTGTGGCAACTTCGGTGCTTTCAATATATTCGTCAAAGGTCATGAGCCGATCAATGACTCCGCCCGGGGTGATTTCAATAATTCGGTTTACCAGGCTATTTACGAACTCATGGTCATGGGAAGTGAATAAAACCACCTCTTGAAATTTTACCAGGCTGTTGTTTAAAGCGGTGATGGATTCCAGGTCCAGGTGGTTGGTGGGTTCATCCATAATCAGCACATTGGATTGGGCAAGCATCATCCGGGAGAGCATGCAACGAACTTTTTCCCCACCCGAGAGTATATCGATCTTTTTGGTGGCATCTTCTCCGGAAAAGAGCATGCGCCCTAAAAAGGTTCGGGCAAAGCTTTCTCCCTCTTTGGGGGGGGAATATTGCAGCAGCCAGTCGATGAGGTTTTTATCCCCATTGAAATAGGTGCTGTGCTCCTTGGGAAAATAAGAGTGAGAAATGGTTACACCCCATTTGAAATGACCTGCGTCCGGTTCCATTTCCCCTGCCAGAATCTGGAAGAGGGTGGTTTTTGCAACACTGTTGTTGCTCATGAAAACGATTTTATCATTGCCGTTCACAGTAAAACTCACATCGTTTAATACTTTTTCACCATCGATGGTTTTAGTGAGCCCTTCAACTTCGAGAATTACGTTACCACAGGATCGTTCCGGTTGAAAGCTGATAAAAGGGTATTTTCTTGAAGAGATAGGCATATCTTCGATGGTGAGTTTTTCCAATAGCTTTTTCCGGGAAGTGGCTTGTTTGGATTTGGAAGCATTTGAACTGAATCTTTGGATAAACGCTTTTAAGTCATTGGCCCGGTCGGTGACTTTTTTGTTTTCCATCTGTTTTTGTTTCAAATTCAATTGGCTGGCCTGGTACCAGAAATCGTAGTTTCCGACGTATACTGAGATTTGTCCAAAGTCGATATCTGCAATGTGGGTGCATACCTGGTTCATGAAATGACGGTCATGGGATACTACGATGACTGTATTTTTGAATCGATAGAGAAAATCTTCAAGCCAGGCGATGGACTTAATGTCCAGGTTATTGGTGGGCTCATCCAGGAGTAAAATATCAGGATTTCCGAACAGGGCCTGGGCAAGGAGTACCCGAACCTTTTCTCCTCCTTCAAGTTCTTTCATTTTTTTGGTGTGCAGTTCTTCAGCAATCCCTAAGTTGTTTAAGAGAATAGCTGCTTCCGGCTCTGCTTCATAGCCGTTCATTTCTGCAAATTCAAGCTCAAGCTCCCCGGATTTGATGCCGTCTTCTTCGGTGAAATCGGGCTTGGCGTAAAGGGCATCCCTTTTGGCCATGATTTTATAGAGGGCTTCATGTCCCATGATCACCGTGTTTAAAACTGTTTCTTCGTCAAAGGCAAAATGGTCCTGTCTTAATACTGCTATTCGTTCCCGTGGTCCAACGGAAACTATTCCTGAATCGGATTCGATATCTTTGGCAAGAATCTTTAAGAAGGTAGATTTTCCCGCACCATTGGCGCCGATGAGTCCGTAACAATTGCCCGGTGCAAATTTGATATTGACGTCTTTGAACAGAACTCGTTTACCATAGGCAAGGGTGATGTTGTTTGCGGTGATCATTAGTTTTTATTTCCTTCGTATTAAATGAAAAAACCATTGAGCACTGAAACCCATGGTTTGAAAGTCGAAGAACTATATCACTTTTTAAGATGAAAGGAAAGTGATTTTTTTTATCTAGGGAAAAAATTCCTAACTTTGATAAAAAATTAAAAAAACTCTTTTCCCGATTAAAGTCTTGGGGTACAATGTCTTACATTGACGGGATTGAGTAGATTCGTTTCACTATAATAAAAAGTAAGATGATTATTTAGCCATATGCATAGAAGGCAATTCTTAAAATTAGTCGCTGTTTGTCTGGTGTTGAACCGGGTACCCGATGCCCTTGCCAGGGAGTCGGGTTATATAAAACCAAATTTGATCCAGGGCCCTGGGTCAGATGTCTTTGACTATGGGGTTCAGGATAGGTTGATCAAAGGCCAGTTTTTTAATCACATCTTTAAAGACGATATTTTGTTGTCTTCAAAGGATTTTGTTCTGCTTAATACTAGCCTTGCCCGGCTGAATCGGATACAAAAAGTGATTGGCCATGGTAATTTTTGCCTGTTGAATTTTGATGATGCCGTTCGTTATGCCAGGGCCTATTCGAGAATTGGTCGGTTCTCCAAGGCGGAACTTCTTTTCCTTGAAAAGATTTTTTATAACCAGGGAGAAGAATATGGGTTCATGGGTGAAAAAACCATTGAAACCATTACTGGGAAAATAAAGCAAAAGGATGTCAGAAAAATTCGGGCCACCGGTAATTATCTGTATCGGGGAAAACCCATTGAAACCTATCGTGCCATTCAGAAAAAAGTCGGACCGGCGGTGGTTTTAACTTCCGGAGTTCGCAGTGTTATGAAGCAGTTTTTATTGTTTTTGAATAAAACATCTCAAAGTCATGGTAACCTTTCCATGGCCTCTCGATCCCTTGCACCCCCCGGCTATTCCTACCATGGAATTGGGGATTTTGACGTGGGAAAAAGAGGGTTTGGTGTGGCCAACTTTACAGAACGATTTACCCAGACCCAGGTATATAAAAAACTGACTGATCTGGGATATATAAACTTTAGATACGAGCGGGGTAATGATATAGGTGTTCGGTTTGAGCCTTGGCACATTGAAGTGGTGTGAGATCAGGCTGTTAATGATCAAGTATTATTCGGCACTTATTGTCCTGGGGGCCTTGGGACTGTTGGCTGATTATGCTTTTTCATCTACTGGTTTTTCTTCCCATTATTTGGATTCTGGAATTGCTGGAAAAACGGTATTGATTGTTGGAGGAATCCAGGGAGATGAACCGGGGGGATTTAATGCAGCTTCCCTGGTTGTTACCCATTATAAAATTTTGTCCGGCACTGTCCGGGTGGTACCTAATTTGAATTTTTCCAGTATCATTAAACGTTCCCGGGGGCTTTACGGGGATTTGAATCGAAAATTTGATGTCCTCAATCCAAGTGATCCTGAATTTAATACCATAAAAAAAATAAAGAAGATGATTTTGGAAGCGGATGTGGACCTGGTTTTAAATCTCCATGATGGAAGTGGGTTTTACTCCAAAGTCTATGAAGATAAGAATCGACATCCCGGCAGGTGGGGACAGAGTATTATTGTTGATCAGGAACAGATGCCTCCCAGGGCAGAAGAGAAAAAGGGGAGCTTCTTTCAATTGGCCGGGGCAGCCAGGAAATCTGTTGATTCTGTGAATACAAATCTTTTGCAGCCGGACCATAAATTTCATGTGAGAAATACCAGAACGGCCCATGGGGATCTGGAAATGGCAAAATCCCTGACCTATTTTGCTTTGAAAAATAATAAATCAGCCTTTGGTATAGAGGCCAGCAAATCCCTTCCCACAGCAAAAAGGGTGTATTATCATCTATTGGCTCTGGAGGCTTTTTTTGATCAAGCCGGTATCTTGTTTGAGCGCAAATTCAGTCTGACAGAAGAGGGTATCAGCCGGGCCATTGATCAGGGTATTGAGCTGGCTCTTGGGAAAAACAGGATTCTTCTCACCGTGGAAAATGTCCGCAATCGTTTAAGTTTTATCCCCCTGGAAAAAAAGGGGAAATTGGCATTTCAGGTTAATCATCCCCTGATGACCCTTATTCAAACTGGAAATGTTTATAACCTTTTTCATGGAAATCGACGTTTGACCAGGCTTTCTCCCCAATATTTTGATTATGATTTCAGCCTTAAGTCCATAGAAATGATTGTGGACGGAAAAAATCGTAGGGTGACTTTTGGCACATCCGTGCCGGTGAAACAAAGGTTTTTGGTGAAGAAGATACCGGATCACCGAGTGAATATTATTGGATTTTCAAAAAAAACCATTACAAATGAATCGGGGTTTGTGGTGAGAAAAGAAAATTTTATCCAACGCTTTTCCATCGATAAAGGCGGTTATATATTCAGGGTTGAGGTGTATGGATCTAATAAGTTTAATGGCATGATTTTGGTTGATTTCAGGCCAAATCAGACAGAAGATACCGATATAGCCTCAAGTTTTGGAGATAAGGGGGGGCAGGCAGGATTTTTATAGGGGGAGTTTTTTTTGCGGCTTATTGCTGTGGGAAGGATTTAATAATTATTAATTTTTGATGTAAATGGGGAAAAATGGGTAAACAAAAAGAAGCAACAAATATGGTTCATAAACAGATTTTGTATTCGGCGATTTTGGTTTCAATTACATTTGGATTTATGCTGGGAGCCCTGTATACCTCGTTTAAATTAGCGGGTGATGCTCCGTCGGTTCAACGCCAGGCTGATCTTCATGATGATGCCAATTCCCAGGAAATGTCGGCTGAGACTGGTTCCAGGATTTTAAAGCTGGAACAATTTTTGAAGGAAAATCCCGACAATGTGAAATCCTGGACCCAATTGGGAAATTTGTTTTTTGATAATCATAGGTTTGGGGATGCCATTGAGGCCTATCAAAAATCTTTGGCCTTGAATCCCGGCGATCCGGGTGTTCTAACAGATATGGGGGTGATGTACCGGAGGAACAAAAATCCTAAAAAAGCCATTGAATCCTTTGAACGGGCTATTGCTGTCCGTCCTGATTTTGAGACTGCCAGGTTTAACAAAGGGATAGTACTCATGCATGATATGGATGATTTAACCGGTGGTATCAGAGCATGGGAATCTTTGGTAGAACTCAACCCCATGGCAAAAGCACCCAATGGGCAATTAATGAGTTCTCTAATTGAAAAAATGAAAAAGCAGCAGGGATAAATTTGATTATTCCAGGCGTCGGTCCTTAGGATCGGCGCCTGAAAGCTTGGGATTGGTTGCTTTGAATTTTTTCTTCAATCCCGTTTAATCCTCTTGTTTTGAATGATTCACAATATAGGTGATTTTGTCTGTGACATAGTTATTGATTGAAATTAAGGTGAATTTTTCCCAAAATTTTTTCTTGCCATATCGTCTGGCCATGGTACCAAATGTTTCATCTAAAAAATCCCAGGGATACCCCAGGGTGCCGTCCAACTCAATATTGATTTTGTCATATTTTTCAAAATTTTCTTCCAGAAATTGCTCTCTGAAACTTTCTCCTGAAAAATCGGAAACCTTTTTTTCTCTGCCTCCAATATATTTACTAAAATCCTTGTTGATATTTATGGTAAGTTCTTTCATTGTCCCGGTTCCTCAGATGATTAGGATTGAAAATCAAACTCCTACGCAATTTTTGCACAACTTATTATGTTTTCAATCCTTAGTGTTAATTGTCTGCATTATTTGCTCCACATCTTTATGATGGGAACTAAGGTTTTGTCAATCATTGAATGGACTTTGTGTTTTTTGACATTGTTTTTATGTGTTTGAAGAATTTTGGTTTTCCTGTATAATTTATATGAAACTCCCGATATTAGGAGAGAGTTTTAATTTTGTTGTGGGTGGAATCAAGGGTGAAATTCCTGGTCCGCCCATGGCGGTTATTTAGTTCTACAGCAATAAAAAGAGGCAAAAAAATGCATGATATAAATCCAATAGGAATAATACATTCACCTCATAAATCAATTGAAGATATGCCTATTCAACCCAAAGGTGCATCAGAGGTCGCTGGGCACGTAATAGTGGATGAAAAATATATTGACGGATTGCAAGACCTTGATGGCTTCAGTCATATATATCTTTTGTATAGCTTTCACAAGGCAACGCGAACTGAGATGCATGTAACCCCCTTTATGGACGAAAAAACAAGGGGAGTGTTTTCCACACGTTCTCCACTACGGCCAAATCATATTGGGATATCTATTGTTAATTTAATAAGAGTCGAAGGTAATAAAGTGTTTGTAAAGGGAATTGATATACTTGATGGAACTCCATTATTGGATATCAAGCCATATATAGAAAAGTTTGATATCGTGCAAGATAGTGTTTCGGGTTGGTTAGACGCCAGTGATGAAGAAATTAGAAAAAAACGGTCTGATGAAAGATTCAGGTGATATTAAAAGCTCAATGAAACACAATTTATTAATTTCACTGGTTGCAAACGAAAATTGTGTCTGATTTTTTGTTTCAAAGATCAAGTCCATGGGTAGAGAACCGGAATGCTCTACCTATGACCCCTGGATACTTTTGACAATCCTGTGATTCCCAAGGCAATATATATTTTTAAATTATGTGTTGGAAAAAACATTAAACCTGCCCTAGGATAAAATTGCAAAGAGATGGACCTGGCCCGGCCATCGCTTCATTACCATTTGTCGAAAATGCCAGCCCTGGCATTTTCGACAAATAGAGATTTAAGCCAGGGCTTTACAGTTACCCCAGGTGGCGCAAAAGCATGGCTGGACAGAACCGATGGTCTGGTCACTGGCCCTTCAAAAATAATCGTGAAAGATTCAAGGAGCTTGGCTGGGGTCTCAGGGCCTGGGATCAAGCCTTATACATGGACCCTTTCATCAGACGGACAGCTATCCTGGCCTGTAAGCTCAAAGGGAAAAGTCGACCTCATCATCTTTGATCCACCCTGTGACAGTATAAATAAACCAAGAATGGACACCGCACCATGAAAGAGGCAATGAAATAAATGAAGGTAGCGGCTAATGGGCTCTTTGAAGAATATCTGACTGCTACCAAAATAGTGTTTACCTTAAAAAGGAGGATATTATGAAAATTTCAAAAGGTATAAATCGATTTTTGAATTATCAAAAATTAAATGTCAAAAAAAAATACGATCCGGAATTATGAATTCATTTTTTTTAGGTTGTGTTAAGTATAACGCAAACCAACAATTTGCTTAAACCATGCAATAACTGACCTGATTATAAATTCACTATCCAATTAAAGCCCTGCAATTTTATAATAGGCTAAAACAGTCCAGGCAACTTGTTTGCCTGAATTGTTCATACTCTCATCTTTTTGTTTAATTCAATCCCAAACTCATCCGACGTTATATGTCTCTCGGACAAAAGGTAGAAAACCAGCTTGTTCCAATTTGTCAAGCGGAGCCAGGAATGTTACCTGGGCAACCCCCGGTAACCGACCAATTTCGATGGCACCGGACACTGTAGCCCTATTGCGGACCTCCGGCACTGTCATATCGAGTATGTCAGCGGCACGAGCCAAGCCATTATCCACAGCGGCATTAATGGTTGGGCCAGTGCCGATTACAGATATCGGGGCAGTTTCTTCAATTTCTTCCATACCCCATCTTCTGGCTAGGTCCAAAGCTTGTTGTTTCTCCTCAGCAGTCAGGGGACGGGCCAAGGGAGGGAGGTCATCAAGCAAAGGAAACAAAACTGGCCCGTCAAGCTCGCACCCTTTGAGAAGCTCGACTTGTAAAGTCACGGTTCCGGATACGTCCATGGTATGACCGGCAATCTCGCCATCCCCTTGAAGTGCGTGCATATCACCCATGTATATGCCAGCTCCCGGAATTTTGATAGGCACGATAAGGATAGCCCCCGGTCGAACAGCATCAATGTCCATGTGACCGTCTGTACGCTGTTCTAGCTCTTCCTCTGTTAAGGCATATTCATGGGGAGCGCCGATAAGAAAACTTCCAACGTCGCCTGCGTTATGGGAATCGGGTATCCGAACAGATGGGGTGGAGCCCAATTGCCCCATGAAGGGACGCATCCTGGCTGGGACCCCAACCAAATCAGCTGGTGCATGTAACAAAACCGAGGCCTGACATGAATTTTCTGGAATAGCTGCAAATTTACCAGGATTTTGTGCAATACGATCAGCCACAACCTTGTTAACCGTCACCCCCATCTGGCCGATTTTATCAAATACAACAGTATAGCCGTGAACAAATTTAAAAGGTGTAACCGGGTGTCCACACTTCATACACTGGATGGCCTCAGGCCCGGTCCCATTTATTTTTGTTTCAGGGTATAGTATCCCGCAATTGGGGCACTTGGTGGCGACATAAGGATCGCCGAGAAAATATCCCTCAATCACCTCGTCCTGGCCAGAAGCTGTCGCAACCGACGTGACGTTAATCTCCCGGATACGAATAGCCACTGCATCACCAGGTTCAGCGCCTTCAATCGCCACTGGTTTTGTAACTTCATGCCCACCCTTCAGGCTTGGGGTGATCATCGGCCCCCAGCATCCGGGAGCCGTATTGGCCACAATGAAACCGCCGTCTTTGACGGGACCAAGCATGGGTTTTTCCGGATCTAAAATACCATCTGTAAATTCGGAAACGAAGATAGTCGATTTGGCTTTTTTTGCCATGATTACAGCTCCTTATTAAAAGTTGGGTTAAAATAAAAAATTGTAATTATTGTCTCTTGATTTCCAGCAGATTTAAATTATCAATAAGTATATTCCATAATAAATTTATTCTCAACAGCTTTCAAATTGAGCCTTAAAGATTTCCACTATAGTTATTCTGCCGAAAAATCTTTACAGGTAGTAGAAATACTGATACAAAATTTCCATCAGCAGGTTTTTTTATACTGATCTGATATCATTCAAATTTACAAGAGATACAGGTCCGTATAGATACATATTAAACAAATCAAATTTGGAGGAATTATGAAAAGAATAATTATTTGTATTTTTTGTTTATTGATATCTACTAATACTGCTTTCGCTTTAAGATGTGGTAATAATTTAATTTCAGTTGGTGATCTAAAGAATAAAGTTCGTGTGAATTGTGGAGAACCAATTTCAAAAGAGGTTATTGGTTATATTGACCGGGTTGAATCAGAAACTACTAATGGTAAAAAATTAAAAAAAAGAATCAGAGTTACAAAAATAGAGGAATGGATTATTAAAATACAAAGTCAGGGAACAACTTACTACCATAGCCTGGTTTTTGAAGGTAATACACTCGCAAAAATTAAAGCAGCAGGTCAAAAAAATACAAATTAAATTTTTAAAAAAATATGTCTAATGAATAAAATTGACTCGGACGTCATAAAGCGTTTGTGATATCTGGGAAATCCAGATCTCTAAAATATTTAGCTCTACTTTTTTAAAGTATCAAGTGTGAATGGTACTTAGATAAGCGTTTTATCATTATTGCCGTATCGAGCATCACATCAATTCAAAATATTTGCAATGAGTGATAAAATGAAGAACTGAACTGGCGTATTTTGGTTCGAATTATCGTTTCCAATAGTTTCTGTATCCTGGAGCATTTTGGCCCTCTATAATAGTTTTGACAAGGGATAATTAGTCTTGACCTCAGGGGATCGCCCCAAATTAGAAGGTGTTAATTTTAGGTTATCAAAACTAATCATAGAAAAATTATCTTTTTAAAAAAAAACTTTATTTTTTTTAAAAAATCTTTATTCTAAAATAAACTATTCCTTTCATCACACCCCCCCTGTGTCAGGATAGATGTCGTCTCAATTAAAAATTAAATTTGGGGCATTGAGGTGATAAATATGGGATATTCTATCCAATTAAAAGAAGCCGTGTTAAAAAAGGTATTACAGGGAAACAAA
>JAAELK010000049.1 GCA_024226935.1 Desulfobacteraceae bacterium
AACGACATTATTCCCCATAAAAATAATTATTTTTTCATGCAACAACCTAACCGGACACTACTGGTAAACAGTAGATAAAGTTAGGTAAAAATTTAAATTCTCGGGAAATTTTTTTGTTGCTCTCTTGTATAGATCAATAAGTTTATAATTATTTTGATAAATGTAATTTAATTGAATAATTACATCTTCGGGATAATTTTCATATTCTAATGCTTTTTCGTATGAAACTCTGGACAAATCTTTATTGTAAATTGGGTTCTCCAAGGAGAAAGTTTCCTCTCCATAATTTCGACCTATCCAATAATTAATAAATCCCCCAGCTTTTTTTTCACCATCTTTTCTAAGCGCCTGCTTTAAAACCCCAATTGAATCTTCAAATGCTTTTTCATCAAAGCTTATTTTTCCTAATAAATAGTTAGCTTCTAATTGATCTGGATATTCAGTTTTAATTTGAAGGCATAATTCTTTGG
The DNA here is from genome assembly GCA_024226935.1 of Desulfobacteraceae bacterium. Taxonomy (GTDB): domain Bacteria; phylum Desulfobacterota; class Desulfobacteria; order Desulfobacterales; family Desulfobacteraceae; genus NBML01. The sequence continues at coordinate 471 of JAAELK010000049.1, forward strand.
CACTTTCAAAATCTTTTTCTTCATATTTCTTCCAAGCGCCTGAAATTTGATTTTTATATTCTTCTTTTGTCATCTCTGATTTAATTCTCTCTTATACATAACAAGTACCTATACTGACCTGTATATCTTGTAAATTTAAATGATATCTGACCAGTATAAATGAAAAAACTATTGACAAAAATTTGTATCAGTATTTCAAATATGTGTAAAGATATTTCGGCTAAATAGCTATGGTGGAAATCCTTGAGATTCAATTTTAAAAGAATGGTTGGAGTTAAGCTTAATTATCCTTATCAAAACCATCCCAGGGGTCCAAAATGTTCAAGGATACTAAAAATATATTCAACCAATTCCCCGGCAAAAAATTATTTCAACCTTTGCAAGGAACCTTGATTGTTAGGCAGCCTTTTTATCTAAGTAGGGCGGATCAAAGATGATGAGGTCGGCTTTTTCTTTTGAGCTTATAGGCCAGGATAGCTGTCCAGTCATGCTTTTGCGCCACCTGTGAAGCTGTAAAACTTTGGTTCAAATCGCTATTTGTCGAAAATGCCAGTGCTGGCATTTTCGACAAATGGTAATGAAGCGATGTCCGGGTCAGGTCCAATCTCTTTGCTATCCTGTCCTGGGGCCAGCAATTCTCGGTCACACTTAATTCAGAACAACATCATTTGGGAATGATGGACAAAAATAGCTAAGACCCGGTCTGGTCAGGTTACATTACACACTCTGGACTTGGATTTGTTTTACAACTTTTGAAAACCATGAATCGAAAAGTACATCGGATTTGATTCCAGAACTCCTTACGCGAACTAAAATCTTGTCGGCATTGTTGGTAGAGGGGATCTGTCAGTTCAAGGATTTGATGAGTATAAAAAGCAACCAAGTTCAGCATAAAAAATACCATCGACTTTTCACTTACCAGTATTGTAGAGAAGTGAAGAAAAAATAAATTAGGATTTTATTCGTCCATACATTTGCTGAATTATTGATACATATGAAAATTTTAAATATCTGATATTGCCTACCAGATTTCTTGAGATTACCTGGGTAATTTACACTGACTTTGGAAGAGTTTTTAAAACACATTAAATGATTTATAAGAATTGAATATTAAATTTATCAAGGCAGAGCCGAAAAGATTGGATAAGGGTTGAACCGGATTTAAATACTGCGGTTTGCATGGATGCAAAAGAGCAGTATTTACCTCGGAGGCGGACAGGAGGTCCGACAAGAATGAGGAGAAATCCTGTCCTATCTTTCCGGCGTTATCCTATATGCAATCAGTGATGTCCGGTTAGGTTTTTGCCTCTCTTATTTCTGTTGATTATTGGTAAATTTCGAACCGACTGTCGAGCCGGTCCGAAATTTACCAAATAATAACAGGTTTTTTTATTGGCCCGATACTGTATCGATGGTGAATTGTCCCAGCTGGGTGTGGTGAATTATACCGGTAAAGGGTGCCACGGCGGCCTGGGGTCCCTTTGCAAATACCAGTACCGGTGTATTGGTATGGGTGCCGGTATTCCAGACGACAAATTGATCGGCACCTACTTCCAGGGCCAGAAGATTTTGTCGATTATCATATTTTTGATAAACAAAAAATTCGTCTTTGTTGTCCAGTTCTGGGACCACCTTTGATCCCAGATAAGAGTGGCCATCTTCATAAATGGGGTTATCTTCTGTTTGAAGAATTCTTTGTGCCTGGGCAGTGGTGATGGGAAATGCTGTGTTTTCATTTATAAGCCTGGCAAGATTTGCAGGTGTCTGGTTTTCTTCGGACAGTTCGTCAAATCCGGTAAAGATGTCGGTATAGCTCAATTTCTGAGCATAAAGTTTGTCCAGAACGTTTTGATCACCAAAATTATAGCCTGGTTTGTAAGAACGATCTTGAAACATTTTGCCCGGTAATGTTTTTGCCCGGGGAAGGTCCTTGCCGGTGTAGCTGAAGCCAAATCCACCCGTGGTATGATCGGCTGTAACGATGATCATGGTATCATCTCTGTCCTTTGCCCAATCCAGTACATAGTCGATGGTTTCGTTAAGGCGAACCAATTCATGGAGCATAAGGCCTGTATCATTGGCATGGGCAGCCCAGTCAATCTGCCCTGCCTCAATCATCAGAAAAAATCCCTGGTCATTTTGGGACAGGATATCGATGGCCTTTGATGACATCTCCTTTAAGGTGGGAATTGATCTTGCCGGATCATCCAGGGAATTGGATACCCGGATGGCATCGGGCATGGCAGAATAAGCAAAAAGGCCCAATAGTTTTTCCGGGGCTGCTTCCATCTGACTTTTATTAAAGGCCAGGGTATATCCTTTTTTTTGGGCTTCTTTCAGAAGGTTCCGATTGTCTTTTCTTTTGGATTTGATCCGGACAGCCCCCTGGGTTATTTCTTCCAATTCTTTTCTGCTGGCGGATTCTTTGATATTTGCTTCTTTGGGGATCCAATGTCTTAATCCTCCCCCCAGCATGACAGTGGGGCCTGCATTGAGCATGTCCATGGCAATGCTGTTTTCCATGCTTCGATGGGCCTGGTGGGCGGCAAAGGCCGCGGGAGTTGCATGGGTAATCCTGGTGTCGGTAATAAGTCCCGTGGATTTTCCTTCTTGGATGGCTTTTTCAAGAACGGTGGGGATAGGATTTCCATCTTTGTCCAAACCTATCATTTCAGATCTTGAGTATTGGCCCGTGGCAAGTTGGCTTCCCGAAGCCGCAGAATCGGTGACCAGAACATTGTGGGCATTTGTTAAAGAAAGCCCCAAAGAACCACCATGGTGTATAATTTTGTCAAAACCTGTTTTACCATCCGGGAGAACCGAGTTAGGAGCTTGCCTGGCATAGGTCAGTAAAAGCCCCAGCTGCTCTGGTCCCATTCCATCCCCGATGATCATGATCACATTTTTGGTTTTTTGGGAAGCTTTTGTGAGTTGTGGTTGTTTATGGGCACAGCCCACAAGAGCGGTCAGAAGGATAATAGTTATAAAAATTGTGCTTATTGAATTTTTCACCTGGAATTTTTCCTTTAATGGATCAGTTTAATAAAATCAATTTAAAGCGCAATGATCGTCCTTAATTTTCGAGTGAAAATTAAGGACGATCACGTTTTTATTCAGGCCCCATTATCAGGGTTATTCAACTTATTTTTTGATCCATCGGGGAATTTGAAATTTATAATCTTTGTAGGGTTTTGCCGGAGGATCTGTGAAAATAGCTATCATCTCCCCGTTCTGGACCTGGTAATGGGCAATGGGAACATCCCCTCCTGCTCTCATGACATGGTCCTTATCCCATTTCCACCAACCGGTTTCGCCTTTATAACCGTTGGCCGCAATATAATTGCTGATCTCTTCGTGTTTTTTTTCATCTCCGATGGCAGAAACCGCAGTGGCCCAGGTTTTAACTCCACTGTAGGCTGCCCATGAACCTGCCTGGGGCAGATGGCTCCAGGTCTTATTAAATTTATTCAGCCAGGCCTGGGCTTCGGGGGTTGGTGCCTGGGGAGTCGGCATGGCAGTGGGGACTTCACCTATAAGGCCGTCGGCCTCTTTACCCATGGTTTCTAACACTTCCCTTGGAACCAGGGAGTATCCATAGCTTAAAATAGAATTGGTGGGTTTTTTCATGAACTGCCTGAAAAAAGTGACCACTTCCTGGGCAGAAACAATTTCCACATGGATGATTGCGGGTTTGATCTTACGAATTTTGGTGAGTAAAGGCCCCCATTGGTTGGTGCCATAGGGAACTAATTCATGCATGGCCACTTTCCAGCCCTGTTTTTCAAAGTTTTTTTCTAGGGTATCTCCCACTTCCGTTCCCCAGGCATCATCTGCTGTTATGATAACCACTTTTTTATTGGGGTATTCATAGGGAAGTGCCATGAGAACATTGAACATGCTCTTTCCCTGGTTGATGCCGGTATCTGTGAGTTGAAAAATATTATTATATTGCTTCTTATCTTGTCTGTAAACATCCACCGAGGCCTGGGAACCGTCATCGGCAAAAAATGGTGCCGTGTATTTTCCATAGGCACGAACATCCTGTCCCCAGCCTGCCCAGCCCGCATGGATTGAATCGACCTTGAGTTTTCCGCATAAATAATCTGCTCCCTGCATCACCCGTTCCGGGGCAAATTCCTGGGCATCAAATCGTACAGGCTCCAGTTGTTTGTCGAGAAGTCCACCTGACTGGTTGATTTCATCGACGGCCATTTTAATTCCTTTCCAATAATTGTCTCCAGTATCGGTATAGGGTCCTGTCATGGATAGGGGTACGCCGATCTTGATGGCCTCACCTGCCCATGACAGGGAGCTGATTAAAAGACTAAAAAATAGAATCAAAACCAAAGTTAAACTTTTTTTCATCTTGCCTCCTAAATGATTATTAATGGGTTAATTCATGTTGTTTTTTAGGAAAAAGTTTTTCAACCAACCCAACAATTCCGTCGGGTAGAATCAGGACTAACATTACTACCATGGCACCCAGGATAATGGGGCGATAGGGGCCTATGGGAGATAGCATTTCGTTAAAGGCGATGGTGATAAAGGCCCCGATGATGGCGCCGGGAAATTTGCCCACTCCTCCTATGACCAGAATGATCATGAGGGTGACAAACAGATCAATGCCAAGCATTCGGGTGGAGAGCATGCCTATATAATGGGCGTAGAATCCACCGATCATACCTGTTAAAAATGAGGTCAGGGCAAATACCATGAGTTTATATTTATAGGAACTGACCCCCAGGCAGGAGGCAAAATCTTCTGCATCCTTTAATGCTAAAAAAGCTGTTCCCCATTTGGATTTGATGACTATAAATATTATGGCAGAACAGATGATCGCCACCAGCAGCATGAGATAAAAATAGGGGACGGGGTTTGAACTGGAAAAGGTAAATCCGAATATCTTCATGGGTGCTATGGTCAAAATTCCCCTGGATCCCCCTGTGCCGAGAGCCCGGCCTATAGTCCCTTTTAAAACAGGTTCCAGGATCATGTGTACTGCAAAGGTGACAAGAGCGATATAGGCTCCTTTAAGTTTGAGGCAGGGAAGACCCACTAGAATGCCCAGGGCAGCAGCAATACCCCCGGCACAAAAAACTGCAAAAATAGGGGCAATTCCAAATTTGGCCGAAAGAATTGCCGATGAATAGGCTCCGATGACAAAAAATGCCACCTGGCCAAAGGAAAAAATCCCGGCAAACCCCATGATCAGATCCCAGCAGGATGCTACCACCGACCAGATCAGACACATGATCAATATGTGCATGATAAAATTGGTTGAACCAAAAAACAGGGGTAAAATGGCAACAATCCCCCATATACCGGCCAAAAGAAGTGCTATAGGTTTATGTTCCATTGATTTATCCCCATTTTCCCATAAGTCCCTGGGGTCTTACCGCCAGGGTTGTCAATAATACGGCAAATAACGCAATGAGTGTCCAGGTCATTCCAAAATGCCATCCCACAAAGGCTTCCAACATCCCCACGATAAAGGCGGCATAGAGGCTGCCTTTGATGCTGCCCATGCCGCCAAAAGCTGTAATTACCCAGGCCTTGACCAGGATATCCCATCCCCCCGTGGGGGTAATAAAATATTTTTGTGCCAATAAAATTCCCCCCATGCCCACCATGACCGTGGAGATGGCAAAGGTAGCGGCAAAAACAAACTCTTTGGGTATCCCCACAATCTGGGCTCCTTCCGGGTTTTGGGCCACAGCCCTTACCGACATACCTGTTCTGGTATTGTTGAGAAACCATCGGAATAAAAGGATGCCTCCAATGGAAAAGATGAAGATTGCCACATCCTGGTAGGAGAGGATAAATTCTCCCAATTCAAAGGACCCTTCCAACATGGTTGGCAAGGATTTCATGCGGGCACCGAACACTACCTGGAAGGAGTTGTCCAGAAACAGGGCCAGTCCCAGGGTTATCATCATTACCTTTATTTCCCAGTCATCCCTTTTTCGTAAAGGTGCTACCAATAATTTTTCAAGGAAAAAGCCGATGACTAAAAGGATGGGAGCCGCCAGGCAGAATACCAATAAATAATTATTTATCCAGGCCAGGCTGAATAGCAGAAAGGCAATATAACCGCCCAGGCTGTAAAGGGAGCCATAGGCAAAATTAAAGGCCTTGGATACCCCGTAAATCAAAGTGAGTCCCACGGCCATCAGAGCGTAGACCGATCCGTTTATTAAACCACTGATAATTACATCTATAATTTCAATGAACATCTTTTACCTCTCCTGTCATATGCCAAGAAATATTTCTTTCAAATGATCGTTGCCAAGGGCATCTTCTTTGCTGCCTTCAAAGGAGATCCTTCCTTCTTCCAACACATAGAACTTGTCGGCAAGTTCCATAATCCGGGGTGTGTTTTGTTCCACCACAAGAAGAGTTATCCCCTGGCTGTTGATCTCCTTGATGATTCTTGCCACCTCATTGCGCAAATTGGGCTGTAATCCCAGGGATGGTTCGTCGATGGCTAAAAATTTTGCATTGGACATAAGCCCCCTGGCAATGGCCAGCATCCTGGCTTCTCCCCCGCTCATGGTAGATGCCAACTGGGATTTTCTGGCAGCAAGTCTAGGAAACAGGGAAAAGACCTTTTCCAGGTTTTTTTTTTCATGGGGTCTGGCAGACTTGGAATAGGCACCCAGTTTAAGATTTTCAAGGACGGTCATTTCCGGGAAAAGTTCCCGGTTTTCGGCGATATAGGTGATCCCTTTGTTTACAAGTTTTTCAGATTTAAGGCCTGTAATATCCTCTTGGTCATAGAAGATTTTTCCTGTAATCTTATCCACAAGACCGCAGATCGATTTCAAAAAAGTGCTTTTCCCATGGCCGTTGGGACCGAGAATGACCACCACCTGGCCTTTTTTTACTTCAAGAGAGATATCTTTTAATACATGGAAGTCATTATAAAATGCGTTTAAAGATTGGATTTTAATCACGGCTGTCTCCCAGATAACATTTGATTACCCTGGGATCATTGGTTGTTGTAACCGGATCCCCGCAGCAAATTTTAGTTCCGGTTTCGATGATCAGCAGTTCCTGGGTTAATTGTGTGAGCACCTTCATGAAATGTTCAATAATAATAATGGTTACCTTAAGGTCTTGGTTGATGTGCTGGATCAGGTCCATGAGTTTGATGATCTCTGTGGCATTTGATCCTGCCATGGGCTCGTCCAGCATCAGGATTTCGGGTTTGGTGGCAAGGGCGGCTCCGATCATGAGCATTTTTTTGTCCAGAAGATTGAGTTGACCCGCCATGGCTTTGCGCTTGTCCGCAAGATTGGTGAATTCCAGAATCTTGTCCACATATTTTTGTTCAAATCCGTCTTTGGAACCAAAATGATTTCCGACTCCAATGCTTTTTTCCACGTTGAGGCTTGGAAAGGTCTGGGGAATCTGGAATGTTCTGGAAATACCCAGTTTAGCAATCTTGTGGGGGGGCAGGCCGCCAAGGCTCTGATTATTAAATGTGATGGAACCTTCAAAGGAGTAAAGGCCGCTGATCATATTGTACAGGGTGGATTTGCCGGCACCATTGGGCCCTGCAATTCCGAACACCTGACCCTTGGCAACTTCAAAACTTAAGTTGTTGACAGCCGTCAGTTCACCAAATTTTTTGGTGACATTTGTAATTTTAAGCATACATGGTAGTTCCTTCCTTCAAATTGAAGTTGGGCGCAATTCTTATATTACATAGTACGTAATATGTAATAATGCAGGCAAAGCCATAGCATGATAAGCTTTCAAAGGCAAGGAAGAAAAGTGTTTACATAGTACGTAATAGGTGATATTTAACGCCAATAACCTCGAAATCTGGAGATTGCCATTAAAACTTCGATTCGCACAAACTTTGATAAATGTACCGGATGCAGTATCTGTCAGCTCGCATGCTCCTTTGAACTCTTCGGTGGATATAATCCGCGGCTATCCCGTCTTATTATCAGGAATGAAAGAGAGAATCTCTATCATCTGCCAACGGTGTGTAACCAATGTGAAAATGCCTATTGTATGAATGTCTGCCCGGTGAAGGCAATCCGGAGAAATGATATGGGGATAGTCGACATCGATCAAGAGCGTTGTATCGGTTGCGGGCTTTGTGCCCAATATTGTCCTTTGGAGATGGTCTTTATCAATTCTGAAACCCAAAAAGCATATAAATGCGAGTTATGCCAGGGAAACCCTTTGTGTGTTAAAGCGTGCCCCACGGGAGCTCTCCAATTGGTTTATGGAGAAACGGGAGAAAAAGTTAATGGTTGAAGCCTATACAAATAAATTGCTTGTGATCGATCTGTCCCTTGAATCTCATGAAACCATCAATGTTCCGGAAAGTTTGAAGCAGGAGTATCTCGGCGGTAAGGGGTTTGGAGCAAAACTTCTTTTTGACGGGCTTGCTCCCGGCACAGATCCACTGGACCCCGATAATTTACTCATGTTTATGACAGGTCCCCTCACGGGAACCATGGCCCCGGCCATGCGGGGATGTGTGGTCACAAAATCCCCTTTGACCGGTATTTTTTTAGATTCCTATTTTGGGGGCAGTTTTGCCCCGGAAATTAAATATGCAGGTTATGACGGTCTTATTATTAAAGGGGCTGCTAAAAAACCTGTCTTTATCTGGATCGATGATGACAGGGTGGAAATCCGCTCTGCCAAGGGGATCTGGGGAACAGATGCCCTTGAGTCCAACCGTCTGATCAAACAGGAATTGGGCGATGGGAGTATTAAAATTGCCGGCATCGGCCAGGCAGGAGAGAACCTGGTAAGTTATGCATTGATAGCCTGTGAATATAATCGCCAGGCAGGCCGGGGGGGGGCAGGGGCTGTCATGGGGTCCAAAAACCTGAAAGCCGTTGCCATCCGGGGGACTAACCCTGTAAAAGTGTATGATGCCGATGGATTCACCAGGGCCTGTGAAAAGGCATTCAGGCAACTTGAAAAAAGTCCGGATGTTGAGGGCTTTCGCAGGACAGGTACTGCTGGATCCGTTGAGTTTGCCAATGAAACAGGCCTTTTGCCCCATAAAAATTATCAAAATGGCACTTTTTCAAAGGCATCCAACCTGGCTGATAAGGGCCAGTCCAAGCATTTGTGGCTGGGAAGTAATGCCTGTATGGGATGTCCCATCCGGTGCAGTAAAATAGGGGCAATTCGAACCGGCAGGTATAAAGGAGTTGTCACCGATATTGTGGAGTATGAATCCGCAGGTCTCATGGGATCTAATTTAGATATTTCCGATGTAAGGGCGGTTGCCCATCTGGTGAAACTTTGTGATTGTTATGGGATGGATTCCATGTCCACGGGCTCTGTGATCGGCTTTGCCATGGAAGCCTGTGAAAAAGGATTGATTCCATCTCCCCAAGGGATCGACTTGAAATTTGGCAGTATAGAAGCTGCCGAGTATTTGATCCGGGCAATTGCCGAGGGAAAAGAGGGGCTTGGCGAGTTATTGTCCCGGGGGGTTAAATCGGCAGCCGAAAGGATAGGCCGGGGAGCCGATGCTTTTGCCGTCCATACCAAGGGGTTGGAATCACCGGCATGGGGACCCCGGGGGGTATCGGGCATGGGGCTTGCGTATATGACAACGGACCGGGGCGGCTGCCACCAACGCGGGTTTCCCATAGGCTATGAGCTTACAGGTCAATGGGAGGGACAAACACTTGATCCCCTTTCTCCAGAGGGCAAAGCTGTAATGGTGGCATCCCTGCAAAACTATTCCGCCGGTACCGATACCCTGGTAAAATGTGATTTTGGCAGCTATGGAATTTGTGCCGATACCTATGCAGAACTTTTTTCCACCGCCACGGGAAGACAGATCACTCCGGAAATGTTCATGGAAACCGGGGAGCGGATCTGGAACCTTACCAGATTATTTAATCTGGCCGAAGGGATGGATTCATCAAAGGATACTTTGCCTAGGAGATTTGTGGAAGAACCTCTTCCCGACGGGCCCTCAAAAGGGCATAGGATTTCAAAAAAAGATATGGCATATATGAAACAGGAATATTATAAAATAAGGGGATGGAATGAAAATGGTGTTCCACTTGATAAAACCTTGCAACGATTGAGGATACAATATGCCCAATTCAATTGATAAACCAGGTGCCATTAACAAGAAAGAGGCTAAACGGATTGCCACAAGAAAACTGATTCTTGAAACAGCTACCCATCTGTTTGCAAGGCTTGGATATCACAAAACAACTATTCAAGACATTGCCTATCACATTGGTATGACCACGGGTGCTGTATTTTACCATTATAGTTCCAAGGCAGATATTTTAGAAGATGTGGTGGTCCAGCTCAACCAAAGTTTTGATCAGTATATCCAATATTTGGAAAAAGGGCATACAGATTACAAAAAAATGATCAAGGGCATGATGGAAATTTTTGTGGACAGATTTCATTACCATCCGGATACCATCATTGCCCTGGCTTCTCTTGCCGCCGAATTCAGCGGTATCAGGGGGCCTGTCATTGTAAAAATCCAGGCGGCCTATGACAAGTTTGTGGATGCCTTTGAAAAGGCCCTGGACCTGATATCAAAAAAGCAAACAAACAGGGCGGCGGCGGTCTGCTTTATTGCAGGACTCCAGGGTGTGGCTCTCCAGGCCCTGGTCCGGGATAAAGAAATGGATATTGATGATCTGGTAAATGGTTTTATCAGTATGGTGACCCAAAATTGCTGATCTTTGCCATCCCTTCTTTTTGTCTGTATGGATAATAAGAATAAAATTGAGGTCCAAAAACTAATTTTGTCATGGCTGTATATATACGAGGTTAGATTTATTTATATGAAACTCCCGATATCGGGAGAGAGTTGCAATCTTTGTTGTGAGCGGAAGCAAGGGTAAATCCCTGGTCCGCCATGGCGGTTATTGAAAAGGAGTGCGGGGATGAAAAAAAAGTATGATTATATAATTATTGGTGGTGGATCTGCCGGGTGTGTTCTTGCAAACAGGCTCAGCTGCGATCCTTCAAACCAGGTGCTTGTTCTGGAAGCAGGTCGGCCGGATTATCTCTGGGATGTCTTTATCCATATGCCGGCAGGGCTGACCTTTCCTTTGGGTAATAAATTTTATGACTGGTGTTATGAATCGGAACCGGAACCCCATATGCAGGGCCGAAAAGTTTTCCACGGCCGGGGTAAGGTCCTGGGTGGATCATCCTCCATTAACGGCATGATTTATATCCGGGGCAATGCCATGGATTATGAAAAATGGGCAAAGGACCCGGGCATGGAAAACTGGGATTATGCCCATAACCTTCCCTATTTTAAACGGGCGGAAAACCGCCTTAAAGGGCCGGATGATTATCATGGAACCAAGGGTAATCTTACCCTGGAAACAGGTTCCTGCAAGAATCCTTTGTTCAATGCATTTTTGAGTTCTGCTAGAGAGGCTGGTTATCCCCTCACCGATGATGTTAATGGCTTTCGCCAGGAGGGATTTGGTCCCTTTGACAGGAACATTAGCCGGGGTCGCAGACTCAGTGCTGCCCGGGCCTACCTTCACCCGGTTTTGAAAAAGCGGCCTAATCTGGATGTGATCTGCCGGGCTTTCACCACTAAAATTTTGTTTGAGGGCAAAAAGGCAGTTGGTGTGGAATTTGTCCGGGGTAAAAAAGGCAGAGTCAGGACCGTTTCGGCAGGGGAAGTGATCTGTTGTGGCGGGGCCATAAATTCACCCCAGACCCTGATGTTATCGGGGGTGGGAAATGCAAAAGAACTGGGAGAGTTGAAAATTCCCGTGGTTCATGATCTTCCGGGGGTTGGAGAGAACATGCAGGATCACCTGGAAGTATATGTCCAGTATAAGAGTAAAAAGCCGGTATCCATGAACCCCTCCCTGAAATGGTGGAAAAAACCCTTTATAGGCTACCAATGGCTTTTTCACAGAAAAGGGGCTGCGGCCACAAATCATTTTGAGGCCGGTGGTTTCATCAGGAGCAACGAGGAGGTGGAATACCCCAATATTCAATTTCATTTTTTGCCCCTGGCCATCCGGTATGATGGGAGCCAGCCCAGTGCAGAGCACGGTTATCAGGTCCATGTGGGCCCCATGTACTCCAATGCCATAGGGTCAGTAAAACTTAAATCAGCCGATCCCGGACAATATCCGGCCCTGCGGTTTAATTATCTGTCCACGGACCAGGACCGCAGGGAGTGGGTGGAGGCCATCCGTCATGCCAGAAAAATCATGAACCAGCCTTGTTTTGATGAATTTAACGGCGGAGAAATATCTCCCGGTAACCATATTCAGACCGACCAGGATATCATGGACTGGGTGGCAAAAGATGCTGAAACAGCCCTGCACCCATCTTGCACCTGTAAGATGGGAACAGATGATATGGCCGTGGTGGATCCAGAAACCATGAAGGTTCATGGCCTTGAAAACCTGCGGGTGGTGGATGCCTCTGTCATGCCCTATGTGACCAATGGTAATATCTATGCCCCCGTGATGATGCTGGCGGAAAAAGCCGCTGACCTTATTTTAGGCAATACCGTGGAACCAGCGTCCCGGGCAAAATTTTATAGACATAAAAAATCCTGACACCAGACCTGAAGGAGCATAAGAGGATTATATGAAGCTGACTCTCAAACAAAAGTTGATTATCCCCACCGTAATTATGATACTCATTGGTATGGGAACCTTGTCTGTTGTTTCCTTTATCCAATCCAAAAACGCCCTTCAAAACAGCATCATCGGTCAATTGGAAAACAGGACGGATGCGACTGCTGCCATGCTGGCGTCCTGGATGGCAGAGCGTAGGCTCAATGTGGAAAGCTGGACCCGGGAAAAAACATTTCCCGGTGCCGTGGATTCTTCCTGGGTGGATGCCTATACCCGGAAAAAGGCCAGCAATCGATTGGTTGATCTGAAAAAAGCCTATATCATGTATGAGGATATCTGTCTGGCAGATAGTTCCGGTAATGTGGTGTCCTCTTCCAATCCTGAGCTTGTTAATAATTTTAATATAGGAAAAAAAGATTTTTTTACCCGGGCATTTGCTGGCCAATTGTATGTGACCAGTCTGTTTAAGAGCCCAAAAACAGGATTACCGGTGTTTGTAATTGCAGCACCCATCCATATGGCGGATAAGGTTTACGGTATTATCTTTGTGTATACGGATTTTTCTGTTTTTTCCAAGGATTTTATCGATCCTGTCAAGATCGGACAAAGCGGATATGCCTACGTTCTCAATGATGCCGGTATTGCAGTCACCTATCCTGTAAAACCTGAAATTTTTACCCTGGATATATCAAAGACCCCTGCCTGGAAAACAATGATATCTGCACCCGATGGCTTGATTGAATCTGTCATCAACCACCGGGATATCTTATCCGCCTATAAACGGATTCCGGAACCCCGGGCAATTATTTCCATAACAGCCATGAAGGATGAAATTTTGAGGCCGGTGGCCATATTGGGAAAGACAAGCCTTATCAGTACCCTGTTGATTTCCCTGGTTGCCGCCGCAATTATATATTTGATTACCCGAAGTCTTACGGGGTCTGTCAATCAGGTGGTGGAAGGCCTCAAGGATGCGGTCCAGGGACAAGGAGATTTGACCAAACGAATCCAGGTCCGCAGCAAGGATGAAATCGGAGAGCTGGCCCGGTGGTTTAATGAATTTGTGCAAGCTATTCAAGCGGTGGTAGTAGATGTGTCCACCAATGCAACCCAGTTGAACAATGCCTCGGATAATTTGAATCAGATTTCGCAAATCATGGCCCGGGGAGCCGAACTTACATCGGAGAAAGCACATAAGGCAGCTTGCGCAGGAGAAGAAATGAGCATAGACATGGTTTCCGTTGCCGCAGCCATGGAAGAGGCATCCACCAATCTGAACATGGTGGCTTCGGCTTCGGAAGAGATGTCCGCCACAATTAATGAAATTGCAGGGAATACGCAAACAGCCCGGATTATTACAGGTGAGGCTGTTCAACAGATTGGTCAGACCCTGGTCAAGGTTAATGCCCTTGGGATTTCAGCAAAAAAGATCGGTGGAGTGGTGGAATCCATTACCGATATTTCAGAACAGGTAAACCTGCTGGCCCTGAACGCCACCATCGAAGCGGCCAGAGCCGGAGAAGCCGGCAGAGGTTTTGCAGTGGTGGCCAATGAGATCAAGGTTCTGGCCAGCCAGACTGCAGATGCGGCTGATCAGATTACAGATCGGGTGGGCAGCATTCAAAATGATACCCAGGATACCATAGTTGAAATCACCGGCATCTCAAAGGTGGCCGACAACGTCAATGAAATTGTGTCCACCATTGCAGCTGCTGTGGAACAACAGTCCATCACCACCAATGAAATTACCAATAATGTATCCCAGGCAACCCAGGGCATTTTTGAAGTCAACGAAAATATTTGCCGGACCAGTGACCGGACCAAGGATATTTCAAATGTGATTTCCCAAGTCACCCTTGCCTCAAAGGAGATGACCCAAAACAGCACCCAGGTCAACCAGAGTGCCAAAACCTTGTTTGATCTGGCCGAGGTACTCAGTCGGCTGGTGGGTAAATTTAAAACGGGGTGAGTTTATATTTTATTCCGGGATAGCAGGTTTTATCTTTTAACTGCCAGGGCCACCCATTCGTCCTCATTGGTTTCATGGATAATGTTAAGGCCCGCCTTTTCAAGAGCTGCAAGAATATCGGGTCTGCGTTCCTGGATAATACCTGAAAGTATTGCAGTTGCGTCCGGGGCCATTCGTTTTTCAATGTCTACCATGACATCAACAATCACCTGGGCAATGATATTGGCGGCAACAAGTTCATAGGTGTTTTGGGGGGTCTTATCCAGGGTGGTGCAGACAAGCTGGTATGAATGGGGGTCCACCTTGTTTTTATCCAGATTGGCTTTGCTGATCCCAACTGCCACTTCATCGGTGTCGATGCCCGTCATCTCTTTGGCTCCGAGCTTGGCTGCTGCGATCATGAGAATACCAGATCCTGTTCCCACATCTAAAAAGTTTGATCCGGGCACAAGAAATTGTTCTATCATCTGGATGCACATGGATGTGGTGGGATGGGTCCCTGTGCCGAAGGCCATTCCGGGATCCAGGTGAATGATAATGTCATCGGGTGAAGGATCATGGTCTTTCCAGTCCGGCTTGATCACAATCTTGTCTGTGATGCGGGTGACATTGAAATAGGTTTTCCAGGCATCTGCCCAGTCGTCTTCATCAACAATTTCCACCTCGATTTTTACCTGGATACCAAAATGGATCAGTTCTTGGGAACGTTCCCGGATCTTTTCAAGGATGATATCCGAAGAGTCGATATCGGGGAAATATCCCACAATGGAGTTTTGGTCAGGCTGGGAAAGGGTATGGGTGCCAAAACCTTCGTCGGGTTCTTCCAGGGGGATGTTGCAGACTACTCCCTTAAGGTTGAAGGAAAAAAATATTTCACAGATCATCTCTTCGGCCAGGAGAATATTTTTAGTCTCAAACTGGGCAATAACTTTTTTAAATTTCATGGATAACAACTCTTTCTTGAATTTTTTAGTAAAAGGAATTATTTTCCAAATTTGTCGAATTGTCAAACCTAATTTTTTTGAAACCCAGGGGGTATACAAATAAAAAATCCATACGAGCAGTTATATATTTATAATTTTGACGGTGTTCCGGTTCTTGACGGGCTGGTGGAAAATAAAGACGGTTTTCTGGGTACCTGGGTGGAAGAAGACACCTCATTTCTTTTTTTTTCCACTCCTTCTGATTCTAAGGTTGAAAAGATAAGAGATGAAAATCCCCATATACCTTTGGTTGAAACCTATGAAATGACCTGTGAACAATGGCACGGGGACAAGATTGAACCCTATTTTGTGGAAGATTTTTGTATAGCTCCTCCCTGGGACCGGTTGAAAAAAAATATGAAATCTCCGGCCCTGGAAATCCTTCTGGACCCCGGGGTGGTTTTTGGCACAGGAAGGCACCAGACCACCGAAGACTGCCTGACCCTGATCCATCGCCTTTGTGCAAGTAAACCCTTGGGAACGGTGCTGGACATAGGCACGGGCACGGGAGTTTTATCTCTTGGGGCAGCAGCCCTCGGGGTTAAAAGGGTTCTGGCCTGTGATTTTAATCTGCTGGCCGTGAAAACCACCCTGAAAAATATCCGGCTGAACCATTTTGAGGACCGGGTTCTGGCCTTCCAGGCAAAGGGAGAAGAGGTGCTTTCCATTCCCTGCGATCTTTTGGTGGCCAATATCCACTATGATGTCATGCAGCATTTGATCGAACATCCCTCTTTTCTGGAGAAAAAACATTTTATTTTGTCCGGGCTTTTAAATTCGGAAACCACGAAGATCATGGCCTCTTTGTCTGAAAAAAAGGTTCAGGTCATTGAAAGACGGTGTATAGATGGTATCTGGAATACCCTTTTGGGCAAACGAATATGAAAAACGATATCTGTATTTTAAAGATCCCAAGCTGATAAGCGTACATATATATGTATAACAATTGAAACGTATAGTACATATATATATGACTTTACCCTTTGGTATAAATATGGACTATATGAGAAAAAAAAATAGTTTGAGAACAATTGGATGATGCATAGGTTGTTTTTCCACTATTCCATCGATTATGATGAACCCAAAGGGCCTGTGCCTATACACATTACAATCCGTGGTGAACTTGCTTTTTTAGAAATGGAAAATGAACCCCATTACAAAATTGCAAAGAGATTGGGGCTGGCTCAAAAGACAATTAATGATCATTTAGCGAAAATGGCAGTGTTGCCAAATTCCCTAAATACCGATTTATCCCAAAGTTTCACTGTTGCCCAGGTAGCCGAGAAGCACGGTTGGACAGAGTCAATGGTCTGGTCACTGGGCTTGGAAGACAAAGATGATCGTGAAAAATTCAATCTAAAAAAAAATAAAAAATTATATCTTGACAAACTTTCGGGACAACTTTAATATACTTTTCAGTATTCAATGAATCTTTATTCATTGACATTGCATCATCTAAATTCCCTTTGCTTTATTTCTTGTTGAATGATCCGGATTCTTAGAGCGGATCTTATTCCTAATCAGCCTGTCGGACTCTTTTTCTTGAACCGGTGTTTAAAATCTTTTTTTTTGAGATTCCCGGTACAATCGGGATATTTATCAATCCTAAATCAAAGGAGGGCCGGATATTTTTATAAACTGTAAAAAAACTTGTGAACCATTGAAGATCGTGGACCGGCAGCATCAATCATAGATCCCTGGTTCCGGTTGGTGTAAACCCCGGATCATCGCGACAGATCAAAAAACTGAGGCTGGCAGCCGGTTTTTCTAAAGCACCCAAAATCCTATGCACCAAAGGTGCAAAAGGGGGAGTAATGAAAAAAAATTATTATGTGTTTATTGGTTTGTTTGTAATCTTTGGCTTGGCATTAATGCAAACTGCCCATGCCGCGGACAGAATTTTTACCGAGCATACGACCATTACTGTTGATGAAACAATTGCTGCCGGAGAGACATGGACGGTCAATAATGATGTGAACCTTACCATCGCTACCGACATTCTCGTAAATAACCTCGGCAGTATCGAAAATAACGGAGAGATCTTTAACCGTGGAACCATCACCAATGAAGGCCAACTTGCAAACAATAACACAGGTGTCATTACCAACAATTTCGGCGCCGCTATCAACAATACTGACATCGGTGAGATAAACAACAACGGTATCATAAGAAACAAAAATACAAGTACCATAACTAATGATGGTACTATCACCAACAACGGAGGTATTATAAAAAACAAAAATGATGGTATCGTCAACAATAACAGCACTATCACCAACAATGGTATAATAAAAAACAAAAACACAAGCACCATCAATAACAACGGTTTCATTGAAAACAACAGCGTTATAAAAAACAAAAATGACAGTATTATTAACAATGACTCCGGGGGTACCATTACCAACAACGGACGTATCAACAATAACGACAACTGCACCATTAACAATACCTCTGGAACCATTGGTAATTCCGGCATAATCTATAATTTTTGTTCAGGCATTCTTATAGGTACAATTCCAACTACAGGAAATGCCATAGTTCAAGAATGGTGCACAACCTACTATCGGGACAGCGATTCAGACGGCTACGGTGATCCCGGCGATTCTCAGACTGCAACCAGCCAGCCGCCTGGATATGTGATGGACGCCTCTGATTGTGATGATAGCAACAGCGCCGTTAATCCTGGTGCTGTGGAACTTTGCAACGGTATTGATGATAATTGTGATTTCAATATTGATGAAGGGTGCACAACCTACTGTCGGGACAGCGATTCAGACGGTTATGGTGATTCCGGCGATTCTCAGACTGCAACCAGCCAGCCGCCTGGATATGTGATGAACGCCTTTGATTGTGATGATAGCAACAGCGCAGTTAATCCTGGTGCAGTGGAACTTTGCAACGGTATTGATGATAATTGTGATACCAATATTGATGAAGGGTGCACAACCTACTATCTGGACAGCGATTCAGACGGCTAC
>JAAELK010000050.1 GCA_024226935.1 Desulfobacteraceae bacterium
AGTTCAAGTCTGTCGAGGTAAGTATCCATGTTCGGTTAATCTCAGAACATTCGTCACCGTGGTTTCCGCGTCAAACAGTAGCCGCGGGGCGTGCGGTGTGGAATGTTGCAGCTAATAAAACAGCAACGAGTAGGATACCATATTTTCAGGTTTTTGAAAAGGCCGAAATTTTCTACCTCCAAGGGTGCGTCATTATTGTTTCCATCTCCTGCGATCAATGATTGTGTTTTTCTTGTCTTTGTCAAGTCGCTTTTTCACCATAACCTATCTCCAAATCCGTATCATTTTAAATTCTTTCATTGTACCCAGGCTCCTCCACTTGCCTGTCCCTGTTCTTCTTTCCTACTATTTTCAGTAGGACTACAAGTTTCCCCACAGAGCGAAGACTTCCTTTCTGTTGCTACAGAAGGTAAACGCTCTGTTTGCATCTGGGATATATTTAAACCCCATCATTCGTGAAATACTAATTGCTAAATTTCTAATTGAAGCCATCACTCTAGGACCATTTTTAGTACGAATACGGCAACGATCTTCGTCGTAGGTGACATCTCTAACCCAATGCACCCTATTTTCCACTTCCCAATGGCCTCGATTTAACTCCAATAAGCGTTTAGCCGAAGCTTGCTTTTTTGTCAAGCTGGTTACTCCATAAGCGATTTCCACACTGTGTTTAACTTCTTCACGATGAGAGCGTTGCACCGCCCTTTCCACTATAAAAAATTGTTTGCTTTTTGGGAAATCAGTACAATCGTATACCTCAGGTTCGTCGCTTACCCAGATTCGCCGCGTTTCCAGTCGTCCGTGTGCTTTATCATTGGTTTCGTAACGAGGTTTTGAGTTTTTTTTAAATCAAGTTCCTTAATGTCTTCCAGTAAGGTAGGCTGATTAGCTTTGACAGTAAATAGAAAATCGGCTTTCTTTTCCTCCACCAAATAATTGGCAATTTCTTTTTGCGTATGTAAGGCGTCCGCAGTCACGATTGCCCCTTCTATGTCGACATTCGAAAATAAAGGCTTCACATGTTTGATTTCATTGGTTTTTTCATCCACTTCATCTTGTGCAAAAATCACCCCTTCTTTATGTATCACTGCGCTCAAAAGATGAACACATTTTTTTTTACCATCGTGACTACCTCGTATGGACTTGCCATCTATGGCAATGCCACATCCTTTGAGAGCATTGGGCGACTCAATCAGTCGTTGTTCTAAAAGCCAACTTCCAATGTCTTTATCGAATTGATTTGCGTCTACCCGCTGGATTACGCGCCGAATCGTAGGTTCGCTGGGCGCAGTGTCACGGCTACTTCCAAAACGAATCAACTCTTCACGCGAAAGACTCTGAGACCAAGCGCCGATGGCTCGATAGCTTTTGCAACCACAAAGAACCGCACAAACCACAATCGACAATACTGCTTCTAATGGATGCCGCCTACCATGTAAACTCCGCGGGTCTGCAAATTCTCGTATCCGGCATATCAATTTCTCTATTGGAAATTTGATCATTGTAGACAACCTCCTTTGCTTTTTTAGCAGCGACGCATCATAAGGAATTAAATCACCTGACAGTATCTCGCATCCCTTCCTGTAAAGGCTGTAAAGATAAACCGCCTTCACCCGCCCATGGTGATAATATTTGGTATTACTCCGGGAATAACCTTTGGTATAACCCACATGAATCCAATTGGAAGCCTTATAGCAAGTACCCTTAAACCTGGATTCATCTACAAATGTCTCGGCTAAATAGACTGGATGCCCATGAACACGCTCGAAATCTGATGAAAGCCTTTTTAAGTTTAAGGACAGCACCTTGCTGGCAAGATTCTTCTGGGAGACCCAAGGAAATATTAGAAATCTAAGATTATTGGCGATTAGAAACAATCTTTTATATTTCTTCTCACCACTCCAACCAATATGCTGCTCGCGAGCACCGCAGTTCTTGGAAGCCGACCCCCAGCCTAAAAGAGCTACCCATTCTCCATCCAGAAGGGCAATATAACGTAACGATTTTCCACCTATCCACTTTAGACCAAGATAATGGTACTCTTGCATATAGGAATTCCACTGGGAGACTTCTCCCTTAAGAACCGGCCTTACAACAAGATTATCAAATACACCTGGACTCATGGAGAAAGTATATCAGAACGAGGAGAAAAAAGCCATCGCTGGACGAAGATTTTGATCGGGACTAATTAAGAAAAAATAATGACGCGGCCCTGTTTGCTCTCCTTTACAATTTCCAATCGTTCCTTTATAATTGCATTAGAGAAAAAAATATGCAGGAGGTGTAGGTATGTTTGGAAACCCGATGTTGGATATGATTTTTGGACCGTGGGCCACCAATACCCTTTACTGTGCCAATAGGCTCAATATTTTTAACCATCTGGCGGAGAAACCTGTCACCGTCGAAGAGCTGGCGGAAGCCGAGAACGCCGTACCCCGTTTCCTTAAGGCCGTACTGGACGCCTGCACCGCTATGGGATTTTTGCAACTTGAAGATAACCGCTATTCCAATTCAAATCTTAGTAATATTTATTTCGTGGAGGGCCAACCATTATTCCTGGGAGACATTACCGCTGTCCAGGCCGTGGAAGCCCCCAACTGGGACAAGCTATACGATCTCGTGACGAGCGGCGAAAGAAAGACCGTTGAGTCGAAAAGTGCATTGACGTTGGAGCCCCAACGTTTTACCATGGCCATGAACAACATGGCAATGCTGGGGGAGGCCGATGCCCTGGTCAATGGCGTGAGTCTTGCCGGTTGTAAATCCTTGACCGATGTCGGTTGCGGTTCCGGTATATACTCCATATCACTCTGCCGGCGATATCCCGGTTTGAATGCCCGTCTGCTGGACCGCAAAGAGGTCCTGCAAACAACCCGCAC
>JAAELK010000051.1 GCA_024226935.1 Desulfobacteraceae bacterium
CTGTTAGCATCCTCCTCTCCTCTGACAATCGATTTTCCCTCTTGAAATTCGTATTATCAGAAGTCTATTACAGGTGGGTCAATTTTGGGTTATAATTTCTTGCTTTAATGGGTCAATTTTAGGTTATCAAAACTATGTTCTGGATGGCTGTGTGCAGTTTGCCGTCTATTATGGTTGCATAGTTATTCTTGATATCGTCATCTGTTATGTCATCATCAACTAATATATTATATAAGCAGGCATATGCCCAGATTGCGCTGCGTAGTTTTGCCTCCCGCCGATAAGCTTGTCTCACAAATAGTCCCCGGCCAACGGACCTTTTTTTTCGACGGTCCTGGATATATTTTACCAATCGCCGGTCACGGGGGGTCTTGTTTATTTCAGGTGCTCCAGTAGATGGTCTTATCTCTTTGTAATTATCATCATAAAATTTTGGAAATTTTTTCCCGGCCCAGGATATCTGCTTGTCCATCAGAAAAGAAAAATTATAATCAAATCTGTCTTTAGCTTTAAAATAGGCATTTGCTGTGTTACGAAAATTAAAGAACATTCTTGTTGTTGGAGTATTCTTTTTTTCCTTTAAATCATGAATTAAATTATTGTACCAGTTGTGGTAGGGCATTGTCCGTCCAATGGTTTTTATTAGATTTACTCTGTGGGGGCATCCTTCCAAATTGGGATCACTTGAAATATAGGCACATGCAACATAGGCTGGTTCACCATTGGACATGTAAGCAAGACCCGCATCCACTGGAAGATTGAACTCTTTTAAGGTTGCATAGTCATCATAGGATTCATCATTCCATCTTCTTTTTATTTCTTTAGATTCTGTGGGGGTATGACCGTGTACATGATATTTCCTGTTTTTATCACCAAGTTTTTGATTCTTTCTGCGTTTTCTGATTTTATTAAAACGCTCTTTTTCTTCATGGGGATAATTTCTTGACCTTGACCAAATACGGGGTTCGAACTTTTTGCGGATACCCGGGTTCAGCCCAGAATCTATTTTGGATTCGGTCGTCGTCATCCCGGCATGGGTAATGACGTAGGCATGTTTGGTACGTACATATATTCTTCCTACACCATTGTTCAGCAGGTAAAAAAATGAATCAAAAAAAGTCTTGAAGTGATTCGCAGAAGCGCTGTACAATTCATCACATATCGTAATTCCCCCGTTGACTATCCACAAATCCCATTTTACGAGTGATTCAGGATCTAAGACCGCTTCTAAAAGTAGAGCTTCGTGATTTCCTAAAACAAAGTGGTACCTGGGATCGGATTTCATTTTTTTTACATATTCTCTTACAACCTGCGCCGAATCTGGTCCCCTGTCTATGAGATCGCCGATACAGACAACCTGATCACTAAGGCCAATTTTTCTTTTCAAGTATCTCATAACCTCATAATAAGCATCACTGTTACCATGGATATCGCTGAATACAAATACTCCCATTCTGGCATCCTTTTTTTGTGAACTTTTATAAACCCTTTACAATTTTCTTCTTTTGTGTGAGAGGGGTAACGAAGATCGCATCTGCTATAACGAGGAAGGTTACAAAGTGTGTCGAAGTTCCTATTAGAAAGTTAATTTTTATCACAGCATTTAGGTTTTTTCCCCTTGGTGGCTTTGTTCAGACGCTTAAGATAATTGTCCCACCATCGTTTCAGGAAAAAGGAACTTTTTTTCAGATAGGTTTCAGGTGATTTTTCAAATTCATTTCGGCAGTGCTCCGAACAAAAATTGTATGTGTGATTGTTCCAGTCAAAGGTAAATTCGTTATTTTCAGAGGAGAGATCCATCCCACATACTGGATCTTTATGGTTTTGGATTGCATGTGAATGATTCATTTTTTTGTCCTCCCTCTATTAAGTTGTTTTCGTCCATGATTATAGCAGATTTCGCCCCTGGGAACACGCAATTTTTGTGACTATCTAATTCCAAGACTTTGAAAACAGGCATGAATGCTTTGGGGCTCTTTTTTTGTTTTCGTGATGGTGTTTCGTGCATTGTCTATGGTGTTATGTATAACTTGCTGAAATAATAATAATATCGTAATGTAATTATATCGGTTGTGGTATGATGTCCCAAAACTTTTATCGATGGAGAGTCGTGTGATAGAATTCATAGATGTAGAGACATGGGCGCGAAAAGAGCATTTTCGCTTTTTTGCGACTGGGGAGGGGGCGGTAAGGTTTAGCCTTACCCAGCCATTAAATGTTACGAACCT
Source organism: Desulfobacteraceae bacterium (assembly GCA_024226935.1). Classification (GTDB taxonomy): domain Bacteria; phylum Desulfobacterota; class Desulfobacteria; order Desulfobacterales; family Desulfobacteraceae; genus NBML01. The sequence continues at coordinate 2,229 of JAAELK010000051.1, forward strand.
GGTTTTGTTTTGCGAAAAACATCAACTTTCTTTCTATTATAGCTTGATTTTTGTGGTGACACAAACGGCTAACGGCATGGCGGGTTTCAGGCAGCGCCTTCAAAATGGTCAGCCTGTCGAGTATGATCAGGTGCATCCTTTGTTTACCGATTTGAGTTCAGGAGATGAATTATTCAAATTGGTAATGGGGAAAATGCATAATGAGTTACCGGTTTTTGTGGGTAAAACAAAAACTCAAGTAGATCAACAACAATGTTATTTGCCCGTTAATGAGTTTATGAATCGTGATGATATTTTAAATATTACCTGCTATCCCTGGGGGAATTTTAGCAGTATGCAGGTAAAGCCTGTTACCGCCGATGTCAAAGATAACGCTGTTCCTTTCATCGCCTGGGGTCAATATCAGCAAGAAGGGGATCAATTTATTTTATCCTTTTACATGGAAGTTAGTCATTGTTTTCTCGATGCCCTCCATATTTATCGTTATAAAATGGCCCTGGAAAGTGCGATTAATGTGCTTTAATCATACCCCAATCCACCACCTAAAAAAAGAAAAACCCCGTTGCGCTTGATGAATCAAGCAGATAGAATGTTTTCGACCAAAAAAACCTTTCATCAACGGGGTGCAACAGAGTATGTCACAAGGCGTGTTACCATTCAAGTATGA
>JAAELK010000052.1 GCA_024226935.1 Desulfobacteraceae bacterium
AAAACAAGATTGAAATATGTAAATGGAAATTCGCTGCCAGTATTAACGATTGCGAACAGCTATCCAGAAAAATAACCGATAGCAAGGATCATTATGAAGCCCTCGCTAAGGGTGTAATTATGGGACGGGATATATTTCTGAAACAGTTTGGATCTATATCAAAGCCACCTGTAGACGATCACCAGGCAAGGAAGAATGTACTTAAAACCTTAAAAAGGATAAGGGGGAAGGCAAAATGAAATTCAACCAAGTTTTAATAAACGATTACATGGGATCGGCAAATGAGAACAAGCAAAAAGAGTCATTCTTCAAAGACTTCCTTGAATTCCCAGAAAGATACGAACCAACATATCAAGCAAAGAAAAATATTGTAGCGGATTATATATTACCTCTTTATGGGCATAATCAATATGGAATGACCTACGAAAGAATGCATGAGTGGGTTGGTAGGTCTTTTCGATATGGTGATGTAAAGGATTTAAAGCAAAGTGTGGAATATGCCTATTCTAGTACTGCTGGCCGTGAGTGTGCTGTGCTTTTTATAACCGCCAGTGTTCGAGACGCAAGAGGCAATTATAAAAAAGTACGATCTGGTGGTATAGCATTTAGTATTGAAAGTTCTGTACAGTTAAAAAGGATATCATAATGGAAGAGGTGGAAGAAAAAAAATCAAAGGGATATAAGATCGTATATTGTCCATACAATAATTTCAAACAGTGTATAGGTGATAGGTGTATGGTGTATATGTTTAATGCACCAAAGACACCAAAGCGAGGGAATTGTGATTACTTCGGAAAGCATTTAAAATATTAAGGAATTAAAAAGGATAAGGGAGAAGACAAATGAATAATAGACTTAATGAATACTTCGCGGAACTAGAAAACGATAAGAAATCGCAGACCATATCACCGATGATAAGACAGATACAGGAGGCAGGCAAAGGATTCATTGCTGAGTGTAGCGGATGTAATATTAATTTGGTATTCGTTGAATTGGCTATTATAGTCGCGGGGCTGGCTGTTTCAAGTTCTCAGAAGGGAGCGGCTAAAACAGTGGTTGGTGGATTCAAGATATTACTGGATCGGAAGCTGAAAGAAATAGAGGATTCTAGTCAAGGAAATATTCCATAGGCTTACCTAAAACTCTTCCAATCTTTTTTAGTGCGGGAATACCGCATCGAACCTTTTTACATTCGAT
>JAAELK010000053.1 GCA_024226935.1 Desulfobacteraceae bacterium
AATTTGAGACATAGATTTCCTTGTGATTAAGATTGTCTAAAAAGGTTATAGGATGATATTGACAATGTGTCAATAAAACGAAATTCAAAGGTTTTTTGACACTCTTTTTATATATTTAAGGGTTGTCCATAAAGGTATACCTTTTTGGACAGAAAGGAATCTGACTCTATATTATTGTTTCCAATAGTTTTTGTATCATGAAGAATTTTGAGCCCCTGGACAGTTTTGACAAGGATAATGCTTAACCCCAGCCATTCTTTTAAATCGAACCTCAAAAATTTCCGATTAACTTACTTTGTTGAAATCTCTTTACAGGTATTAGAAATATTGATACAAATTTTTGCCAATAGTTTTTTCGTTTATACTGGTCGGATATCATTCAAATTTACAAGATATATAGACCCGTATAATTACTTATTAAGGGGCTTCTGCTCATTTTAAATAGGGATTTTTTCAATGCGACTTCATGAGTTACAGATTAATAATTTCAGGAAATTGAAAAACTGTCATATAAAATTTAGAGATACAACATTCCTTATAGGGCCAAATAATTCTGGTAAATCGAGTGTGTTTGCCGCATTAAACTACTTACATAAAAACTCTAACTTAAATAGAGAAGACTATTCAAAGCAGTATGACGAAGAGGAAGAAACCTATACCTACGAAAATGAAGTCGAAATAATCGCAGAGTATCATAATTTACCTGATGTTGCACATAGCTGGTTAGGTTTTAAAGGTAGGGTGATTTCTGCACAAGAACAATTGGATGGGGAAACTGGAAATACAATAATCTATAAAAAAATTTGGTCGCTTAACCAAAGCAAGCCAAAGTTTTTTATGAAGGAATACCCGAGAACAAAAAGTCCTTTATATGCTGAATGTCAAAAAGTTTCAGATCTTGTTGGTGAACATTATAATGAATCGTTTCTTAAGGAGCATTTTGGTGAAACCAATTTTAAAAAAACCCTAACTATAGCTGCCGTTAAGTCGAAGTTATTGGACTTAGCAGAATATTGGGATTTTCAAACAGATGAAGAAGCTACTTGGATAGAAAATCCAGGAGGAATCCCAGGTAATGTTCTTTCTAAACTGCCTAGAGTTGTTGTTATCCCCGCTGAGTCTTGTATTTCAGAATTAACAAGTTCTGGTGGTGCATTATTTTCATTATTAGGTGACCTATTTGAGCAAGTAAGAAGTAATTCTCAAAATTATACGCAAGCACAAATTTTTCTAAATCAATTAGCTTCTGAGTTAAACCCGAACGATGAAAAAACGGATTTTGGTCAGTTAATCCGTGATCTTAATGGAATGGTTGATAACCTGTTCCCAGATTCATCTGTGCATGTCAATGCAACCCTTGACGTTCCAGAGAAATCTATAAAGCCACAATTCAATGTGGAAATGGAGAGTAACGTAAAAACTACTGTAGATTATCAGGGGCATGGAATGATAAGAGCTACTGCATTTCAGTTGCTCAGGTTTGTACAAGAATTTGTAAATCGTAACGCAGAAAATCCTCGTGCAACTTTATTCTGTTTCGAGGAGCCTGAGATATATCTCCATCCGGCAGCTGCAAACCAAATGAGAGACTCATTATATGAACTGGCTGGCCCCAATTGCCAAATAGTGGCTACTACTCATTCACCTTACATGATCAATCTTGGCTCAGACAAAAGCGGTGTGTGTCAAGCAAGTTGTCGCCTTTTCCTAAAAAGATTTCTCAGCTTCACCGCAAAATCTCCTCATGAGTTCCGACGGGTCATTGAAGCCCATTCTCACCCATGAGAAAATTTTGCTATTGTGTCGCTACTTTCA
>JAAELK010000054.1 GCA_024226935.1 Desulfobacteraceae bacterium
TATATTTTTCCAAACTAAAATATACCCTGAATAATCCGAGCATAAAAGAAAAGCTTTAAAAAAAGGGGCCTTTTTTCTCTCCTGGACAAGTCCAGCTGAAGTATAAAAGACCCCTTTTTTATTTTATCTTCACCTCCATGGATGCAGATCCGGTCACACATCGGTGTGATGGTGGGGTCTTTTTTAAGAATCGTTGATCAGATCCCAAACCATTAATGAAATCCAGGGGTCCAAAATACTCCAGGATACAAAAAATATACTCAATCAATTCCCCGGCAAAAAATTATTTTAACTAATGCAAGTATTCGAAACTTTTTGATTTGTAGAAAAGGCGATTACTGGAAAATCAAAGTATGGGTAAAAACTCAAAATTCATTACCCAATAATGATAGACACATGTGTCGTTTTTTAGTTTATCAAATTACTTCATGAATTTTTTGCTTCATCCAGTACTTTTCGAACCATCTGAGCCATATCGACTTTTACGACAGGTTTCATCAAAAAACCCTTCACCCCAATCATCTCAGCTTGTTCTTTGTTTATCCGTTCGCTAAATCCTGTACAGATAAGAATCGGAATATTCGGGTTTATTGATAATATTTCTTTTGCAAGCTGATCACCTGTTATATTAGGCATCGTCATATCAGAAATCACCAAGTCAAAAGATTCTGGATTTTTTTTGAAGGCATTTAATGCATCTTTACTATTGATTTTAACAGTTACCTGGTAGCCAAGGCGTGAAAGTATCTGACCCTCAAGCTTTGCGACAGATACTTCATCATCGACCAAGAGAATGCTCTCGGTACCGGTCGCTGCCTTCGCTACGTTATCAACAATGGTAATTTCTGAAGATTTGTTCATTAAGGGTAGATAAACGTTGAATGTAGTGATCCTTCTTTGAAAGTGTAGACATCAGATGATGCTGCATTCTCATATGATTTCACCATACACCTGTTCTCAAAAACCTGGGGTCTTTCAAGCCCAAGGTAAGAACGCCTCCTTTGACGATTATAAAA
>JAAELK010000055.1 GCA_024226935.1 Desulfobacteraceae bacterium
GGTAGGAAGATTTGCCGGTTCATCCCGGCCATGACCTTTTGAATTCGGGGTAAACGCCTTAAACAGATCCAAAGTAAAACTGCCTTTTTTATACCGGGAAACTGCATCATAAACCATGGAATTGAGCTCCCTGATATTCCCCTCAAAGGGGTAGGTTTCCATATGGGCTATCAAGTTTTGAGAAATATCCGGAATGGACTTGCCCAACTCAGTGGCAGCGTGGCAGACAAATCGATCCAAAAGCAGCGGAAGATCCAAAAGTCGCTCTCGAAGGGGTGGTAAAGTAAAACTATGGATGGACAAACGATAGATCAAATCTTTTCGAAACCTGCCTTTTTTTTCAAGGGCCCATAGATCCAGATTAGTAGAGGCAAGTATCCGCACATCGGATTTATGGATGCAATCAGACCCCAAGGGTCGATATTCCCCTTCCTGGAGCAACCGAAGAAGTTTGATCTGGGAGGTCAAAGACAGATCCCCAATTTCATCCAAAAACAATGTACCCGAGACCGCCTGTTCAATAAGGCCTGACCTTGTTTTATCAGCCCCTGTGAAGGCTCCCGGCACATGGCCAAAAAGAGTATCGGAAAAGACATTGTCATCCAACCCAGCCACATTAACCTTCACTAACTTCCCTTTGCGCTGGCTTAGACCATGGATGACCTGACAGATAAGTTCCTTTCCCACCCCGGTTTCCCCAAAAATCAGTACAGGCTGGGATGAGGGAGCAATACTCTCCACATACTGGAAAATAGAATACATCTTCTTGTCCTGGGTGATAATTTGCCGAAA
>JAAELK010000056.1 GCA_024226935.1 Desulfobacteraceae bacterium
CGCGATATCCGGCGTGTTCGCGATATCCGGCGTGTTCGCGATATCCGGCGTGTTCGCGATATCAGGTGTGTTCGCGATACCCGGTGTGTCTGCAATATCATGTGTCCCAGCGTGTTACTATATCCTGCGCGCTTGCAATATCAAATGTGGTCGTGATGTGCTGTGTGTTCACGATATCCGGCATACGTGTGTTAGGAATATCATGAATGTTCACGATATCCGATGTGTTCGTGATATCCAGCGTGTTCGCGATATCCTGTGTGTTCGTGATCTCCGGCGTGTTATCAATATCCAGCGTGATCATGGTATCCAGTGTGTTCGTGATATCCATCCAGTGTGTTCGCGATATCAGGCGTGTTCGCGATATCCGGCATGTTCGTGACATGTCTCCGCGATTTCCGTATGTTCCAGTGTGTTCACGATATCCGGTGTGTTCGCGATATCCGGTGTGTTCGCGATATCCGGCGTGTTCGCGATATCCGGCGTGTTCGTGATATGTATTCGCGATATCCTGTATTTTCGCGATATCC
>JAAELK010000057.1 GCA_024226935.1 Desulfobacteraceae bacterium
AACAGGGCCTTTGGAAGGAACCAATAACAAAATTAAAACTATGAAAAGGCAGGCCTATGGATATCGTGATTTTGAATTTTTCAAATTGAAGCTTTTTGATCTTCATAGAAAAAAGTACGCGTTAATCGGATGAACCTTATTCCAAGGGATGGAAGAAGGTTTTGAAGTAAAAATACTTCCAGTGCAGCTCCGAAACCAAACCCCATAATTGCCATGCCCCGTCTGTCAGGAAACTATTTCAAAAGAGTTGTAACAGGCGTTATATAACCAATACCAAATAAAAAAGCGGATAGTATTCCAGCCATCCTTGGACCTCTTTTTTTAACAAAATGTCCCATAAATGCTGCGGTTATTCCCAATGCACAAATAGCAATGGAAAACGTTATGGTGATTTTTCCAAAACCCCAGGTTACACCTAACTGATTTTTGATGGAAACAGCAATCTGGCTCCAGGCATAAATTGACCCAATGAAAATATGAATTCCGATAGCAGATAAAACTAACAACCATCTGTTTTTAATGTTTTTTCCTTATATTAAGAGTATAAGTTTTTAAATTCCAACAGCGCAGCCCCATTCAGCATGTACAATTTTTAATTCCGGTAAATGAACAGCATAAAGTTCATCACGTTCAGCTTCTTGAAGCTCTCCTTGACCTTGCAGGCTTTCTTTTAATAAATTTCTGGCTGAGGTTTTATCATTTGAAATTCTTGAACTTGAACCCATTATTTCTCTAGAGGCATCCCAGCGTGTTATTATGGAGACCGTATTATCTTCCCGAACCTGTCTTAATATTTCCAGTCCTCGATTTGTGTTTTTTAAAGGGCTTCTTACCATATAACATCCCACTGCATGCTGTAGTTGTCCATATTCAGCCGGAGCTGTTTGTCTGTTAAAATTTTGAGGAAGTTGCTGCATGTTTGCAATTGTTACAAGGGTATCCGATGGTCCTTTTAAATTAGACCCTTGGAATCCAAAACTGATTGAACAATTTAATCCGTATCTGCCAGATAAAAGAAAACACAGGCCTGCAGCAAAATATGCACGTAGCGCTATGAGATTGGCATTTTCTCTAAGTTCAGTATTGATTTTTCTAAATTGATCCCCTGCGCTGCGCCTTATTATTCCCTGCTGAAGTTGTTCCATGGCCCTTTCATAGGCAGTATAGCATGCTGTCAATCCTTCCTGGGCGTAATTTGTGCTTTCCTGCCCATTGGCACAGGCTGCGGCAGTTATCATTGCACGTCCCATGGCCAATAAAGAATCCAGATATAATAAAATTGCGTCATCATTCTGGGCAAGAGCTGTGTGGCGTTCCCTCACTCTGTTAGCACTTTGTCCTCGAAGTTGTTCAACTTTTTGTGCTGACATACCTGCTATATACTCTTCCCTATACCAAATTGGCTTTTTACCTGAGGTTGGAAGGCGTTTATGATAGCCAACATTATACATAAGGCTACCGGCGTTCCATAAACCATTAGCAAAACCTCCTATTTTACTATCAAGGGTTTGCCACAATTGGCCCCCTTTCATTTTTGCATCTATTTTTGCATTGAAAGAAGTTTCTTGGCTGTGGATGGAGGTATAGGCTGTTCTGAAAGATGTAAAAATATCATCAGCTATACCAAGAAGCTGTTTACTGTTTGAGGCTGTAAGTTCATCTTTTAATCTTTCAAGGTTCCTTCCGTTTCTTTCAAATTGTTTTGTTTTGGTCGACATCGTAATTTTTTCGATTATCACCAAAAAATTATCGCATTGGGTTATTCTTGTGGAGCGTTTTCCCCTTCTTTTGAAGCGATCCAGTCCAGTTCCGCGTTCATAGAATTTACGGGCTTGGATGATACGCCCCTTTGTGATCAGTAAATTATCTCGGAGTTCTTGTGCTACTTGGTTGTTTTGGGAAGGCATATATTTGTTCTCCTGTGGTTTTAGGAAATTTAAACTTTCGATGTTAATTGAATTTTTAGTTGAATTGGAATGGGAAATTTATATTTTTTCTTTAATCATAGCAGCTGTTTTTAAATAAATAATTGCAAACAAAACAAAATATACTAAGAGAATTATGTTTCCATATTGTCATGATTAATTATCCATATTATTTAAAATAAAATCATTTTGTATCCAATGGATAGTAACAGTCTTTTTGTTATAAAAAAAGCTTTTTTTAAGATCTTAGCTTTGTTTCATGTGTTAAAACAGTGACATACAGAAAACTAAAGATTATTAGTGTTTGTTCTATGGAAGCTTAGATGTTTGTTGCGAATTGTCTTTCGCCTGGTAAAACGCAAGAACCTATTTGGAAACATAGTTTTTGTAAAGGATTTGGAGATGGGTGTTTATTTTAATTATCTTTGTTAAATCCTTTACAAAAAAAAATGATGGGAATATACAATATGCTATTGTATTGATTTAATGGAGAAATACATTGTATACATAATCGATTGTGATCGACAGGTATGAACTTTATCTTTTTGTCGAAAATATAGTTAATATTGGTTATCGTAGATATCGTAATAATATTTGTTACCCCGGGAAAAAAAATGTTTAAAGATTACTTTTCTTTTCTATAGTTGATTTTATCTTCAGGAGTTTTATGATGTTTAAGAAAAATTGTTTATTCGTACCGTTGTTGTTATTGTTTTTTCTTGTTGTACCTTTCCCCTTGAAAGCAGCTACAAACTATGGAGTTATTTTTTGCGATTATTATGATAGCAATGGATATGATCATTATAGTTCCCAAGCATTTAAAGATGTTGTTCAATACTCTTCTGAACATTTCAATATAATAAGGACTACAACAGATTTTCATAAGGGTGACCCTGGGCAAAATGGTGCAATCTGCCAAATTGCTTCAAGATATATTCCTCCCGGATTACAAGATCCTGTTAACCAATATACCAGCTCCTTTAATGAAGCCATTAATGGAAAACAGGGCGCCATGAAGGTTATACTGGAAATAGATAATCCAAAGAAATGGTGTTCCACTGTACAGCAGGCAAGAAATTATATCTTTCAGTATGTCCTTCCCCTGGAAAATGGGCTGTCTGAAAATTATTGGCAGGAAATAGCGATGAAAGGATATCACCCCCAGCATTATAATAGTATTCTTCAACCCGAACAAGCAGGATTTTCCATGACCAGCCATCCCGGTGATGATAGATACAATAATGCAATTGGTATTATCGTCGGTCATGAAGTGGGGGGGAATATAAGCGCCCAGGCAGCAGAGGATGACCCTAAAATCATTGATAATGTAAATAATCTGGATTTCTATATTAATAATTTGATTCAGGCATTGAATGACTTGAATTTAAAAGATAAAATTTATGTAACCACCACTATAACACTGGCTTTTCGTAAACCTGATCCCAATGATATGGAGGATTTTATCTATACCAGTAAAGATAATGTCGGAAAATACATAATTCAGAATACAAAAGCCAGTATCGCGGGTAAACCACTGTATTATAATAAATTGTTTAATGCGATTCAATGTATTTTGGAACAAGATTATCAAGGTAGCTACAAGCTTGGAGTTCTGGTATCAATGTATCCATATTGGAATAATCAGGTAGCCGATGGTTTGGATACTCCGAATAAAGCATATAATGCTCTTTCGAAAATGTATTCAGGTGTGAGGGATGCATTCAAAGATAAAGGTCTCAGGGATATAATCAGTATAGGAGAAGCTGGCGCTCCATCTTTTGGAGATAACACCAGGGAGTTCACTCCACCCCAGCATATACCGAGTATTACCTTAGAAAAGTCTGCCATAGAAGCTGCATACGAGCTTGGTCAGGATCAGCAGATTCCAGTGGTTTTAATCTGGAATTTATTCAATAATGAAAAAAGTTTATCCGACCCTTCCGACCCTGAAAACTGGTATGGCATATATAATAATACTTTAAAGGGCATTACCCAAAAAACAGAGACACCAGCCCTTAAATTTAAACCTTTTCCCAATTTCAAAGGGTAATACTTTTATAATAGATCGATAGGCTGATAATTAAAGGCGTTCCATTTTTTTTCTTAAATGGAACGCCTTTAATTGATATGAAATTTTAAGAATAATCAGGTTAATTTTCCCCCTGATTATTCTCTTTCAAAAAAAATGGCTGTCTTATCAAAAATTTTTTGTATTTCTTTTGGAGTTGTAATGTTATTTTCAAGGCAGAGTTTTACCAGGGTTGCAGAATCTGCTGCTCGTAAATATCTTGAAGCAATAAAGCCAAATTTCTTATCATCGGATGATTTTGTCACATCTCCATTTAAAACACTGGTTGTTCTGACAATAATTTTCCCATTTTTACTCATTTTTCTCAACAGCATCAGATCCTTTGAAATCTTATCAACGGAGCCATTTCCCACTCCCTGATAAACAATCCCATCAATATTTTCTTTAGATAAATATTCGATCAGGTCACTATTTCCTTCATTTTGTCTTGATAAAATTTTTATGTGGTGAATAAATTGCGGACCTTTCATTTTCTCAATGGGAAATAAAACAGGAAAGTCCAAGCTCTTTTTTATATTTGTTATTTTCCCTTTTTCTACGAGTCCACAGTCTTTTCCATCAAAAGAGGAAATAGAAGTTGTATTCATTTTGTTTACATGGGGAAAAGAAAAAATCCTGTTTCCCATAACAATATAAATTCCATTGTTGATATTTTTGTTATTTACCAATTGGAGGGCTAATCTTAAATTCCGGGGCCCATCGGCGTTTAAAGAATTGGAAGGTTTCATGGAACCAACAAGGACAACAGGTTTAACAGGTTTTATTACCATGTTTAAAAAAAAGGCCGTGTTTGTCATTGTATCTGTGCCATGGGTGATAATAATCCCCTTTGAAGAATCATCTTTTAAAATTTTGTTCACTTGTCTGGCCAGGGAAAACCAATGATGATCTTTTATGCTTTGACTGCCTATATTGAATAGCTGGATCATTTTCAAGGAGTTGTTTTTGTTTGAAAGCTGTTTTGTTATCTGGTAAATACTTGCTTTTCCCTCTTTGTAATCGGTGTCACTTATTCCTTCAGCAGAAATTGTTCCGCCTGTTCCAATCATATAAATATATCGGTTTGGAGTTTCATGTTTGGGATTATTATTTACCTGCTTTTGAATAGAGCTACAGCTTACTAAGGTCATAAAAAAAATATAAAAATTATTTTTTTTGTCATATTTAAATATCCTGATTAAAATTATATAAGTTAAAGACTTTCTAAATATTTCATGATTCGTGAGCGAAGAAGTATACAAGAGGTTTGATAACTAAATCAAATCTTTTTTAAGGGTGGTTTTTTTTGTCTATTTGCGGTACCAGCCTCGGCTATCTCAATAAAGGCATGGTCCTAGTCTATTTTGATATCATACTAAAAGGGTTTTGCTTGCCAATATTTGGAATTAAATTACGAGGATATACTCGCTAACAGTTTGTAAAAATGTTTTTGGTGAGGCGATAATGGAATTGAGGCCAGGATCAGTTTTTTTTAACCGGCAGAACAATTTTGACTTTTGTCCCTTCGTGGTGGTGACTGGTGATTTTTATATCACCTTTACAATTTAGAATTATACTTCTGGCCAGGGACAGTCCAAGTCCTTTTCCTTCTTTATTCACTGTGAAATAGGGGGTGAAAATATTTGGTAGGTCTTTTGGGGCAATGCCGCAGCCTGAATCATTGATAATAACGATGATATTGGGTTCTATATATTTGCATGATACAAAGATAGTTCCCTGTGATTTGATCGCTTGGAAAGCATTTTTCAATATGGCCTTAAAAGCTCTTTCCATATGGAGTATTGGAAGACAAGCCATGGGCACTTTTTCAAGGTTTAATTGTATATTAATTTTTTCTTTAAACTCTTTTTGTCGGGCAATAGCATTTTCTTCCAAAAGAAGGCCTATATCTATTGGTTGGTGAGGTTCCTCATTGATGGAAACAAAGAGTTTGATATCAGATACAGCATTTGAAATTTGTTCAATTCCCTTTGCAGATTCCTTGATGATTTCAGGGTAATTTTTAAGGAGGGTCTCTAAATTTATCTGGTTCTTATAATCTTCAATCTTTTGAATTGTTTTTGTGACTCTTGCTTTCCCTTGTATTTCTCCTTTGTGAGAGGTTAAGATTTTTTCAAGAACATCGTATTTTTCAAGGAGCAGGGCCATTGTTTGTCCATATTGATTTATTTTCCTGAGGTTGGATTCAATTGCCGTATTTGATGTGTCAAAGGTCTCAAGAAAAAGATTGGAAATATCCGATGCAATGGCGACTTTTCTTGTCTTATGGAGTTCATCTTTTGTTGCCTCCAGGGTAGAGATGGCTTTTTTCAAGTGGCTGGATTTGTTTTCAATCATTTTTTCAAGACTTCTATTGTATTTGGTCAGATTGGATTCGGCCACAATTCTTCTGGCAATTTCCTCATTGAGGCGAATGTTTTTTATATGGATCTCTTTATTTTTCTCTTCAAGTTCTTTTAGATGATTATAGGATCTTAGGGCCGTTGTAATTGAGGTAAACAGTTTCTGGTCCGTCAGTTCTGTTTTCTCTTTATAATCATTGATGTCATAGTTTAGAATGATTTCTTTTTCCGGTGCTTTTCCTGGTTGTCCGGTTCTTAATATAATTCTGATATTTTTGTTTTTTTCATCTTCCCGGATGAATTTAGCTACTTCTAGACCTGCATCCTTGGATTCCATGACAACATCCAGCAGGCAGCAAGCAGTATCAGGATTCTCTTTGATGACATCTTTGGCTTCTTTTATGGAAAAGGCTGATAAAAATTTCAGGCCAACTCCCTTAAATTCATAGTTGGCTAATACCAGTTTTGTCATCACATGAATTTGCTTGTCATCGTCCACAATCAGTAGTTTGAAAGGTTTTTTGTTTCCCTGGGCTGCTTTTTCAGATTCTTTTGCAAAAAGTAAGGTATCGTTATTCAAAGATTGTTTTTGCGATTTTTCCATGGGATCTCCGAAATTAAAAAACAAAAATGTATCTAAGATATAAGTATTTTAAATCTATTCGATTTTTGGTTAATTGTCAATTATCCAATTCCAAAAGCAGAGTTGCTTTTTTGTTCTAATTTAGAAGGCATTGGTATCAGCTTCTTAGTTTTTCCGGTGTAAATTGGTTGGTGGTAATTTCGAGAAAATGAATTTTTTCAAGTCCGAAGAGTTTTGCAATAAGAAAGCCGGGAAAAATTGCTTTTCTGGTGTTGAAATACCTGGTTTCCTTGTTGTATCTATGACTATTATAAAAGATAGATATTTCAAGGTTTTTAAATTTTTTTTCCAGGGCAATAAAGGCTGGAGATCTATCTATTTTCTTATCTTTTTTCAGTTCAATTATCAGGTTGATGATTTCCCGACTTACCTGGACCTGGGATTGTTCAAAGGCCAGAATTGTTTTTCTTTCCAGGGGGGTGTTTTTGGAATTGATCCGGGTTAATATGGCCTTGGTTTTAAGAGCAGTCTGGTTTGCCTGAATCAGATTACGCTTTATCCCATCGATCCCGTTAAAATTTTTTGTTTTTTCGGCCATGGCTATCAATTCAGGGAGAAGGTTTAATTGTTTCTGGCATTCAGCTGTTACTAATTTTTTGGCAGCATAGATTCTGTTTTGGGCTCTATATAGACTGCTGAATCCGCCAAAAATAACACAAAAAATAATAATACTTGAAAATACAACGCAGAATGCAGCAAGTGAAAGCCATGGTCTTTTCATGGTAAAACTCTCCTGTTTAATAAGTTTTAATATTTTAATCTGGCATAATAGGTTTTTTGGGATGCATCCAGTGCATCTTTTAAGGTTAATATGCCGTTGCTGTTTAAAATGGGGAGCAGTTTTTTAAATATCTGGGCCGTGGTTATGGCATCCCCAAGGGCTGTGTGTCTTCCAATAATATTAATACCTAGGCGTTTGGCTATGCTTTCCATGTCATGTTGTTTGTGTACCGGATGGAGCATGGCAGAAAGTAAAAGGGTGTCTAAGGTAGGATTGTTAAACCGGATGCCGGTGGTTTTTTCTTTTATTTTGAGCATCTTCATGTCAAAGGATAGGTTATGTCCTAAAAGGACTGTGTTTGCAGTGAATTGTTTGAATCGTGGTAATACTTTTTCAATGGGTTCTTTTCCCACGACCATTTCAGCATTAATACCGTGAATTCGATAGGATTCAATGGGGATATCTCGTTTGGGATCAATTAGTTCTTCAAAAATATCCTGGTATGAAATTTTGTTATTCACAATCCTGACGGCACCAATGGAAATGATTTCATCCCCTTCATCGGGATTTAAACCCGTTGTTTCTGTATCAAATACTGTAAAGGTGATCTCTTTGAGGTTGATATCCAGAAGATTTTTTGACTGGTTATCTACATTGAATAAATCAAAGTCATAAAATTCCGGTCTGCTGCCTGTCAGGATGGGAGCCCTTGATTTTATAGGATTTAAGGATTTTTCTCCCGCTTTTGTAATGATATTTATACTCGAACAGGTGGTCTTGTCCGGGGAAAAAAAATTGATCAGGGCATTATTGAATTTGAGGACATATCCGAATCCGGGAAGGGCATTTATTCTCTGGTGCATGATATTTTCGATATCTGCCACCAGACAGGGTGCCTTTTCCCATGAAATCGCAAAATCGATGGCGTTGGGAGGGTGGGAAATAAACAGGTTAAACTGAGTCAGACAAGTGAGTCTGGCAAGATTTTTAAATAGAAAGATAAAGGCCCGGGTAAGAGAATAAGCATCTGCTAGAATTTGTGTGTTCCAATGGTCATTGAATATATCGATTCTTATGTCGTATTCATGGGCGGTTTTTTTCTGGAGGGTCTGGAGAAAATTCCTGAGATTAAGTGTCGTCAGGGGCAGTTTTGATAGTGAAAGATCAAGAATAATGCTGCAAACCTGATGGTACTTTGTTTTTATCCTGTGTAAATTTGGGGTTGATGTTACTTTTTCAAGGGCAGCTTGGAACTCTGATAATTGGGTATTGATGGTTTCATATTTTTGAATATCTTGGGAAATATCTTGAATTATCAGGATAAAACCGGTCATTATATTGTTTGGGTCTAAAATAGGGATGACTTCAACGCCGATGAGATTTTGGGTATAAATGGGGGTGATAAAAAAAGATCCTACGCTTTTTTTCTGATTGTTCAGGCGTTCTTGAATTTCATCAATTGCGTGGGCGATCAGGCTTTTATCAAGGAGATGGAAAATGGACCTGCCAAGTCCTATGAAATGTTTAGTTTTGTGGGTGAATATTTTTTTTGCAAGGGAATTGAAAAGCAGAACTCTGCCGTTTTTGTTGCAGATAATTATTCCCTGGGGCAGCTCAGCCATGATGGCGGCCAGAAGGTTTCTTTCTTTTTCAGTCTCTTTTTTGGCTGATAGAATTTGTTTGGTGATGATTTTATTTAAATTTTCAAACATTTCGGCAAAATTATTTATTACCTGGGATAAATTGGTAATATCTTTGCTGCCTTTAATTTTAATGCGGTGGGAAGGATTGGAAGTATACATGACATGGGCTTCTGCTGACATTCTTTTCATGGGTCTGATATAGGTGTTGTAAATAATATCAATAAAAGCTCCCAAAGCGCTGAAAATAAGAAAGGCAAGCCCCAGAAGAGATAAAATATTTTCCTGGCCCATGGCAATGAGTACAAATTTTTGATCCTGGGACAGTTGAAACCATATAAAAAATATAATACCGCCGCCCATCAGGAAAATGATTAAGGCTCCTGTAAATATAAGTTTGCCGAATCTATTGGTTTGAGTCATGGGCTAAATCAAAGAAGAATTTTGAACTCCATTTTGGGGTTCAAAATTCTTCTATATTATAAAATTAATGAATTTTTAAAGATAATTATCCCCACCATCCCCAGCCAAAACTTGCCGTCAAAAGAATACAAAAAATAATTGTCACGATTAGATATTTATCTTCCAGGGCCATAATATATTCTCCTTGAATTGATTTAGAACTTTTGGTTTTAAGCATCTGCTTCCTTGGTTACATCCATGAGCTCAATATCTGCACGTCTGATCTGTTCTTCAGAAGTGGTGGACATTTCAGCTTTGAAGCAAAGGGCCCACATCATTACAATACCAATGATCCACCAGACAATTTGCCATGCCCAGATGGCTGGAAATCCGCAAAAGGTGAAAGCTGAGTTACCCAATAAAATTCCGGGTCCAAGGGCAAAGAAATACCATATGGGAACGACAATTTTCATTCTGGTGCGCCATATTTTGCCTTTTTCAGAAGGACCGTCAATGCTGTTAAGCCATGTTCTGACTTCCTTTTGTCGGGCAATGGTTTCTTCGGAGTCTTTTATGCCTAGCCCCCGGCAGCCATAGGCCACAACAAATCCGGCAAAAAGCCCCCAGAAGGCTGTATGCATGGATAGGGGATATTTCCAGACAAAATAGGTTAGCATATTGACAATAATACCGGCTAAAAGGCCAAGAGCAGCTCCAATGCTGGGAAACTTAAATCCCCAGTGAACACCGCAGAGTAAAAGATACATAATGGTACCAAAGGTTGTTGCAAATCCGCCGATCATAACAATTGCATCCGATGAGGTCAGGCTGACTACAACGGCCGCCAGTGTTAAAATTGTGGCCATGACACGGTTGGTCCAGATTTGTTCTGCATGGGACCCTTGTTGCTTTCTGACATATCTCCACCAGACATCCCTTTGGATAATGGTGCCGCCGGTTCCTATATAGGGAGCCGACGTGGAGTGAATGGCTGCAATGGCGCCAAGAAAGACAAGTCCAAGAACCGGTCCCGGTAAAAATTTTGTCATTAGTTTGGGAACCACATCACCGTTGTTTGCTATGATCATATCTCCGGACATTTCCAGTATTTTAGCACCCATTCCCTGGAAGGCTGAAAAGAAAAATAAACAGACACCCACAACAAATGTGGACATGAAAACCTGCTGCCATGCCAGAGGTTTAGGTGATTTAATACCAAAATTCCATAGAATAAAGGCAGGAGATGATTGAATACCCATGAGGGCGAACATATAGGTTAGAATCATCACCGCTGTCCATCCTCCGCCGATTCCAAAGTGGATAAGTCCGGGTACCTGGCTGAGTTTTGGATCAAGGGTTTTTAAGGAAGCTGACATGCCTGACCACCCGCCGATTATGGGGGATTTAATAACATAAAAGCCCAGGAGCATGATACCTCCGACCAATAGCAAAAACTGGAGAACACCTACCCAGGTGCTTGCTTTCAGTCCGCCTGTTACTACATAGAACCATACAATAAAGGCCATGAAAATAAGACCGATGGTTGGGGGGACGCCTGCCACCCAATAAAATAGTTTTGATGCGGCAATCAGTTGGATCCCCGAATAAAATATTGAATATAGAAGTGCTGCAAGAACAGTGAGCCAGCGGACCAACTCATTATTATAATAATATGCAAACATATCCCCCGGGGTTATAAAACCATATCGTTTGCCCATGAGCCAGTTTCTTTTGGCAAAAAAGGCACCCGTAATGGGAATGGTCAAGACATAGAAGGAAGCAAATGCATATACGAGTCCCACTTTCCAGATTAAACCAGGATGCCCGACAAATGTCCAGCCGGAAAAAGAGGCGGCCGTGGCGGCCATCAAAAATGCGATAAAGGGAATGGAACGTCCCGCAATTCCGTAACCGGATGTGGTTTTTTCAGAAAAAAAGCCCTTTAAACCCCACCAGAAACAATAAATTATGTATAGTATCAACAATCCCCAAACCCACATTGTTTTTGAATCCATAAATTTTTCCTCCTAAATCATCTTTTATTGAGTTGATCGGATTTTCCTGTGATTATCATCTCGATAGGGACAATCAGGGCATGCCACACCACCTCCTTTCATGGATATCATTTATATGAATAAACCTATGTTTTTTTTCCATATCCGATTTTACTTAAGGATGTTTTGATTTCATCTAAAATGGTATCATCATCTATGGTTGCCGGAACTTTATACTCTTTTTGATCTGCAATGGACCGCATGGTTCCCCTTAAAATTTTTCCTGATCTGGTTTTGGGAAGTCTTTTGACTATGGTGGCGGTTTTAAAGGCAGCCACAGGCCCTATTTGCTCACGGACTCGTTGGATTACTTCCTTGATCACATCGGCTTCATCTCTGTCAACACCTGCATTGAGAACCATCATCCCCAGGGGTATCTGGCCTTTGAGTTGATCTTCTACCCCCATGACCGCACATTCCGCCACATCAGGATGTCCTGCTATGGCTTCTTCCATGGCTCCGGTGGACAGTCTGTGTCCGGCCACATTAATAATGTCGTCGGTCCTTGCCATGACGTAAATATAACCGTCTTCATCAATATACCCGGCATCGGAAGTTTCGTAATATCCTGGGAAGGCTGATAAATAGGCAGATTTATACCGTTCATCATTTTGCCAAAGTGTGGGCAGGGTACCGGGAGGTAGGGGCAGTTTCGCCACAATGGCGCCAATTTCACCTCTGGGAACAGGTTTGCCGGCAGTATCTAGAACCTCCATGTTCCAGCCGGGTGCAGCTTTGGTGGGGGAACCCGGTTTTACTTTAAATTGTTGGATTCCTATACAGTTAGCAGCAATCGCCCACCCTGTTTCTGTTTGCCACCAATGGTCGATAACCGGAACTTTCAGGCTGTTTTCAGCCCAGGCCAGGGTATCTGGATCGGTTCTTTCTCCTGCTAGAAACAGATATTTAAATTCGGAAAGATCAAAATTTTTTATCAGTTTAGCTGTTGGATCTTCTCGTTTAATGGCTCGAAAAGCCGTGGGAGCTGTAAACATGGTTTTTACCTTGTGTTGGGCAATGACTCTCCAGAATGCGGACGCATCCGGTGTGCCCACGGGTTTTCCTTCAAATATAATGGTGGTACACCCTTTTAAAAGAGGCCCGTAGACAATATAGGAATGGCCTACCACCCATCCGATATCGGAAGCCGCCCAATAGACATCTCCCTGATTTACCCCATAGATGGCATTCATGGACCATTTTAGTGCCACCATATGCCCGCCGTTGTCTCGTACAACTCCCTTTGGCTCGCCGGTTGTACCAGAGGTATAGAGAATATATAGAGGGTCAGTTGCTGCAACCTGCACACAGTCATGGGGTTTTGCCTGATCCATGACATCTTTCCAGTCAAAATCCCGTCCGTCTGCCATTATGGCTTTAGCCTGGGGCCTTTGGAGAATGATGCATGAGTTGGGTTTTGATTTGCTAAGATCAATGGCTTCGTCCAGAAGAGGCTTGTATTCAATTACTCGTGTTATTTCTATACCGCAGGAAGCTGATACAATAACCTTGGGTTTTGCATCGTTTATCCTTGTTGCCAATTCATTGGGGGCAAATCCGCCGAAAACCACTGAATGGACCGCCCCTATTCTGGCGCATGCCAGCATGGCAAAAGCGGCTTCCGGGATCATCGGCATATAAATCAGTATACGATCTCCCTTGGTTACGCCTTTGTCAGCCAGGGCTCCCGCAAATAAGGAGATCTGTTTTTTAAGGTCGTTATAGGTGTAGTGTTTAATGGTATTGGTGACCGGGCTGTCATATATAATGGCATTTTGATCTCCAAGACCGTTATCCACATGAAGATCTACAGCATTGTAACAGGTATTGGTCCTGGCCCCGGAAAACCAGCGGTAAAATGGTTTGTTTGAACTATCCAGCACCTTGTCCCATTTTTTATACCAGAAACAGTCTTCTGCGATGGGACCCCAGAAATTTTCAGGATCATTAATTGATTGTTCATGGGCTTTAGCATACAAATTGGACATAGAGTTCTCCCCAAACTAACTTAGCTAAGATTAATTAGTCTTGAACCATGGATCTGATTTCTTCAACAATTTCCGGGTTGGCAAGGGTCATGACATTGCCGACATCGGTTTTATTGGAAATAGCCCCAAGCACTCGTCTCATGATTTTACCGGATCTGGTTTTAGGCATATCCGGTACCAGCCATACTTTTCTGGGTTTAGCAATCTTGCCTATTTGTTCACAGATAGCATCTGAAATTTTTTGTGCCAGAACTTGTGTGGGTTCAATTCCTGTTTTAAGGGCGATATAAAGATCGGGTTCTGTGCCTTTGATTTCATGGGCTACCGAAACAACAGCAGCTTCTGCTACTTCATCTACCATAAGGGAGGCAGATTCAATCTCTTTGGTACCAAGTCTGTGACCGGACACATTGATGACATCATCAATTCGCCCGAGAATTCTGAAATAACCATCTTCAGACATGGTTGCCGCATCTCCGGCCAGATAAGGCCAGTCTCTCCAATTCTTGCTTTTGGGATCCCTGCAGATATCTGCAAAATAGGTGTCTACAAATCTTTTGCGATCACCCCAGATGGTCTGGAACATGCCGGGCCAGGGATTTTGGATGCAGATGTTGCCGGCAATACCCGGTTGGGTGATTTCATTGCCGTCGGCATCCAGGATAAAGGGGTGGATGCCTGGCACACCAGGGCCTGCACTGCCGGGTTTCATGGGGTTAAGGCCCGGTACTGTGCTACACAAAAATCCTCCTGTTTCCGTTTGCCACCAGGTGTCGACAATAATGGCTTGGTTTTTGCCCACGGCCGATTCATACCATTTCCAGACTTCGGGTTCTATAGGTTCTCCCACCGTAGTCATATGTTTGAAACTATAATTATATTTAGCAGGTTCTTCCGGACCCAGTTTTCTTAAGGCTCGGATGGCTGTGGGGGCGGTGTGAAAAATATTGACATCCAGTTCCTGGGCAATTCTCCAGGATCGTCCTGCATCCGGATAGGTGGGGACGCCTTCGTAAATGACCGAGGAAGCACCCAGGGCAAGGGGACCGTATACGATGAAGGAATGGCCCGTGATCCAGCCTATGTCCGCCATACACCAATATACATCTTCGGGATGGATATCCTGGATATATTTGGACATGGCCGTTACATAGGCAAGATATCCGCCGGTGCCGTGCTGGCAGCCTTTAGGTTTTCCGGTGGTGCCGCTGGTATACATTAAAAACAGTGGATCTTCGGAGAGCATTTGTTCGGGTTCAATGCGGGCGCCATAATGGTTTTTTAATTCTTCGTTTACAAAGATATCTCGCTTGTCAACCATGGGGGTGTCTGCCGAATATTTACCTGGATATCGTTGCCAGATAAGAACCTTGTCCACCACCTGACCTTGTTTGGCTGATATCTTTACGGCCTTGTCGGCATGACTTTTGTGATTGAGGAGCTTTCCGGAACGATAGTAGGCATCCATGGTAATCAATACCCTGGAATTTGAATCTACGATTCTGTCGGCACAGGCAGAGGCTGAAAATCCCCCGAAGACAACAGAATGGATAATACCTAACCTCGCACAGGCCAGCATGGTAATGGGAAGTTCCGCCGACATGGGCATGTGGATGGTGACCCTGTCTCCCCTTTTGAGGTTTGCAAAATTTTTGAGTAGAGAGGCAAACTCATTGACCCTGACATAGAGTTCCTGGTAGGTGATATGGTCAATTCTTTCCTCCTCCAGTTCGGGGACAAAGTGGATGGCGGTTTTATTTTTATTGTCTTTAAGATGGCGGTCAATACAATTGTAACTGGCGTTGAGTTTGCCGCCTTTAAACCATTTGTAGCAGGGAGCATCACTTGTATCTAAAATCTCATCCCAATATTTGTACCAGGTGAGAAGTTCGGCGTATTCCGTGTAATAATCCGGGAAATTGTCTATGCTGAATTTTTTAAAAACATCCGGGTCTGTCAGGTTGGCCTGGCCAATAAATTTTGATGAAGGATAATAGTAGTCTTCTTCTTTCCAGTGGACTGCGATCTGGGCTTCTGTGGTTTCGACAACTTTTTTTTTGCTCATCGGTCATCTCCTTTGGATTTATTTATTAACCAGTTGAAATTATTGATTATTTGCAAATAATAATAAAAACTGTACTCCTTTCTTATTTTTTATAAATAAAAAAAAATCTAAAAGTTAAAGGTTTTTATATTACAGCTTGAAAAAAATACTTTCTATGTTTAACTCGCTTTATTGTTAATAACTAATAAAGAAGTAACTTAACCAAGAGAGATGAAAAATCATAGTTATTTGATGAACTTAATTTATCTTCTAGTTAATCCAATATTAATATCTCAAATTTAAGTCAATAGAAAAGTTTAGTTTGTTCATTATTTATTTAGATTGATTTGTTTATAATACTAGTTGTATATAACGATAATTATTCCAGGCAAAGGGAATAATTGGTAGTTTTATGGACTAAAAAATCAATAGATCAACATAAGGAAATTCATATGAAAAATCCCATCGATAATTATTGGAAGTTGAAACTTGAATCGGTTAAGGAGAACCTGGAAAATAATAAATTTGAGGTGTTTATAGCAGATACTGCTGAATCTGCCAAGCAGATTGCTTTGAACCGGATTATTCCAGAGCTTGATATTAAAAGTGTTTCCTGGGGCGGTTCCATGTCCTTTATTGGTACAGGTCTTTTCCATGCCTTAAATGCTGATAAGAACCTTGAAGTACTTAATACCTTTGATAGAAGCTTATCCCCAGATCAAATGTTTGAACTTCGCCAAAAATCTCTCCTGGTGGATCTGTTTATCACAGGAACCAATGCTATTACACAAGCCGGGCATCTGGTCAACCTTGATATGGTAGGCAATCGTGTGGCCGCCATCATGTGGGGGCCTAAAAATGTTTTGCTGATTGTTGGCAGGAATAAACTTTGCGGTGATCTTGAAGATGCCATGTTCCGGATTAAAAATTACGCGGCTCCTGTCAATACCATGAATCTGGATAAAAAAACTCCTTGTTCAAAAATAGGGGTCTGTCATGATTGTTCCAGTCCGGACAGAATCTGTAATTATTGGACCATTACAGAAAAATGTTTTTTAAAGGGTCGGATAAAAATTATTCTTGTGAATGAAGATTTAGGATTTTAAATTATGCAGACAATTATTGTTTTTCAGCAAAATGGTTCAGGAAAAAGTAAAATTGAAGGAATGAATCAATTTGGGGATAAAAAATTTATTGTTAAAATAGTGAATATTGACGGTGAACTTCCCCCTTTAATAGATGATTCAGCAGCCTATCTGCCCAAAATTATCGAGGCTGATTTGGTTCTTGATTATTTAAAACATCAGGATCTTTCCGATGATTTGAGCCTGCTATGCGAAAAACTTAAAATTCCGGTTATTGCTTCGGGGAAAAAAATTACAGCTGGCAAGGCGATCTGCCCACCGACATGATGTACCCTTTCAGACCAGGATGGTCTGGAAGATTATGGACAACTATTTGGGGCCCCTAAAATTGAGCTTGTCATTGATGGAGAAAATATTTTGGAAATCAAAGTGCTCAGGGGAGCTCCCTGCGGGGCCACCTGGCTGGCTGCCCGGAAAATCAAAGATATGCCCATCAAGGATGCATTGAGCCGCTTTGGTTTGGAAGTACAGTTTTTTTGTACCGCCAACCCGTCCGGATGGGATCCCATCACGGGTAAAAGTCCGGTTCACATTGCAGCGGATATCCACTCGGCGGTATTAAAAAATTGCTTAAAGAAAAAAAAGAGTGATTTAATAGCGGATATCAAAGCTGTCACAACCTGAAAGAAAATTAGTTGATTCGGGCAGCACATGGTCTACCCTGGATCCAGGGGGGCCTGTGCGGCACCATTCCAATATCTTTGAAACGGCACTCTTATCACCCTGGAATACGGCTTCCACAGAGCCATCGGGTAGGTTCTTAACATATCCCGCAAGATTGAGATCCAGGGCAGTCTTTTGGGTTTGAACCCTGAAAAACACACCCTGGACCCGGCCTTTGATAATGGTTTTTATACTGATGGTTTTAGACATGTTTTTTCCTTTTGTTTAAAGAGGCTTTCGTTATCATGCCAGATCCAAATTTTTCCATGATGGAATCCACCGCCATATCAACGGATTCCCATTTTTTATTTATTTTTTCCTTGGGTGGGCAGAGCAATTCCATCTGGATAGGTGCATTTTTATCCATAAAATGGGAAACACCCACACCTAACAACCGGATTTTTTTCTTTAATACAACTTTTTCATAGAGGGAAAGGGCTTCATTAAAAATTGCAGAAGAAGAACAAATCCATGAATCGGTTTGTTTGCTTCGGGTAATCTGGGTGAAGTCTGAAAATTTGATCTTGATGGAGACATTGTGGCAGATCATCTTTTCTTTTCGCAGGTCCCTGCCTACCCGTTGAGAATGGGCCAGTAATAGTTGTCTGGCAATCTTGAGATCTGAAATATCCTTGGAAAGGGTGGTCTCACTGGAAATTGATTTCCGGGAATAATTAGTTTCAATCCGGGACAGGTCTTTGCCATGGGATAGTTCATGGAGTCTTTTGCCCATCTTTCCAAATTTTTTATTGAGCAGGCAGATATCGTATTTATGAAGATCCCCCAGGGTGTGGATTTGTAAAATGGCCATAAGTTTCATGGCTTGTTTGCCTACTCCCGGCACCTTGGCAATGGGCAGGTCTTTGATAACCCTGGCCATTTCATGTTTGGAAATAAAGGTAATACCATTGGGTTTATCCATATCCGAAGCAATTTTAGCCAGGAATTTGACCGGCGCAATACCAATGGAACAGGTCAAAAAAAGTTCTTTGAATATGGCTGCCTTGATTTTTTGTGCTATGACTTCCGGGGAGCCGAATAATTTTTCACATCCCTGGATATCCACATAGGCCTCATCAATGGAGACCTGTTCTACCAGGGGAGAAAAATCAGATATGATAGCCATGATTTTTTTTGATTCTGCCGCATATTTGTATCGGTTCCCAGGGACTAAAATAACCTTGGCACACCTTTGTTTTGCCTGAAAAACAGGCATGGCGGAATGGATACCGAATTTTCGTGCTTCATAACTGGCTGTGGATACTACACTGCGTTTTGAATCCCCCGCTATGATAATCGGTTTGTTTCTAAGGGCTGGGTTGTCTCTTTGTTCAATGGCAGCAAAAAAAGCGTCCATGTCGATGTGAAGAATCATTTTATTTTTTTGTTTTTATCTCGGTTTTTTGCATTTCAAGGACATATTTATGAATTAGTTCATATTTTTCAACAGGGCAATTTTCAAAAATACACTGGCAAATACTTTCGTCGGTGATATTAAGGATTCTAAGCTGGGCAGAAAATTTGGTATTTCCTATATAATTGGGTATATCAAGCAAAAGATTTACCTGGTCTACATCATATTGTTTAAATCCATTATTTTTAAAGGCCATGCCTCCGGCACTGATATCGAGCACTTCCACAGGTTTTTGTTTAAACTCCATCAAAAAGACCCGTCCCCCTTTGAAAGTGTAGCGAAAGGCTTCTCTCAGGCTTTCTTGTTCCAGGCATTCTTTAGGATCAGTTGTTTGTTTCATTTTTTTCCAGAACAAATTCGACCCTCCTGTTCTTTTCTTTATTTTTATCTGTGGTGTTTGGAACCTGTGGCATGATATCTGCGTATCCTGTGGCTGTCAGGCGTTGGGGGCTTATCCCCTTGGAGATCAGGTATCTTAAAACTGTTGTGGCCCGGACGGCAGACAGTTCCCAGTTGGAAGGAAATTGCTGGTTTGAAATGGGGAGGTTATCCGTATGTCCTTTGATATTAATGATATAGTCGGGAAAATTATCAAAAATTTGAATCATTCGATTGAAAATAGATAAGGCCTCGGGACTCAGTTTGGCTGAGCCGGAGGAGAATAAGATCTCCCCGGATACGGTGATAATAATTTTTCCATCTTTGTATTGAGTGGTAATGTTCTTGCTTTGGTCCGTTTTTCGAACAAATTGGTTGATAGCTTTAAACAAGGATATATTCCTTGGCCTGAGACCTGTGATATCTTCAATACTGATTTTGCGGCCCAGGCTGGTAGACAGGTCCAAAATCACTCCTTTTAGCTCCTGGTCTTGTTTGAGTTGAAGCATAACTTTTTCAATTTGGCCTTTGTATTTTTCTTTTCCAAAAAACGCAAGGGTGTACAGCAGTATGAAAAAGACTAATAAAAGAGTCATTAAGTCCGCATAGGTGATGAGCCAGGGGGTATTATCATCGTAGGTTATAAACGAATTGTTATAAGAGTTGGCTTTCATAAATTAGGGTTTAATACCTATCTGATCCATGGGTTTGCGTAAACTGGAAGAAATAAAACTGGATAATTTTTCATAGATAATCATCGGGTTATTATTATTGATGATGGATATGGCTCCTTCCAGCATGATTTCAAGATGGATGATTTCAAGAACCGTACGGGATCTGAGTTTGCCGGCTATGGGGAGAAAAAATAGAGTGGATAAAAGGGAACCATAAAAAGTGGTCAGTAATGCAGTGGCCATGGCAGGGCCGATATTGCCAGGATCCTGGAGCTTGCTGAGCATCTGGACAAGGCCGATCAATGTGCCAAGCATTCCAAATGATGGTGCATAAAGTCCCATTTTTCGGAACACATCCTGTACGATAAAATGACGCATTTGAAGGGATTTGATTTCGGTGGTAAGGGCGGCTCGGATGACTTCTTCCGAGGAACCATCCGATAGTAAACCACAGGCTTTTTTTAAAAATAAAGAGTTTGTTTTAATCTTGGCAAGATTTAAAAGGCCCTGACGCCTGCTGATATGGCTGAGGCGTATCATGGTGGCGACTGCATCATTGGGGTCTTCCTTGGCCTTTGAAAAAACAAAATAAGCGGCGTTAAAGGCTGCAAAAACATCCTTGAATTGGAAGGTGATCAAAGTTGTGGCAATGGTTCCTCCGAATACAATCATCAACCCTGGGATATTGATGAAATTATATATATCGCCCCCAAGGAAGATGGCGGAAACTATCAACGAGAGACCTGAAATAATACCGATGAAAGACGCAATATCCATATAAATTTATGTATCCTTGAAAATTGTAGGTTATAATCCCTGCAATATCTTCGCATTTATTGGGGCATGTTATTCTATTTTGTTTGTGGGGTCAAGATTTTATCCCCGCAACCTTAACTTGCAGAGGAATAGGTTCATTCATGGGAACGCAAAGCCTGTGTGATATTCATTATTTTTTTATCCGGCTTTTTGAGTTGTGCCATTGCTAATTGATTAACTGCTCCGCAGTTTTCATAATTTACGGGTGTTAGATTGCTGATTGCTCTGAAAAAATCAACTGCTGCACGTTTGATGATCTTTGCACGTGCTTCATTGATTTTAAATTTATTTTGTATCTCTCCGAGCGTCATCGATATTAGCTGTCCCATTGTAAAATGGTGGCCAAACCTTGGGTAACGTACTTTTGCACGTTGAAAGGCTTTTCGTAGTGGTTTGGGCTTAATCACATCGGCAGTTAGGTTTACAGGGTATGTTTTTTCCATTATAGTGCCGGTCACATGACTTGATACTTTCATCAAAATCATGTAATATAATCACGCTTGAAGTTTATCTAAGAAAAAGGAGGTGTAGCCAAGACAAATCACTTGCACCGAAAGAGGAAAAAAGTAATTCGATCAATT
>JAAELK010000058.1 GCA_024226935.1 Desulfobacteraceae bacterium
TCTGCCAAATCCGTATAGAAAAAGCCAATAAACCTAGTACCTTAAATGGATGCCTTGCTATATCTATGACAGCAGGATAACCTGAGTAGGATATTCAATCTTATCTCCTTTCAAAATATTATCCTTTGCCAATAGTGGTTGCAAGTTTGAATAATGAAAGCATCTTGTTTGTTCATCATCTCTTTGCAAGTCAAACCTTGCGCAAGGGACGATATGATCAATGTGCCAGTGACTTCCGTAGTTATTCCATGTCATTGTCTTGTCCAAACGTGACAGTTGTAAAGCACTGGTGACAAACAACTGTATCAAATTCTTTACCAGGTTCTTTGGGTAAAAAAATATCGTTATATATGCCACAATATGAACAATGCCATTCATAATACCTCAAACTCCAAACGTAATCGACCTTTTTCATTTCGTCTCCTCCGGTTAGACAACACGCAAATACAGCGCGCCCAGAATCGACGCGCTGATAAAAGTAATGGTAAGATATAGGGTCAACCCGGTTCATCGCTTGTTATCGCTCTCCTTAGCGCTTGCAATTGTCTTTCTTTTGATACGGCCTAACATACCAGAGCGGACAGTTCCAATCAGTACAATTCCTTATCTCAGATATACTCTCGCCGATGCATCCCCAGCAGAAAGCGTTTATTGAGAGTTTGCGATTAGTGCGATTGCACTCCCACTTCTCGCGAGGATTTTTAGATTTTGTTGGCTGAATTTCTCCGGCAGCCAGTTTGCGTTTGTACTCTTTCAGACCTTCTTTTAATTTATTCATAGCTCCTCCACTGTTATTTTGTATTGAGTGTTTGGTTTGATGTTTTCAGAAACCGAGTCGTTAAACTCGCGAGTATTTTCATTTCCATGATTAGCGAGAATTTCAAAATTCGACATATACTCGCGGCGTTCGTCAATATCATTTTCAGTTATCTGTAATATAATTGACTCCAGATATTTCACATTTCCTCCTTGTTTTGTTTGAGATAATTGTCAATCCACGCTTTCATTTGTTCCCATTTTTGATATGGAGCATCTGATTTTGAGATTTTAATCTCACCAGTTTCGACCTTGTTTTGATACTCTGCCAGCCCTTCTTTTAATTTATTCATAACTTTTCAATCTCCTCATTTTGTTTAAGATAAGCGTCAATCCACGCTTGAATACGTGCTTTATTTTCTTGCCGTTGTTTTTTTTGACGTTTTTTCAACTCTTTCTTGTTTTGTTTTTTGTATTTTTTGAGTATTGTTTTATTCACTTGTCAACCTCTTTGAAACGTTGAAAAGATAGCGTACCGACCGGAGTTTTTTGCGATATGACTCAGCGTGTTTAACTGAATCCTCCATTACAACCACAATTGAATCTGCCTCGATATAGTGAATCTCATCGATAATGGTGTTATTCTCCGACCTCTCGTAAATCACCTCGTAAATCCCATTGCTCATGTTTGCACCTCCGGATATATCAAATGCTTAAAATACGGCATATCCTCCACAAAATCACACAAGATTTTCCAGTCTGGATGATGGTGTTGCAACCGTGATAAATACATATTGCGCAAAGCCTGATAAGAGAATTTAGCAATTCTTGTATAAACATGGTCGGCCAGCCCGTCCTGCTTGACTTCCGCCAATTTATTTCCTCTCAATCCTCTCAATTCATTGTGCATAGTTGAGGATGTGCTTAATGTTTGAACGCCTACAATTTGTTGATCCAATTGCATCATCCATCCGGCTTGCATTTTAAAAAGCAAATAAGCTTCAATTCCTCTTATTGCTTTGGCGTGATTGTCTCCTCTCATGATTAAACCTGCCGCCAGTTTTAAATCAGCTTGAAAACTCGGCCGCCAGTCTTTAATTTTGAATGGCAATCTCATGGCCCGTAGCGAGTGATCGACGCCTACGACCTCCAATAGTTCAATCTTCAGTGCTTTGTAAGTCAAAGCGATCCTCCTTTGCGTGTTTATAACCGTGAACAAAAGCCGCAATATACAGATATTTAAAGATTTTCAATGAAGCTTTAAAGCATAATCTCAAAAGGTTTTCGGTATATCTCCAATGATCATTAGCGTCCTGTAATACTTTCAGATTCATCAAGTCAAATCCTCCTGCCCTTGTTCGTAACCTGCCTGATAAGCATATTGGCAAGCGATAGCATCTGGATATAACTTTACAGCCAATTGCTTAGACCTATTGACCGGCTCTTGTTTGCCCCAGTTATAGCGAGTTTTCCACGTTCTCAATGTGCTAATCGGGACCTCCACTATTCTTGATATAGTTTTTAAGTCATGGCCTAGGTACCAGATAACCTCCGCCGCTTGTTTGGCTTTGTCTGAGTAAATTTGATACTCTGCTCGTTTTTCAGTCACGCTTGCGCCCCTCCCTTATATTTTAAGTTGTTTGAATTCAGATAGTCTGCTCAAGTAATGCCGCTTGCCGATCATCACAATACCGACGGCCAGCGCTTGAACAGCATGTCCCGTCAATCCGTATAACGGCCCCGGCTTTCTTGCAGTGCCTATTTGCGGCGTTTTACCGCCGCCTGTTTTCGGATACAGCGAGAGCACTGCTTTTCTGATAGCGGCATCCGTGCTTTTCACTCCGACGCTGCCAAGTATAAATATCTTGACTTCTTTTCTTGTATACAGCCCGACCGGCCAAGCGGATGCCTCAAAAAAGCGCCCACTCCAAAAAACAGACTCGAAAGTTGCCTGCCCTACTCTCAAGTTATAGCTCTCAAGCTCCTCCATTGCGACCGCGCCTTTGCCGGTTAAACATTCCAGCCTTGCAATCAATTCGTAATTATTCATTTGTGATTCAGAGTATTTTAGCGCGCCGTTTTCCAGCAAAGCAACTCCTGAGAATTCAGCACCGGGGTCGACGCATAGTATTTTGCCCGTATTCAGAAAAGCATTAATCATTTTCTCCACGGCCTCACGTGCCAGAATTCGCAGCTATCGAATACGCAATCCCGCACTGCTTTTTTGTTTTTCAGTTGGCAAAGATAGCAATAAGCTTTGATACTCGCTTTTCTGCTTGTCTTGTTTTTAAGCCACGCTTTATGTGGTTTCACGTTAGCACCTCCAAAACACCGCTTGAAATAGCCTTAGAGACGTCACCAGCCGCCACGACGCCGCCCGGCATAGTCAACGTCCCTAGTTCGCTTAAAGTGTATTCAGCGCCCTGGTAGCGCACCTGACGACCTCCATGGTTGACAGCCGCCGCCCGCACCTGTTCAGGACACTGAAATTCCGGTGACCAATCCTCATTGACAGCCCGCTGAAAATAGCGCCACCAGCCGCCCGGTTGATTTGATTTGGCGGTAGCAAGCGCCGCTTTGTTATTAAGATACGCTACATCCCGCCCGCCCCCGTTAAGAGAGTGCTTCAGAAAGCCAACCTGATCATCCGTCCACCGCAACGCAGCCGGAAACAAGCTGCACTGCAAACCAGCAGCAGCACCCTTACAAAAGTCAACAAAATTAAACTTAAAATCTTCGGGTTTGCAATCAACCCTAGCGACTTTCACTTTTTTACACTGGCTTGCTTGTTTTTCTTTTTTTTTGTTTATAGCGCTTGCAATGTTGTTTTCTTTTACTTTGTTTTCTTTTAATAGTACCATTTTTTGACCCAGTACTGTACCATTTTTTGGTACAGTCACTGTACCATTTTTTGGTACAGTCGGCTTTTTAACTGTACCATTTTTTGGCCCGGTCAAAGCTTGTTTTTGCCAGTTAATATCAAAATGCCGAATTCCTCTTGTACCGGTTTTTATCTGAATTATGGTTTTTTTTGCAATTAATTTATCAAGCCCGTTTTTAATTGACGTTTTAGAATGACCGAGTTTTAGCGCTAAATAATTTATACTGAACTGCTTATTTGGTTTCGAGTATCCAATATTTTTACGCACCATCAAAGCGAGAATCCTCGTTTCAATTCCAGAAAAGTCAAGCAGATTATCCAATATTGAATTTGGAAATTTTGTCCAGTTTGTGATTGTTACAGGCTCTTGAATTCTAATTTGTTTTTTCATGTAGTCTCCTTTCGGATTAAAGAGTATTTGATTCGGAGTGTAAGGATGGGAAGGCGCCTCTCCGATGACGCCTTATCAAATACGGCCGCGTGCTGTATTCTATCCCGTGCATGAATAATTATAACCACTAATTACAGTTTGTCAATACATAGTTTTAATTGATACATATCATTCTTTACTCTTTGAACGGATGCCTCATAAAACCCGGCATCCTTTTCAATGCAAAGGCATTTTCTCTTCAGACGTTTCGCCGCAACAGCCACCGTACCGGAACCAGAAAAGAAGTCAAGCACGCTTCCGCCCTCGCCTGTTAGCATCTCAAGCAATCGCATAATGACAAGCTCAGGCTTCTCGGTAGGGTGTCTGTACTTGCCATTGCGCACCTTGCGATTTTCTGGCAGAAACGACCAGACGTTTGTAAAGTTTGTGTTTTCGTAATTATGATGATTCCGCACTCTTGAAGAGTGAAATCGTTTATATTGCTCCGCAGAAGGCGAATCGTCTTTACATTGAATCCATTCTCCCCTTTCGGCCTTGCAATGCAAATCTGAAAACAATCTGCTTAATGATTTAACATCGTATAAATCAAACATTATCCCTGGAAATTTAACATCTGAATACTTGCCAGTTGTTTGATAAAACTTGCGCCTTTTTCCTAAGCCATAAATCAAAATTGACTCGTGCATTTTTATCAATCTTTGACTCGGTGAACCGTTCCGTTTTACCCACGAGATATGCTCCATGTAATGAAGTCCGCACCTCTCCGCCTCTCTATCCCATTGACGCAAATAAGGCATCTGGCCGAACACCGCGTAAAACTCTCTTCCGATTCTCGCGACCTGCTCTGTAAAAAATCTCACGTCAACAGGTTTATCCCAAGTATCAATTCCCATGCCATAGGGCGGATCAATGCAAATCAGATCAAAGCTCTTGTCTCTAATCGCAGGCAAAAAACTATGTGAATCGGCATTAATTATCACTGGCAGAACACGCCAATTTTCTGCTCATCTCTTGTTCGATTTGCGCGGCATATCCTAAAATATCTGTTATTCGGATTGCCTCTTTTTTTATCCTTGCCTTGATTGAATTGTTATCAATATTTTGCATACTCAGTTCGATAATACTTAACAACTCTTTTTGAGTATATTTTTTTTCTTGCATAATTGTTTTGCTCCTTTGTTGGTTGGGAAAGCGCCCTTAGACGCTCTCCCTATGATTTTGAGTATTGCTTTCCTACGCACAATGCGCAGTCAAAATGTTATCAGATAGCTTATCACCTCCCTTCGTTTACTCTTATTATAACCATCAATTCACTTTTGTCAATACATTATTCATCCGAACAGCCTTTTATATTCGGCATCTGCGGTTGATTTCTTGTCAAGCAAATGCTCGTTTTGCCACTCGCATGTAGTTATTTTTTGCGCCTTGCAATATATCAAAGTTGACTCAAGTAGATATTTAATCATCTCAATTCCAATATCGCTTGAGTCAACTACCAACAACTCAATCTTATGTGCCTTCATGTTTGTCCTCCCTTTAAAAGTTTTTTAGCGTTTTTTAGTATGGTTTTTTGTCTCGAAATAAAATCTTGCAATGCCTCGTTACCGCTTGGAAAAGCAACATAACCATCACAATAGATTTGCAGTTTTTTTTTCTTCCACCGGTCAAGCGCGCCGCCCTCGATATAACAATTTGCGCTTTTCACCTCTACTCTTCCATAATCCTCCCAAACGTAGAACATTTTAATTGCCATGTTTACAATCCTCCTGTTACCGCTTGTCTAAATCTCACAAAGCGATCTTCCCAAACCAGATGAATTTTGCCAGTTTGGCCATTACGGTGTTTTCGGATGAGGAGTTCAGCTACACCTTTTAGCATCGGATCGACATTGTAAACCTCCTCACGAAACGGCATCAAAACAAGGTCCGCATCTTGCTCTAGCGCGCCGGATTCTCTCAAGTCTGCTAATATGGGACGTTTATCGCTCCTCTGCTCAAGACCTCTGTTTAATTGGGACAGTGCGATAATCGGAATGTTCAGCTCTTTTGCCAAACCCTTTAAAGCTCGGCTTATCTCCGCTATTTCCAGGTCTCGTCTTTCTCCCTTGTTAGCAAGGTGCATTAATTGCAAGTAGTCAATCACGATTAAGCCAAGACCTTCTTTCGCTGCCAACCGCCTTGACTCGGCCCTGATTCCCTGGACGGTTATCCCGGCATCGTCATTGACGAACAACTTGAGATTTGCCAGCTCTCTACTCACCTCCGCTATGTTCTCAAAATCTTGAGAGTCAATGCGCCCGCTTCTTGTCTTATCGGTGTCAAGTCCTCCCTCTTGACAAATTAAGCGATTCGATAACTGCTCTTCTCCCATTTCTACCGAGAAAAAAGCAACACTCTTTCCCGCGCCAGCCGCCGACCGTGCAAACTGCAAAGCCATTGCAGTTTTGCCCATAGCGGGACGAGCCGCGAGAATTATCAAGTCAGTATTCTGAAAGCCGGAAGTTATTTCGTCTAATTCGGAAAATCCCGTTTTCAACCCAGTAACACCGCCCCCGGCCTCCGCTATCTTTTCAAAGTGGCTATAAGACGTGCTAACAAGCTCCTGAATCGATGTAAACGTTTTCCCTAGGTTACCCCCTGCGATTTCAAATATCGCCTTTTCAGCACTCTCTAATATAGCGTCAGGCGGTGCCGCAGGTTTATTCTTTATATCTGCCTTGATCGTTTCAACCGCTTTCAGTAATTCTCGCAACTGATATGTCCCCTTGATAATTCCGGCGTGATACGGGATATTATGCGAGAGCGGAATAGAGTCAACCAGCCTCGCGAGAAACACCGCCCCGCCCATTTTCTTCAGCTTGCCGGATTTCTCTAACGAGTTTTTAAGAGTGATCAGATCAATCGGTTCGGCATCGGCAAAGAGGTTTTCCATTGCTTCAAAACATGCCGCGTGCTTGCTATTATAAAAGTACTCTGGTTTGAGTATTTCGGCCACGTCAAGAAAACTGCTATCATCAACTAATATCGCCGCGAGAATTCCTTCCTCCGCTTCTTGAGAATTCGGCGGTATAAACTCGTTATCACTCATTAATAACCTCCTCCCAAATAGTGACGGCCCTGCTTGCCAAATCACTGCAATAGTTTTCGGAGTGTAACGACTCAGGCAAATCGTTGTAAACCCGAAGCATAATCTCAATCAAATAGTCTATTGCTTTCAGTTTGCGCCCAGATAAGAACTCCGCTTGCCTCTCTAATATAGCCACTGCGAAAGACAGATGGACATGAGCATCCTGTTCTGCACCCTGCCAAAGCGCTTGATCAAACTTTTTAAGCCATCGGCTTGACTGTTTAATATTTTGAGAAGTCAAAGCGTTTCGGTTATACTCCCAAACATAAAAAGCGTTCTCAACTGCAAAATACATTTTGGGATTGATCCCTATCTTTCTGATTGCTGCTTGGCCGAAGGCAACGGCGGTCATCGTCTTAATCTCATTCTTAGTCACTTGTTTTCCTCCTTTAGGTTGTCTTCCAGAAATAGAAGAGCGTCAGAATCAGTCTCAAAAGATTTTCCGTTATCCGAAATCTTAAATTCAATATTGAGTTTTTTGGCTTCCGATTGAAGCATCCTTGCCAAAACCTCTTGCGACTCAGATTTGATCTTAAATTTTGCCATTTATTTTTCTCCTTGTTTTTATTATTTTTCTCCTTGTTTTTAGGGTTGAATACTGCCTTTCTTGCCCGCCCGCTTTTCTCCTTACTAATTCGTAAGGAACTGAATCCATAACCTGATATATTGGAAGAAATAAACTCACAATATCAAGATACCTCGCCGCAGTCTGTCGACAACAGCCAGTTTCGTTACAAATATCTTTAAGCGTGACGATTGCTTGATTCAGAAACAAATCCTGAACCATCAACACATTTTCACCACTTGAATACTGCCTCGGCCCGAGCTTCCTTCCTTTGTTCATTTAACCTCCTTTGAGAAAAATATTCGCGGATGTACGCCCAAATAATGGGCTAATTTACAAATATTATTGGCTGTCGGGAAGTGATCTCCCGAGGTCATCCGCCGAACGCCATGGGGACACAAACCAGATCGTAACGAGATTTGACGATATGATTCACCGCTTGCCCTGATCAGCATTTTTACTTTGCTTTTGTCAAAAAAGTACATAATTCCTCCTAAAAAATTTTATAAATCTATACGTTGTGGATAAATTTTACGAAATAACCGTAAAATTTGCAATTTTTTCAAATATTTACTTGACAGGGTGCAATGTTAAAACCGCACCCGATTAAAGTTATAATTTCTTGATTCGCGCCCCTTGCGCCAGGTTGAATTCGTCTTGCATATCTTCCGGAAGCAATAACAAAGCTCCAGTGACCTGCTCGATATATTCACTCACGTCAACAGCCCTTTCGCAGTTGTCAAGACCTGCGATCAGATCGTAAAGCTTAGACCGATGACCTTCTAAAATCTCAGCTTCAGACTTCTCTTCCGGTATCACTCCGCCGAAGGGAACGTCCTCTTGTTTCGCTTTATTTTTCCAATACTCTTTATTTTTTTCGTTTCTTTCTTTAAGTTTTCGAGCGTCCATTTCCTCTATTAACCAGTCAATCATCTTTTTACCGACCGACCGTTTTTGTGGTTTCCCAATAAAGACAGCCGTTTTCTCTTTCTCTTCCTCTGTAAAAACATGACTCATGACAAGCTTTCCGATTAAATCCGATTGATTTTGAGTCATCATCAGCGGTTGTGATACGTCCTCAGTCAATGGTCTGTTGTGCGCGGGCTTTATCTCTTCTCCCCAAAATTCAACCGATATGTCTTGTTTCACCGGTGCCGGTTCATTCGACGGATAATCAAGCGCCTCTTCTCTTGTTATCAGACCTTGTAAAACATCTGCAAACAAATCTCTTAGGAGAAAACCCCGCGCCTTCATTTGAAGCATTCTTTTCGGATACGATTTCCACGGTCCGGTCTTGTTAGCCAGACCGGCTTTCCTTGCATCCTCCATAGAGAACGATTGACTCTGCTCTTTTGGCTCGCCGCGCCGTTTGCCTGTGCAAACAGCGGTTTGCGTCTCTTCATCATAGCGTTCTTGAATATACTCACAAAGCCCTGAAGACCGCACCAGCGCAATCATAGCGTCCCCCCATATACTCGGCCTGCCATTGATAACCGCGATACTATGCAGCGCTTGAATCGGCTTTAAGCCGACCTCCGCGCCCATTTGAACGGCTATCATTACGTCTTCCAGTCTGCCCCTAAAATCCTTCGGAATAAAAGAGGAGTTTGAAACGATTTGCGCGAATTGTTGCAATTCTCCAAAATTCTGCGGAGAAAGTGAATTGCTTGACTGATTTTGAACTGTTGGTAAATTACTCATATTTTACTCCTTTGCACCGGCTTGCCCCGGTGCTGGCTTTAGGATTATCTGTTATATTTTTGTATTAATCTATGATGTCGAACCGCGTCAAAATACTCGTTTTCCTCGAAACGAGTAATCCAAGCGTAACCAGATTGTCTCACTTTTGACCGGCCCGGTGCCAAGCGTCCCGGTGCTTGTTTGCCTCGAGGTCTTCCGCACGATTCGCACTTTTGATGCGTGCATTTTGTTTCGCAATATTCAGTCATGTTTATTCTCCTTGTTTTTCAAGATTATCGGTTCAACAAACTTCCGCCATAACCAGCCAGGCATAATGCAAGCCGCGTTTGTCACACTCCCAAAACACTCGGTCAAGGGAGTGCAAATTGGCGCCACGCACCTGAAACCGTTTTGCGGCGTTCTACTCTTATCGTATAATGGGCAAATCATTTAAAAATCTCCTTTAATGGTTTTAGGAAGGTCAAACGCCTCTTCAGAAAAATCATCTGTCGGAAATATCCAATTGTATTGATCGAACTTGTTATCCCGCACTTCACCCCCGTATGGGATGAGAAATTCGTAACCAGTTTCAATCCGGTATTGTAATTGTAACCGCTCAAGCCGCCTGTTAATTTTAGTGATTTTTTTCTCAAGTTTTAGTAAATTGTCTTTAGTCATGGCTCCTCCTTTGCCGGGCTTGCACCCGGCATTTAAATGATTAGATAAAAAGTCTCTTAATCTCATACTCGGCCCATCCGCACTCAGGCTCGCAAAGTTTATTAATGCAATATTCAACTATATCGTCGTCAGTATAATTGTAAGGTAAAACGATTCCAGATGCACAATCTGCGTCAATAATATCCGCGAAAATCTCTTTTGTCTCATGGTCAATTTCAAGTCGTAATAACATGGCTCCTCCTTTGCCGGGGTTTCCCCCGGCGTTTAAATTTAGATTAAGTCTTCCAGATAATCCGGTTCCAGACCCCACATATCCTCGCAAATATTATAAGCCGCATCTGTTTCTCCGTCCTCAAGCAGCTCGTTTAATTCCTCTTTTGCCAACGATATTTCCTCATCTGCCTCTTCCGAAGTGAAACCGTTCCTTGACATTAATACTTGT
Source organism: Desulfobacteraceae bacterium (assembly GCA_024226935.1). Classification (GTDB taxonomy): domain Bacteria; phylum Desulfobacterota; class Desulfobacteria; order Desulfobacterales; family Desulfobacteraceae; genus NBML01. The sequence continues at coordinate 10,520 of JAAELK010000058.1, forward strand.
TTAAGCCTTGATTCATTACTCATGCTATCCTCCTTCTTTTTTATGCTCAGTCTTTTTCGGCGTTTTCAATTCTTAATGACTGAGCGTGCGCCCGGCCAGCCCGAAGGCCAGCCACAGAATTTATCCTAAATTTATATGACCATCGAATGTGAAACACTCGACCCGGTCAAAGCCAAAATTTTTAGCAACATCAACAAATAATTCTTGCGCTGAATTCGTATCGTTGCAATCTTCAGACCCTATCCCAACAGATGTCACGACCTCGCCAGAATCACTTTTTAATATCATCCGATCTCCTCTTTTTTCTATTCTACAAGTTTTCATGTTTTGACCTCCCTTTATTTTTTTGTAATTTACGGATAAATAATTTCAACTTTTTTTTGCCGTTCCGCCCACTCTTCGACAGTATCCGGTATATGTTTTATTTCGACGGTGTAAAAATCATTTCCGTCGTCGTCTTCGTCCCTATACTCGTCTTCCGAGGATGCACGCCCGAATAAATCAGCGGCATCCAATTTTGTAAAAAGCATATCATAATTTTTGTCGCGCACCCTATCAGACCCAGTTAATATGACTTTGTAATTTTTCATGTTTTGACCTCCCTTGTTTTTTATGTTTGTTTGTGTTTGCATCTTACTATTATATACTGCAATTTTCATGCCAAATATGTCACATTTAGATATTATTTATAGTTATTTTCAACAAGTGCTTTCCAACTTGGCCGCCGCGCTATAATCGCCTTAGCTGCTTTCCGGTCAAGTTTCCGACGTCTACAACGATTGATATGTTTTTTGATTTCAGCCGCGTCAATATTCAAATAACCAGCCACTTTTTCTGCGAATTGACCCCAGGGTCGATTTCCCCTAGCGCTGTTGCAAGAGTCACAACACGTAATCAGGTTTGACGGATGATTGCTTCCGCCCTTGCTGTACGGCCGAAGGTGGTCCAAAGTCAACCGCGCGCCCTCCTCGACAGTTTTTGCACAATAACCACAGGCGAAACCGTCCGCGCTATATTTAGCCAGTCTGCTTTCGTTCGCAATCCAGTGCATCCCTTGACTTCTCGGTTTTGGCGCGGTTGATTTTGCCATTTTGTTGTTCCCCTTGTTTTTTGTGTTATGTTTTTTAGTGGTTGCCATCTTACTTATATGTATTGCAATTTTTATGCCAAATTTGTCACAAAGTCAAAATAAATAAAAATAGTCTAAAAACCGCTTTTTTGGCCAAAATCCATAGTTCCCAACCTGAATCATGCTGTTTTGGCCCCTAATTTTGACACCGTATTTTTTGACTTTTTTACCAATATGCCAAAATATGACATATTTGTAAACTCGCTCATTTTTGTCATACGCTTGAAAGCCTTTATCCATACGGCTTTACAGACACCATGAAAAACAGGTTACAATTTTTGTAACTTTACTTCAAGATTTGCCATATTTGTAACTAAAATATAGCTGATTATCAGCGTGTTAAAAATTTTTATGCTTTTTTTAAAATATTTAATACAAATTTGTAATAAAAAACCCCGGTCAAAATGAATTGACCGGGGTTTATAGGTTGAATCGCTATTTTTTAATCTAAATCACGTTGAATATTTCCCATCACGCCCAATTCCATAAAAGATTTATATTCATCCGCACTTATTATTATATGGTCCCGCACTGGAATTCCGATAATTTCACCAGTTTGTACCAGTCTCTTTGTAATCGCTATATCTTCAGGTGACGGATAACAATCGCCTGACGGATGATTATGCGCAACGATCATCGTGGCTGCCCGGTCGGTGATGGCATCCGCGAAAACTTCCCGCGGATGCACCTGGCTTGAATTCAAAAGACCAATCGTTATGATCCGATTAGCGATGATCTTGTTTTTTGAATCCATAGTTATAGCCACAAAATGTTCTTGCGCCTTTTCTGCAATATGCGCCAGTTGCCCTAACAGCGCTTGCGGGCTGTTAAAACCCCGCGGTGATTCCCTAACACGGCTTATATCAGCCGTTTGACTATTGACCCCTATAATCGTTTGACGCTTGGCGTATTGTGCCGGTGACAGCCCTTCAGCTTCCGCTGTTGCCTTGATTTTTTCGTGTTGGTCTTCCGTTACGCTAAAAGTAATTTTTTTCATGGCTCCTCCTTTGCCGGGCTTGCACCCGGCTTTAAGTTTAGATTAGAATTCTATTTCGTATTTATCAACCATACGAAACAGAGCATTTTCAATCCTGTCAATCAGGATGTGTTTTCGATCAACCAGAAAACAAACAAAGCGATAAAACTCTTGAAATCCGTACATTTCCAGAGTACCTTCCAGAAAGTCAAAAGGGTTTTGATGATTGTTTAATTTAGTAAATTGTTTTGAATTGTTGATGATAGGCATGAAAGCCTCCTTTTTTTTAGGGTTGATGGTTAATATTATATACTGCAATTTTTATGCCAAATATGTAGCTATGGGTAAATTAACAAACACGCAGTGAATTTCGAACCAAAAAAACCGATTCTTTCCTTTTATCAGCAGCTTGATTCCTGGCCCAATCAGCCTGGTCCCAAGAATCATGATTTTCTGCCCAATCTTCTAAATCCCTTGCTTCTTGATTCAGACGATGTGCGGTTAAAGGTATTATTGTTGTGTTTTGTTCAACTTCCGCCCGGCCCAATAATTTTCCATTATCATGTAATTCATGCAAGCATGTATTTTTTTCCCACTGTTCCAGGGATACCCTTAATTCTAAAACACAACCAGCAGGGCTCGCCCTTCTAACCGCTTCAACTTTTCCGTTTAAATTAAAAAATTCTGTCGACATTTTGACCTCCTTTGCCGGGGTTTCCCCCGGCGTTTAAATTTAATTATTACAAGCAAATGCCCGAATATCTTCCGCTTCCATCGCAAAGTGATTCAAAGGCAGTCTGATCAACCATCCGTACAAATCATGGGAAGTCATCCAGTTATAGCCAGAATCCATTTTATTAAATTTGATTTTAAAATTGTTGCCTTTTTTCATAACCTGATAACCATCAACGATTTCACGATTATCTTTTTTCTTTGTACGGTGCCAGACCCATAGTGCTACAAAGTCAAAACGGTTTTCAGACACTTCTTTTTTTTCATCAGCAGTCAATTTAAAGCATTTTTCGCACATATTTTTAATATCCATTTTGTTGCCCCCCTTGTTTTTGTTTGTTTTTGTTTCCATTCTAATATTATATACTGCAATTTTTATGCCAAATTTGTAGCATAACGAAAATAAATAAATAAAAGTTGTTATCTAAAAGTCAAATGGAAATTTTTGTGTTGTGGATATTTTTTGACGGAAATCGCATCGAATATGTTATATTTAAAGACGTTTACAGCCAAAACCATCCTGTAACATAACCGTATTGACAAAGCGCAAATCATACCTATTATATAGGTATGATTTTCACCGACAAACAAATAAAATTTTGGGCTGAATCCGGATGCGTAAAACCCTATGATCCGGCCTGCGTCAATCCTGCATCGCTTGACTTGCGCCTCGGCGATTTCTACCGAAAGCCAGTTTTCGAAAATGACCGCTATATCTGGAGTACTGAAATAGTGATCTCCAGAAAAAACGGCTTTCCGTTGTATCCCGGTGACTTCGTCTTATGCCACTCGCTGGAGACAACAGAAATCCCCACGAACGCTGTAGCAAAGCTTTTTCTCAAGTCATCCGCCGGGAGAAGAGGAATTGAGCATTTGCACGCCGGATACGGTGATCCCGGTTTTATCGGTCAATGGACATTCGAATTGAAAAACCACTGGCCCGAGAAGATAATTCTCAGGCCCGGCGACCGTCTATTGCAAATCACTCTTGAGGAGTGTATCGACCACGCAGCCCGTCCCTATGGAGAAACCGGCCACTATCAAAATCAGAAAGGAGCTCAACCGAATTATGACTGGAAAGAGAAGACGTAACGGAATTAAGATAGGAACTAGGGAAAGAGTGAAAGAGAAGAGAGAAAATAAAGTTGTTTTGAATGTGAGGATTAAGCCTGAATTGCAAGAGTTTATTGATTCGGCATATAGCAACGGCGATTTTAAGACCAAAACCGCCGTTGTTGAGAATGCGCTTGAGTTTTTGAGAAGTTATATGACCGTCCAGGAGAAGACCTACTCAAAATATGGATTGACGCCGCCGAAATATTCAGACGTTAATCTGAATCCTCATGAGGATTCGGCTTCAGATTCGGCTTGAAATATATTTGGTTTGCCCATGAAATCTCTTTCAAACATACCAACTTCATTTAAAAGAGTATAACGGCCCACAATACGACCCGAAGTTTTATTGATTTGGCCTGTTTGCTTTAATGGAAATCGTTCCTTATTATCGATAAACCATTGACGCAACACCGAGAATTTTAATACTCCAAAAAATGAATCTCTCAAGATATTTGAATTGCATTTTTTAAAGCAATCTTGATAGCATTTATAACATCTATTATGAACAAAAAATAAAATGTAATCAGGATGTCCGCTTTCCTTTAATATCCAGCCTAAAGTATTGTATTTCGGATTAGTATTGCTCATCTCCTCAAGAAAAAAAGTCTCACTTCCAATTTTAGGAAATGGCCTCGTGTGCTTAGTGTCAACCGTCAAATCATTATATTCATCGTATTGTAATACAATGTCAATGCCATGAGTTTTTTGTAATAATTCAGACCCTGTTATAACAAAGCGCCCTTCAAAACTTTTAGTTTTCCAATATGGCTTTAACAATAAATCTTTATGTTTTGAAAACTCATCATCTCGTTTAAATTGATTCATAAAAAATTCTTTCCTTTTCTATGCCTATAAACTGCCGCCCCATTTGTTTCGCTACGCTGCAAACAGTGCCGACACCCATAAACCCATCAAAAATAGTTTGACCTCTATTGCTTGAAATATCCATCAAATGTTTAATAATGCTTTCAGGTTTTTGAGTCGGATGTAGAGTGTTTCCTTTCGCATCCTTTTTGCGTTCATTCCCTTGACATATAGAATTTTCAATATGATTGTGCATTTCATTCTCATTTGTAAAGTTGAAAACAGGTTTGCCTTGAGAAAAGTAAACAATATATTCGGTTGAACTAGTAAAATTTCTCTTTTTAACACTCGTTCCAGGGTTGATCTTATGCCATGTCAAAGTCATTCGATGGTCAAGCCCCGCCTCTTTTAGGGATTCGATCAAATAAGACAAATAAATATCTGACGTAAAAATATAACCGCTTCCATCAAGAGACAAAATTCTCTTAAAATGTTTTGTCCAAATCGAAAACAAGTTTTTAAATTCAACAGGTTTAATCTTATCCCACTCGCCAAAGTCTTTATTGATTTCACTCCTGTCTTTAAACGGAAAACAATTATCGCTTGAAATGTTATAAGGAGGATCGGTAATAATTAAATCAATAGTTCCGGTTTGAATACTCTCAACTTCTTTGTAAAAATCACCATTAATCAATCGGATTGCATTCTTTTTTTGGTAATCATTTAAAACCTGTTTCGCTAAAACGCTAATATCTTCCGGTCTTGAGTCATACCGTCCTTTATCAATTTCAACCAAAGCATTTGACAGGAGTGAATCATCGTCCATTCCCTTGAGTAATTCTCTAAGCTTAACAGCCATTTTATACCGATTGCTATAAGCTTTAGCCATTGTCTTAAACTTTCCCTTGTTAATAGCGCCGCTTGCCAAGTCATTGACTAATTCGATTTGCTCATCTGGTAGTAGGTTTGTGATGTCTCTTAAAAGGTTTTCTGTAAAAGTGCCGGCCGGCACTTTAATAGTGCCGACACTATTTCCATACAAGGTGCCGATTTCAAAATTAGTCGGCACTATTTTCCATGCTTCATTGTGAATATTTTGAAGCTTTGAATATTTTTTAACCTTGTCAACACTCCACCCTTTGTCTTTACCGCCCAATTCATTTGACACATCCTCTTGTTTCATTGTTGCTAACATCTCCCAAATCTCTTCAGCATGATCGACAAAAGTCTCTGGCAGTACGCTTGACGCCGCCCTGTTCCGCTCGTGTGCCGCCCTGCGTAAGTTTTCAGGTGTTTCCACTATGGACGGGATTTCAGACCACTGTAAAGCCTTACAAGCTGCCAGGCGATGTCCTCCGTCCCACATAACACCGTCTTTAGTTACCGACACCGGATAAGCTGATTGATAGCCATTTTCCTTAAACTCATCCGTTAGCCAATTGACATACTCTTGATTTAATTTACGAACTGAAAAAACGTCTTTAATTTTAGCTATTTCCATAACACCTCCAAATAAAAATCCCGTCACGGAGGCACCCGCGACGGGATTTTATAAATAAGCTGGTTTTTACGCCAACATTATTTTCTCATAATAGCGAGTGTGCCTCCTCACTAAGTCAATTATAAGCACTAAATCTTATTTGTCAATACGGATGCGGCTATTATTTATAACGCTGCATCTTGCTCTGGCAGGTTGTAAATAATTAGAAAAGCCGCACCCTCACTAAAAACAAAATAAGCATTATCTCTTATTTGTCAATACTTAAAACGGCCTGAAACGGCCCACAAGCGATTTAAACGCCTGCCCCTATATCTGCCTATTGATTTCAAATTTGCGCCTGCTGTCGGCCCTTAGATTGAATTGACGCCGCACGAGTGAGATTTGAACTCACGACGGAAACTGCCTGTATTTAAACCAGGCATTCTGCCCGCCCACTTTTAAGCGCCTCTCGGCTACCGTGCGGCACAATAGAGAACCAGCCCTTTCTCATATGCCAAGCGATTCATGGCATTATGAAAAAACTCAACAAAAAAATAATGTTTGTATCTTTCAGAAATTCCGGCCCCGGTATTTCTTATCTCATTCGACAAGCGAGTCAAGCCTTTGTCTTTCAGTTCTTTTTTGGTCAACTCCCAAGCCTCGTCAATCAGCTCATTTCTCTGAATTTCGTAAGCACTTTGAAACATCAAAACTCTTCCTCCATTTTATTCAATTTTGCACACTCGTCAGATAATCTCACCATAATATCTGAACCAATGATCGCCTCCGAATCACCGAAAGAGTCAACACAATTCCACATCCAGCTCTCAGCCACCTCAAAAGCAATATCAAGAATTATCTCTTTTTGCTTCTCAATACTAAGCACTATTCCCCCCTTTCCATTTTGTTCAACTTTCCGATTTCTCCGGAAAGTTGTCTCATAATGTGCGAGTCAATAACCTCTTTTCCTTTTGAGATATACATTCTTTCTGCCCTTACGGTTATCGCCTCAACCAATTTTCTCTGTTCGTCAATAGTCATATGCTCTTTTGATTAGTTTTATGTGATACAAGAATAATATAAGCACTAATACTTGCCTGTCAATACAAATAAAAAATCCCCCGCCAGGGAGCCAGCCAGCGAGGGATTGAGCGCAGGAAAGAAGGAAGGAAGGAACCTGCGCAAAGCCATGTATAATTTATTATAAGCACTCTTCTCAAGTTGTCAAGAGCGGAAAGCAGGAGTTGAACCCACATAGCTCAGATTGGAAATCTGATGTCTTACCGTTAGACTATTTCCGCCCATATTATAAACTAAATATCTCAATTAAATTCTCAAATCTATCAATGCTAATCGGTTTCTCAACAAAATAAGTCGTGTTTTTAGGGTGTTTATATATTATTCCAGATATAGCGATAATAGGGATTTCAGGATTTGCCTCAACAATTTGTTCGATCATTTCAAATCCTGTAATATCCGGTAAAATCATATCGAGAAAAATAATATGATATTTTTTACTGTTTTCCCTAAAATGAGATAAAGCTTTTAGTGCTTCTGAAAATGGAAAAATCTCATAAGCTGTTTGATTTTTTGATGCGTCAATAAACATATCGAGAATAAACTGATCATCGTCAATGATCAAAACATTTTTCATTTGATTTTCTCATCCAATTCTTTTATACGCAAATTAATATTTTCAAGCATTGTTTTATTATTGCTAACCAGCCTTAAACCCTTCTCAATTTCAGCCAGCCTTATGCCCCAGCCGGAATCTGCCATAACTAAATCATATAATTTTGACGTGATATTTTTCCCGTCGTCAACTTTATCTTGTATTGCTTTCAATGCTGTAATGATTGCCGCAGTTCTCATTTCGGCTTGATCCGCAGCTCTGTCAAGAGAATTGACAAAGTCCTTATCTCGGTTAGTGAGAAAATCTTTTAACTCAGTATCAATTCTTCTCTTTGAAAAACGGTCAACGATATTAATCACCACCACAAAAGCACTGATGGAAATAGCAATTAACCAGAGATGAGCGCTATCCATTTTTCTTCAAGTTATCCTTGTACTCGTTAAGTAATATGCCAACTTTCTCTTGAGAGTAAAACCCTATTAGCGATGCGCTTGAAATCATCCATCGTGATTTAGTAATTGAGTATTTGCCATTGACATGACCTCCTGAAATATCAAGAAAATGGCAAGCGGTTAAACTCTTCTCAATCATAACACTCTTTGGAAATATGCTTCCCGACGCAGGTAATTGACTCCACTCAAACACCGACCCAATATTAAATTTCGGAGTATCTGAAAACCTGTTTTTAACCGTGAGAATTAATCCTGAAAAAATATTAATTAGAAACGGCGAAACAGCCGCTGCGATTGCCGCATAAATGAGATGCTCTATTCCCATGTCATTCTCCTAAAACGGCCCTATAATGAGAGGAGTAAAAACCGCAGGAGGAGCGCCTTGCTCCTCAAATGCTCTAAATCTGTTCCTCTCAAAAATCTGATACGGATTAAAATGTAATGCCGCGATATTTTGAGCATTAATAACGTAATCGTAAAGATACATAAAACTCATGGCGCCATTTAAATAATAAGCTGTTTTATTGGGACGACCTCCAAAAGAGAAGTTATTTAAAAAATCTGAGGAATTCCATGAGAACGCATTTGATGACGTATCAAACAATATTCCGTCAATATAAACATTTATAATATTATCAGCATCATTCCAAGTTACGCCTACAGTATGGAAAAAACCATCGTCTATTCCAGTATTGAGAAAATTGTGACCACTACTATTGATCCGAAACGTTATGTCTCCGCCAGACGAAGGTGAAATATAACAAGCAAAATCTGTATAACCGTCGCCAACTGCAAATATACCTTGTTTTCCGGGAACCGCGCCGCTATTAGTTATACGGCAAAACATACTTCCAGAAGTAAAGATAAAATTCTCACTAGCCGCAACAGTAGAAATTCTCTCATAATCTGCATCAAAATAAACACCGTCCGCAACCCAATTGCCTCCGAATATTTCTCCATGATAACCGCTGACAAACTCATTTACAATAGCGCCCTCGTTAGCGTTCATCAGCCAAGCGGCAGTCAAGCCTTGAGATAATAAATGAGTACGGTTTAATCTCGTTCCGAGTTTAGGTAACATCCCATCTCCACATGTCTAAATAAGCCCTTATATCATGAGAATCAGTTGCCCCGGTTTGCTCTGCTCCGATTTTAGCATGTTTGAAATCGGTTATTATGAATGTTTTTTGGTTCGGATCAGTCTCTTTAGCAAGCCGAAATGTCCCTTGTTTTGTATCGTCATAATCAGTTGCATCCCGCCCAGGATAATAGCCTACGTCCACGTCATCCGTAGGCGTAGCGTCAAAGTTTACCTCAACTGTAACCTGCGCGCCCTCGTAGCCGTTAGTCTCAAGATCAATATCGGAAGAGAGTATTTCCGTAGTGCCGGAGAAAGTCGAATACGCATCTCCAGTGCCGATAATTTGACTCTCACCAGCCCATACTTTTTTAGCCGTTGCCATTATGTACTCACCCCCGCGAAAGCGTCAAACATTGAGTCAACCGTGAAATCTATGCTTGAGTCAAAATCTGTATCCGCCGCTATTGCCGCCGCAATGGTTGAATTCGTAACAATACCGACGCAATACTCGTAAATCAAAGCCTCGCCGTTTAAAACTTTTTTAGCGTAAATTACTCTTTCGGCATGGTTGCTTGTCTCACTTGACTCAGCCATAACCGCTATTGCCGCCCGCTGCATACTAAGTTTTATTTTTCTCTGAAAGCCTTTATCGTTAGCCTCAGACATACTTTGTGAAAAGCTCATTTTTATTCTCCTTTGTTTCCGCTGTTTCTGTATTTATTACAAATTTATTTTCAGATTGACTTGTTTTTATAAAAGTCAAATCATCAGTTTGAGTCAAATTGTAAATCTGAAAAGTCGGTGTTTGAGATGTTAAAGCCGTATAAATTCTCACTCTTATTTTCCTTTATGGTAGTTGAAATCCTAATCTCATTTCCATGCCTTCAGTCCCAGTGCCAGCTATATCGCAATCAAATCTCAAGACATCTCCCTCGGAAACGTCATCATTCGCCGCGTCAATAACCGCCGGTGTGGTTGCCGTGCTTGAGTCAATTTCTGTCGCGTCAATTGTTATTTCAGTGCTTAACATATCCGCAGTTTGAGTGACGTTATAAATCTGAAAAGTAGGCA
>JAAELK010000059.1 GCA_024226935.1 Desulfobacteraceae bacterium
CCAGCGGCTGCCACCCAAACAGGCAACTGCACATTGCAGTCTTTGCAGCAGCTGTTGCAGGGTGGAACCCCTCTGTGGTGGACAGGGGCACACATTGCACCGTTCAACCTGACTTGTTCTTCACAGAAGACACGGTCGGGCCGGCACACTGGAACACCTTCTGTGCGACTCCACTTGTCTCGGTGTGTGGTCATTGTGGCAGTGGCAAAGCCATTTTCTTCAAAGGAAGAAGTGTTCCCCACAACTGCCCTGGCAGGCTGCATCCAAGGAAGGACAGTTCTCACAGTCTGTGTTGCACTGTCAATTCAGGAGGTCAGCCTTTGCAACTTCCGACCCCCCCCAAAGGCATGTCTAGCCTCCTGTCATCCACCCAACAGCCATGCCACTTTCCTCAAAGGCAAAACTGTTTTCCACAACTACCCAGGCAGGGTGCATCCAACGATGGACAATTCTCATAGACTCCGCCCGCACTGTCAATTTGGGAGTTCCTCCCTCGCAACTCCCACCATCAATGGCGTGTCTATTCTCCTGTCCTCCATGCCATGACCATGCCATTTTAATCAAAGGAAAACTGTTTCCCACAACTACCCAGGCAGGTTGCATCCAATGATGGAGAGTTCTTGTAGACTCCGCCTGCACTGTCAATTTGGGAGTTCCCCCCTCGCAACTCCCACCCATCAATGGCATGTCTATTCTCCTGTCCTCCATGCAATGACCATGCATTTAATCAAAGGAAAAACTGTTTCCCACAACTACCCAGGCAGCTTGCATCCAATGATGGACAGTTCTCGTATACTCCGCCTGCACTGTCAATTTGGGAGTTCCCCCCTGGCAACTCCCACAATCAATGGCATGTCTATTCTCCTGTCCTCCACACAATGACCATTCAATTTTAATCAAAGGAAAAACTGTTTCCCACAACTATCCAGGCAGGTTGCATCCAATGATGGACAGTTCTCGTAGACTCCGCCTGCACTGTCAATTTGGGAGTTCCCCCTTCGCACCCCGCCCCCCAATTGGCATGTCGAGTCTCCGGTCCTCCGCCCAATGGCCGTGCCATTTTCCTCAAAGTCAATTCGGGACTTCCCCCAAAGCACTCACCCCATCGTTGCCAATGCCGAGACAGGTGGCAAGCTTGCCTGCAGGACCAGCGGCTGCCACCCAAACAGGCAACTGCACATTGCAGCCTTTGCAGCAGCTGTTGCAGGGTGGAACCCCCCTGTGGTGGACAGGGGCACACATTGCACCGTTCAACCTGACTTGTTCTTCACAGAAGACACG
>JAAELK010000060.1 GCA_024226935.1 Desulfobacteraceae bacterium
CACTGAGTATAGTATAAAAAAAGGCCAATGTCTAGATTTTATTTAAGATTTCCCCACATTTATTGAGAAGTTGCAAAAAATCATATCCCCCCGTCGCAAACAGCATTCCTGTTCAGATGTATTTTTTATGAAATTATAGTATAATTCACAAATTTATAGTATAATTTTACAGATTTAGATCCAAAGGGCTGAGCAGGCCCTTGGGAAATAAGAACAAACCACTTTAATTTATCAAGCAAGAATTTTTTAAACATATTAAAATTTAGGCAGCTATTTATTCTATTCTTTTTATGGCAATAAAAAAATGGGTAAGCCGCATGAAAAAAATTACTTTTTTAATATTATTTTTGTTGATAATTCCCGTAACGGCTTCCACGCAAAATTCTGTAAAGCTCGGATTTAATTATCCGGCCACAGGCCCCTATGCTACCCAGGGACTGGATCAACTAAGGGGAGCCATGCTTGCGGTGGAAGAAATCAATTCTTCCGGGGGGGTTCTGGACAAAAAACTTGAGCTTGTGTTGATGGATACAAAAACCAACTCCCAGCAGGCCGTCCAAAATGCGGTGGAACTGATTGAAAAAGATAAGGTCAAAATGATTTTTGGCGGAGTTTCCAGCGGTGTGGCCATTGCAGTGGGAGAAGTCTGTCAACGGCAAAAAATTGTTTTTATGGCCACCATCACAGCCTCAAATGCTACAACAAGAGAAGACGGTCATAGGCACACCTTCAGGGTCTGTTATAATGCCTGGATGGGCGCCAAAGCACTTTCTTCATATCTCAACAAACATTTTCCCGGCAAAAAATATTTGTATATAGTGGCTGATTATTCATGGGGCTGGTCTTCGGAAGACTCCATAAGAAAGTTTACCCGGACAGAAAACACTAATATCCACAAAACGATATTAACAAAACTTGGCGCAGATGAATATGAATTTACAAAAGCTGTTCTATTGGCCAAACTTGCAAATCCTGATGTTGTCGTCATGGTGCTGTTCGGAAATGACATGACCCTTGGCCTGAAAAAAGCCGCAACACTGGGCCTAAAAAAACAAGCCAAAATCGTTGTGCCACTTCTTGAACTGGGCATAGTTGAAAAGGCCGGGCCTGATGCAATGGAAAATGTAACCGGCACATCGGACTGGAACTGGCAAGTCCCCGAAACATACAATTACAAACGAGGACAACTCTTTGTTGATAAATTTGTAAAAAAATATCAAAGATATCCATGTTGGGGTGCTGCAACGGCTTACACAAATGTCTATGAATATTCAAACGCCGCAAAAAGAGCCGGTTCATTTAAATCCAGTGATATTATCCTATCCCTTGAAAATCATCAATTCACGCTACTAAAAGATGCACAACTCTGGCGGGCGTTTGATCATCAAAACGTCCAATCAGTATATGTGGTAAACTGCAAATCCAAAGATGAAATTTTAAAAAGCAAATTTAAACTGGATTTTTTTGAAATTATAGATCGGTTTCCAGGAAAAACCCTTGTACAAACAAAACCAGAATGGGAGGCTGCCAGAAAAAATGCCGGCAAAAGCGTGAGTTTGGAACCACTCCAATAAACCATTACAAGCCCTGCAAAAGGAGAATCAATGTCTGTTAAAAAATTTAGCATAATACTTATGTGCATATTTTTTATACCTGGAAGCTATTTAAAAACCCACGCAGAAGACGGTATAACAGACAATGAAATTATCCTGGGGCAATCTTGTGCCCTGACAGGACCTGCCCGGGCTCTTGGCATCGGAATGAGAGCGGGACTGACGGCATATTTTCAAAAAATAAACCATGCCGGCGGTATCAAGGGACGAAAGATCCGACTCATCAGCCTGGATGATGGATATGAGCCTGAAAAAGCCATCATAAACACCCACCAACTCATCGAAAAAGAAAAAGTATTCCTTAGCATCGGCTATGTTGGAACACCCACATCAAAAGCAGTATTACCTATTCTTGAAAAATTAAATATCCCTTTTCTGGCACCATTTACCGGAGCTGAATTTCTTAGAAATCCCCTAAAGAAAAATGTCATCAACCTGCGGGCAAGTTATTATCAGGAAATGGAAGAGCTGACACACTATCTGGTAGATATACTTCATAAAACAAAAATTGCCTGTTTTTTTCAAAACGATGACTATGGCCAAGCCGGTTTACGTGGGTTACAACTTGCGTTGGAAAAAAGATCTCTTGTGCTGACGGCAAAGGGAACATATGAGCGAAATTCAATAGCCGTGAAAAGCGGATTTCTCAAGATACGAAAAGCAAAGCCGGAAGCCGTTGTTATGGTAGGCGCCTATCAGCCATGTGCCGAATTTATTAAACTTGCAAAAAAGTATGGGCTCAAAAACACAATCTTTTGCAACATCTCTTTTGTCGGAACCCAGGCTTTAATAAAAGAGCTTGGAGAACAAGGCAATGGTACGATTATCTCCCAGGTTGTCCAATATCCGCAAGATACCAAGATACCTATTGTCCAAGAATTCAAAGAAGATATGGTAAAATTTAACCCCGGGGCGACTATCAATTTTGTATCCTTTGAAGGATATATTGCTGGAAAATTCTTTTGCACGGCAATCGATAGAATGAAAAAAAACTTAACCCGCAACAATTTGATAGCTTCCATTGAGACAATGGGAACAATTGATCTTGGGGGTATAAAACTAAACTTTGGTAAAAATGACCACCAGGGCATGGATAAAGTCTTTTTAACCGTAATTAAAAATGGAAAGGTGCAACCAATTTAATCATGTCTCTATCCATTAAAGCAAAGCTGTTACTCACCGGCCTGATTTGTGCCCTTCTTGCCGGATTTGCAGGGGGTATTGGCATCTGGTCATTAAATCAAATACATGACACCTTTAAAACTACGACAACCAATGTACGCAACAATATCTCCACCCAGAACCATGAATTAATCGAGGTCATTGAACTTAGAAAAATTGCGGCAGATATCTTAAATGCCAATAATAATGAAGAACTTGCAACCTTTTTACCCCAATTAATTCAACTTGATGAAAAAGGAAAAAACACTAAAAACAAAACCAGAATCAAATTTGGAGAATCCATTCTGGATCTTTTCATCAGCAAACAAAATGCTTTTGTTACCCAGGAAAAACTGACGGCTCTCGGATCAACCAATAAAAAAATTTTAGATCAAATTACCAGTCTTTCCTATAATATTACCGATTCCATAGAGTTTGATGCCGCCATAGATGTTGAAAATGCCTCTTCTATAGTCATCGAGAATATCGATACCATGACCTTTTCTTCAAAAACTGCATTTAATATGATAAAGGCCACCTACGCGATTCAATACAATTGTATTGAACTAAATGAAGCAACAAACACTATACTTTCAAACACCTCAAGCCCTTTAGCCATTAAATCAGCAGCAGAAAAAATCTTTGATTTACATAAAAATTTACAATCAAAAATTAAGATTCTTCCTGAAAGTAAAGACAAAAAAATCATGGAAGACCTGCTTTTGTCCCACGAAAAAAAAATTCGCCTTTTACTGAAACAAAAAGGCTCCAAAAACAGAACAAACAAAGTTGAAAAAACAGATCCTGACACTAAAAAATCCTATGAAAAGATCATTAACCAGATTTCCAATACTTCCTTATATTTGAGGTACAATTCGGAATTTAATTCAATGCAGAATATAGACAGATCCAAAAACACACTTTTAGACAATTATACAAATATGAACGCAATTACCGACAGGGCGCTTATGATGCTCAAAGATGCCCTGCTCATTAACATGGGCTGTAAAAAAGTTGAAGTACTCATAAAACAAATTTATCTGCTAAAGGATGCGGATTTAATCAATCATCTTAAAGAAAACATATATAACTCTTTGAAAAACATAAGAGAAAAACTTACCGAGCTACCGGATTCCCAGGAAGGTCTTCAGATCAAAAAAAATATGGCCGGTTTTGAATCCAATATTCAACAAATAATAAAGGCAACACTCAATCAGTTGAACCATAAAAAAAAGATATTCAAAGCAAGCATAAAAATAAATGAACAACTCCGGCAAACCCAGAAGGCGAAACTGCAACGTACAGGAGAAATGGTAATTACTGCTGGAAATGAATTAAGCGACAGCTATAACCTGGTAAAAAAATGGCAAAGGATTGAGCTTGTTCTTGTGGCCATTATAGTCATCCTTGTTATTGTTATCGCTTTTGGACTTTCCCATTCCGTCAGTCGGCAGCTAAATTTATTAAATCAAGGAATCGATATCATAGGCAACGGAAATCTGGATCACAGGGTAGACACCCAAACACAAGATGAAATTGGTCAATTATCCAGATCCTTTGATAAAATGACCCTGACCCTTAAAAAGAATATGAACGAAATCACCCAGGCCCGTCTGGATGCGGAGAAGGCCTCCATTACAAAAAGTGAATTCCTGGCAAATATGAGCCATGAAATACGAACCCCCATGAATGGGGTTCTGGGTATGCTGGAAATCCTCTCGGAAACAGAACTTACATCCGAACAAAGGGAGTTCTCAACCCTTGCCAAGATCAGTGCAGACGCATTACTAAGCCTGATCAATGACATTTTGGATTTTTCCAAAATCGAAGCCGGCAAGCTGGATATTGAAAATATCGATTTTAACCTGAGAACAACCTTGGAAAACCTCAGCAATGTGATGGCGATCAAGGCCCATGAAAAAAATATTGAATTTATCTGCCTAATTGAAGAAGATGTTCCAATTTATCTAAATGGGGATCCTAATCGCCTTCGACAGATTATTAACAATCTTTGCGGAAATGCCATAAAATTTGTTAAAACAGGAACAGTTGATATCCAGGTTTCCATCAAAACTCAAAAAGATCAAAGCATAATTTTACTATTTGAAATTACGGATACCGGTATTGGCATCCCAAAAGCCAAAATCCCCTCACTGTTCAATTCATTCACCCAAGTAGATGCATCTACTACCCGGGAATATGGTGGGACCGGGCTAGGCCTTGCAATTTCAAAACAATTAACTGAATTAATGGGCGGCCAGATAGGAGTGAGAAGCACCGAGAACAAAGGATCCACCTTCTGGTTCACCATAAATTTTGTTAAACAAAAAGACTCTGTTCACCAAACAATTTTTCCCTGGAAGGATATTAAGGGTGTAAAAATACTGGTTGTGGATGATAACGATATCAAC
The DNA here is from genome assembly GCA_024226935.1 of Desulfobacteraceae bacterium. Taxonomy (GTDB): domain Bacteria; phylum Desulfobacterota; class Desulfobacteria; order Desulfobacterales; family Desulfobacteraceae; genus NBML01. The sequence continues at coordinate 5,186 of JAAELK010000060.1, forward strand.
CATAAGGTTTTTGCTGGACACTTAAAATCATGGGAATGCCGCTTTACCTGCGTGACAAATGGGAAAGATGCAATCACACAATTACACAAAGCCCATGATGAAAATGATCCATTTCAAATCATTCTTCTGGATATGCAGATGCCGGAGATGAACGGAAGAGACACGGGCAGAATAATAAGAAAAAACATCAATTTTAAAAACACCTTTATCATCATTGTCTCTTCCGTTGCAGAAAGAGGAGATGCCGCAAGTTTTAAGGCGGAAGGTTTTAACGGATTTCTTACTAAACCATTACAAAAAGAACAATTATTTTACTGCTTACGAGCGCTTATGGGCACACCCCTGGAAATCTTGAATAGCCCTGTCAAACCAATTATCAGTCAATATACCTTTGAAGATGAGATGCCAATTCCTGAAAAGAATACTCAAAAATTGAACATCCTCCTGGTTGAAGATAATAAAGTAAATCAAAGAGTGGTAAATAGTTTTTTAAGAAAAACCAACCATACCGTAACGATTGCCAACAATGGAATTGAGGCTGTGAAAATTGCTTCTAAAGAAAAATTTGACCTTATTTTAATGGACAACCAGATGCCGTTGATGGGAGGAATTGAAGCGACTAAAAAAATCAGGGAAATGGAAAGCAAAAATCAAATCAAGACCCCGATTATTGCGCTGACAGCCAATACCATGGCGGGAGATCGCGAAAATTTTCTCCAGGCAGGCATGGACGATTACCTTTCAAAACCTTTAAAAAAGAAAAATCTTTTTCAACTTCTCTCCAAATACCAAACCTTAAAACATCCCCAGTCCTAAATTATCGGCAAAAGCTGCAAAAAAATAATAGCCATTTCTTCCATGTCAAAAAAATTCAACTCAACCTCCTTTAGTTAAGTAATCAAACCATCAAACGGCTGAGCTTACACCCAGGCATTGGAATTTAAAGGATTTCTCTTTAAAGTACGATAATAAATACAGGTGAAAATTTATTTTTATTTTAACCTTAAAAGACAGGAGGGTAAAATGACAGATGTCTCAAGAATCAATCATTTGGAAAATATTCCCGAAAAACGGCAAAAGCTGCAGCGATTTAATAAACGCAAACAAAAAAAGCGGCCCCGACATCACTTTGTCAAAAGAAATATCCAAGCCCTGACAAAAATTGCCGATGAAGCCCATGAAGAACTTCAAGCCATGAACTCACCTTTTCGTCTCTGTGTATACCAGGAAGGCGACGAAGTTTTTATTGATGTCGTGGCAATGGACAAATCAGGAAACACAATCCAGGTCTTCCGCCATGATATCACCAATGATGAATTTGAAGACCTGATCCATCAACTCAAAACCGGACGGGGCCTGATGTTCAGTATCGATGCCTAAATCCTTAAAAACCCGGTTTAAAACGGTTTGAAAACCCGGTTCAAAAACCTATTTGCCATCCCCTTTAAATCGTACTACACTCCTAAATCAACAATCAAGATTCTTATTCCAAGGAGATCCATGCCCATGATCGATAAAGCCTTTCAAGATTATTATCCCGACGAACTCAGCCATTGTTATGGCTGCGGCCGACTCAACGACCACGGCCTTCAACTCAAAAGCTATTGGGACAAAGATGAAAGCGTTGCCCTGTTCCAACCCGAAAAAAAACATATGGCTATCCCCGGGTTTGTCTACGGCGGTTTGATCGCCTCCTTAATTGACTGCCATTGCACAGGCACAGCTGCAGCTGCAGCTTACAAAGAGCAGGGTCGTTCCATGAATACTGACCCCGGGTTAAGGTTTGTCACAGCCTCCCTCCATGTGGATTATCTGGCCCCCACCCCCCTGGCATCCCAACTGGAAATCAGGGGAATCGTAACCCAAATAACCCCAAAAAAAATAATAATCAAAGCAAAGGTAATAGCCGAAGGCAAAGTATGTGCAACCGGAAAAGTTGTAGCAGTTCCACTGCCCAAATCCATGTTAAAGCAGATGATAAAATAAAAAAAACGATTAGGTAATAATTTCAAGCAGCGTATTATAGTTGATAGGATTTTTATAACTCTTGGCATAATTTTTAAACAAACTTCTCTGAAAAGACAGATAATTGCATTTAAAAATTGACACATTCCGTTAAGTTATTGCAATATACCATAGAAGCATCTTTTCAATAATCAGCACTATGTTGATTTTAAAAAAAATGATTTTTTTTCTTTCTGCAAGAGGCTCAAATTCATTATCATTTTTTTTTCAAATCTTAGACCTAGGAAAGTTATATAATTTTAAGAAGGATGTTAACATGAAGAAACGTTATTTTGTTAATGGTTTAATCATATTGTTTAGCGTTATTGCTTTTTTTCTGATTTGCAAAAATAGTATGTCCTATGAATTAAAAGTGCTGACAGAAAATTCCGGAGAGAATAATTACTTGGACAAAGATGGAAAAATCAAAGGCCATAACACGGAAATTGTCCGTGAAATTATGAAACGTTTAAATAAAAACTTTGATATCAAAATAGTTCCCTGGATAAGAGGATATAAATTGGCACAAAGTGAACCATACATAGCAATATTTTCAATGACCCGTACTGCTAAACGTGAAAAAATGTTCAAGTGGGTTGGTCCATTACACGCCACAAAATTTATTTTATATAAAAAAAAGGGCTCTACTTTCAATATTTTATCCCTTGAAGATGCAAAAAAAGTTGGTATTGTGGGTTGTTATAAGGGTGATGTCAGGGAAAAACTATTATTGAGCAATGGGTTTACAAATCTTCAAAGTCTGTATGGTAGCGATGCGAATTTAAGGAATCTAAAAAAGCTTATCTCTGGCCATATTGATCTGTGGATAAGCAGTGATCATATTGCATATAAAACTGGTATTGATTCAGGAATTGATCCTGGTGAATTTGAAAAAGCGTATATTGTAAAAAAAGCCTATGTTTATCTCGCGTTTTCATTAGGAACACCGGATTATATAGTGGATGAATGGCGATATACTTTGAAGGAAATAAAAGATGACGGAACCTATGAAAAAATTATGATGAAATATCCGTTGGGTGCGAAACGTATAACCCTCAAACCCCGCGGTTAGCTCAAAAAAGGATTTGTCAGGTGTTAAAATTGTAGTAGAAGCATAGAGAACCTCCCAAACAGCAATTTTTAACTTTTTTCCCAAAAAGAAAGGAGATCCTCTATGCTGGCAATTA
>JAAELK010000061.1 GCA_024226935.1 Desulfobacteraceae bacterium
AAATTGCATTTTTTTATGATTTTATGTGTTGCCTTAAAAATAATTTTATGCCACTGTTTGTTATTAAATGGAGTTCTTCTTGTCTTTTTACTTTAGACACCTTCCAATTGCGCATAACTTTTGCTCTGACCGCGGGGTTCTTGGAAAATCTGCGGTTTATCCGTCAGCATTTTCGTTGTTGGAATTTTTAAATCAATACTCTAATTGTCTGTCTTCATAAGTGATTTTTCCATTCATCAAGGTCATAAGCACCTTAACTTCACTTATTTGCTCCGGCTTGATGTCAAATAGATTTTTTCCCAATACGACAAGATCAGCGCGTTTACCTGGTTCAATAGTGCCTACTTTATTATCAAGGTGAAGTTCATAAGCTGGAGACCACGTGCTGGATTTAATTGCCTGTTCAAGAGTGATAATTTCATTTTCTGGAGGCATAACCGAAAGAAGCCCTTTACCACTTAACATTTTTCGTGTCATCGCCACCTGAATGACTTCCAATGGCTTGTGGGTGCTATAGTAACCAGCGGCGGGCCAGTCTGTGCCGAAAGCGACAACACCACCCGAGCGGATAACAGAGCCATATCGGTTGAATTCCTTGTTGACCAGATCTTCTCCCAGACGCTCTACAGATACTTTCAGGTTTGTTGGATCTGGCATTGCCCATTGAGGGGACATTTGGGCAACAACATTTAATTTTGCAAAACGTGGAACATCTTGGTCAGCAATGTATAAAGAATGTGCAAGGGCATGGCGGCGATCCCGTTTAGGGTTTATTTTGGTTGCAGCTTCGACTGCATCCAGAGCTATTCGGACAGCGCGATCACCAAAGGCATGGAAGTGACAATCTATCCCGGCTGCATCTGCATTGGAAACTATTTTGTTGAGTTGCTCCGGGGTAAAGATGGGTTCTCCAGAAGTCTCCGGCTTATCAGCGTACGGTTGCAAATAAGCACCGGTATGCTGTGCGTCGCCTCCATCAACATTGATTTTGAGAATTGCTGCTTGCACCAATTCACTTTGAAAACGATTGCGATAGTCCTCGATTATGGGCAGTGGATCGATCTTGGGATTATTATGGTAAAAGCTGCCAATAACCCGAAGCACAAGCTTCCCTTGTTTTTCCAGATTAAAATACATTGAAAAGCCATCTTCTACAGGAAGACCAAGTATACCCGCATCAAAAACACTTGTAACCCCAGCTTTTGCAAAATCTTTCAACTTTTTTTCAAACACATCTTTGATAAGTTCTTTTGTTTGAGGTTGAATGGCATTTAATACCGCTATCTCTGCAGGAGGTTCTACCAAATACCCTGTTGCTTCTTTAGTTTTTGGGTCGCGTTGATAGTAGCTAAAACCTGGTTGCGGATCAGAAGTATCTTTTGTAATACCAGCCAGTTCCAATGCTTTGGAATTTACCCAAGCGGAATGAGCGTCGATTGCAATCAGATATACTGGGCGGTCGGGAAAAACAATATCCAGAATCTTTTTAGTGGGGCCGGTTGAAGGGAAAAGATGGTATCTCCATCCAAAGCCACGAATAATCTTCTCATTGGGATTTTTATCCGCATAAACTTTTACAGATGCAATAATTTTTTCAATTGAGTTGTACTGAAGATCTGCCCCGCTTGTTAGCTGAGCACCAGATACTGGGTGAGTGTGCCCATCGATGAAGCCCGGGAGCAGCATTTTGCCTTTAAGATCAATGATCCTGCATTTTTTACCAGTATATTTTTTGGCATCTATGTTAGAGCCAACAAAGACGATGCTGTTTCCTGAAACGGCAACGGCCTCCGCCCATGGTTGTTTTTCGTTAACAGTATAGACCTTCCCGTTTATATAGATAATATTGGCTTCGGGGTCAGTTATAGAAGTTGTTTGACCTGCATCACAAATCGATGCAGATATAGTAAGCATCATGATGAATACCAGTGTAGTTGCGTTCTTAAGTAAAATTCCATCTATGTTCAATGATGCTCGTTTGATTTGCTGCATGAGTGTATCCTCTTTTTTCTTTGGGTTTTAAGAAATAATGCGGTGCTGACCGGCATCGAGTGCAGTGGGAGCAAACGCCAGTTTGATTGGGCGGTGGGGGATTGTCCGGTCCAGTTCCTGGGTTCTAGCCCATGGCACCGGGGACAGGAATTGGACGAAGTCAGCACCACATTCACGGCGGCGTCCAGCCGCCGTGACCAACCAAATCAATACTTCAACCTTTCTATATTGCTTATGCTACGTCTCTCTATTCTCTTAAATTTTTCAGTAATGTCCTTTTTTGATTGTTGAAACCTTAGTGCAACATACTCTTCTATACTTGTATTGATTCTTTTTTCATCCTTGCTATTGACTGACAAGATTTATCCCTATTGTTAAGCATCATCCATTTTCATATCGCCTGAGCTTTTTCTGTGCGAGGAAACTCAGCATAAATTTCGATTTTATCAATGTCGGTCATATCAATTTCACGTGTCATGCCAGGGACTAATCGAGAGCGCAAACCAACTAATTTATTGCCTTCAAAAAAGACTGTATCGAAGTACATTTTAACTACATCATTTGTTGATTTAGATGTTATTTCTAACTGTGTATTACGATCTGGAAAGAGATATAAAAGGTTTCCAGCCTTATCTTTACATAATACTTTTCTTATATTGTTTGCATCGTATTTAGAATTAAAAAAAATCGATGCAACCGGCGAGACAACATAAAAGCCTGTCTGTCTTTCGTCTTTGTATTGGCTCTCTGCCACCTGGTTTACAAAATCATTCGGGGTTACAGAGTATTTAGCTGTGCATCCTGTTGCTAAAATAAAAATAAGAAAAACAGATAGTTTACCTTTCGAGATTATTTTTTGTTTTATCATTGCTCCCTCACGATTTTTCGAAATATTTAAGCTGCATGCCAAACTCTATGAAGTTTAAAAAATCATGACTTGTACGTATAATGCTGAAATCAGGGGCCATCGACCGCAGGGAGGGAACAAGCGGCTCGCCGCTTGTGGTTCGCTGCAATGAATAAGAGATTGCTTACTTTGTTCCCAAGGTTTTTTGCCATTACAGCCTTCAATATATCTTTTTCAAATTCAGTGTTTGGATTTTTAATACCCAAAGCGACTTCTACAATAGTGGACTCTTCAGGGAAGTAAAAATCGACAGATAGGCTATTTTGTCCACAAATATTTTTTTCACTGTAGTCTCTTCCGAATTCTACTAATGCTTTTTCTCCAAGTGAATTTATAAAGACATTGGTTGAAAGAGATCAGAGATCAGAGATCAGAGATCAGAGATCAGAAACTTGTCGGGTTATTAAAATTTTTGTCAAGAAAACTTCCCTCAATATTATTCGCCATTTCAACAAATCGATTGGCGGGGGCTGAAAACATGATCATATCATCCGGGACAAAACGCCGGACCAGAACATCCATCAACCCGACAATACACTTTGGCCGATCTTTGAGCTTCTGGTCATAGGGAGTGGAGAAAGCCGATTGACATCCGGAAGCAAAGGGTGTCAGCGTGCCGTTTTCTTCCCGGTCATAACTTGACAGGCCAGTCAAATTTGCCAGACCCGTAATATCCGGAAACAGATTGACGACTTCGATCTCCCTGTTTTCATCTATATCTTCAATTTTTTCAAAGTACACGAATTTGTCCGGCGGAGTATGAATCTGGGCCACGTAATCTCGATAATACGCCTGGCCAAAGGCACGCGATTGTGTAGTGCGATCGGTTTCGGCGATAAACTCTCTCTCATCGTCTGTAGGTGGTATGAAACCGCCAAATTCCTGTATTCCGGGGCAGGCTTTCCCACAGTCTGCTGAGAAGTGAATTCTCTTTCCCTTCTTCATGACGATTGCCCAATACATGAACATACAAACCCATCGATCCTTTTTATAGATGAACGAATTCTCTATGTTCTCCGAAGAAAAATACCAACCAACAGCAGGATAATTAAAAGATAAAACTTCTGAAAATTTCCATAGGCTTTCTTTTACCAGTTCTGAATTCATTATTTTCTCCATACAATAGGTTGAAAAATCCGTTTTAGAATCTTCCAACGCAAAGCTTTGGGGCCGCTAAGAGCGGTTTTTAAGGGTTTTGAAAATTTTTTCAGTCTATTAACAGTGGGTTACAGGGATTTACTTGGTCCGACCTCTTTTAAGATCCCTCTTTTACCAGTCCATTATTCTCTACTCAGCCACCATCAAAGTCCGAGAATCGATAGGGAAATGCGCCCTGTCCAGCAAATTCCAGACCTTAAGCGTATGCTTTTGATCTGCGTAATAAGCATAGGATAAAAATCTCTCATGCTTATTAGAGCGAGTCACAAGGAATCTGTTTATGCCGAAATCCTTACCTAAAAATATTATGTTTTGTGATTCACCACCGTGAATCGTGATCATAGCAGCACTACACGTATCATCCATACTCAAATGTACTGATCCTTCTTTGAAAGTGTAGACACAAAATCATGCTGCATTCTCGTATGATTTCACCATACATCTGTTCTCAAAAACCTGGGGACTTTCAAGCCCAAGGTAAGAATGCCTCCTTTTACGA
>JAAELK010000062.1 GCA_024226935.1 Desulfobacteraceae bacterium
AAATTGCATTTTTTTATGATTTTATGTGTTGCCTTAAAAATAATTTTATGCCACTGTTTGTTATTAAATGGAGTTCTTCTTGTCTTTTTACTTTAGACACCTTCCAATTGCGCATAACTTTTGCTCTGACCGCGGGGTTCGTTTGATTCACCAGGCCCTGGGTAAGTATCAAAATAAATATGGGGCCAAATGTTTTTTGAAACCCAAAATCTACAAACCGACAAAAACACTTTACCTTTACTTTCAGTAACTATAGACTTATTGCCCTGGGGATCAACTTAGATTATCATTGGATTTAATTATTTATTTAATACAACTTGGAGCACTATCATGTTATCTTTAAAGTCGGTAAGCATATCTATATTAATACTATTAAACCTCGGATTCTCCAGTACCGTATTTGCTGATCCTGCATTACGTGTCTGCACCACAGGTGACTATCCACCTCTAAGTTCATATGATGCAAAAACACAGACCTACCAAGGCTTTGCCATCTCTATTGCCAGGCAATTTGGAAAATATCTCAATCGCCAGGTGGTTTTTGTACCAAGCACTTGGTCAAACATGAATAAAGACTTACAAACAAAATGTGATATTGCCATGGGTGGAATTACCAACACCCCCGGGCGGGCAGCACTATTTAATCTATCTGAAAATATTTTGCCCAATCACAAAGCACCTATTTTCTCAAATATGAATAATATCCATTTTAAAAATTTTGTAGATATTGATAAAAAAGAGATAACAATTATTGAAAACAAAGGAGGCACCAACGAACCCTTTGCAAAAACACATATCATTAATGCCGCAATTAAAATTTTACCTGAAAATGCCCAGGTTTATGCCTGTTTAAACAAATATCCCAATCGTAAATATGTAATGTTTACCGATGCAATTGAAATTGAATACCGCAGCAACCAACCGGGAAGTATCTTGAGCAATAAGGGGATTAAATTTAAGGATATTCCAAATGACCCTGAAAGTTATAAGATCTATATGACCAATAAAACAGATGAAGGTAAAATATTGATTGATGCAATGAACAAATTTCATCAATCACACCCCAAGAAATTTAAGCAATGGTATCAAGCATCTTTGCATCTCAATTATCCGCAAACCAAGGTCAGCTGCCCTTTTTAAATCAAAAGAGATCAAAGGCACAGGGTGGCCTCCATGTTTTTTTTTAAAATCGGTCCCCTAAAAAAACTTGACACAGGGACTGGATAACTATATCATGACCCTATAGTCATTTTTTTGACTCGCCGGTCACGCCACATAAATCAAGGGTTGCTCTGGAGACTTATCAGGGCAACCCTTGGCTATTTTAAGAAAAGGAAACGACATGACTGCTGTCCGCAGGAAAAAGGAATTAGTTGATAATTTAATTAAGGATGAAATTGTAAAGACAGTTTTGACCCTTGTTCAAAAAGAGCATGCCATAACCATGGATGAAATTGCAAAACAATGCGGAATAGCCAAGGGCACCTTATATAACTATTTTGCAAATAAAGAAGAACTGCTAAATTATGTTCATGATGCTGTAATCCTCCCCATGCAACAAACACATAATGCCATATTTGAAAGCCCCAAAGACCCACTGGATAAACTCCATGAATTTATTGAAGCGGTATTTAACGTTAGAGAAGATGTCTACCTTTATTTTCACTTTGTTCAAGACAAAAAAACCGTAGGTGATGCAATCAACGAAAGACATAATTTTATGATACGCCCCCTGGTTAAGTTATGTTCCCAGGGCATCCAGAAGGGTAATTTTATCGACGTTGACCCCTATGTTCTGGCAGAAATGATTTACGGAACTGTGGTAGGTCCTGTGAAATTCATGCTGCCCAGATGTGCGCAAAAACACGATAGAAAAAAAATCAAAACAGATATAATCTGTCTCATTGACAAAATTATACTCAAGTAATCAGGAGAAAACATGAGGGTGAAATTATTAACAGGATTAACTTTTCTGATCCTTTTAGGCATCGGTTATTTTTTATTCATGGGACAAGAACAAGTAATACCTGCTCAAATAAAAAAGCAAGCCTCCCCCCCTGTGGAAGTAACGGTGTATACAATAAAACAAGAAACGATGATATTCACCAAAGATCTTTTTGGCCGCACCAGCGCCTATCAAACAGCACAGATACGTCCCCAGGTATCAGGGATTATCCTCAAACGCTTATTTACAGAAGGAAGTGTCGTAAAAAAAGGACAACAGCTTTATCAGATTGATCCTGCAACCTATATGACGGCATATAACAGTGCTGCGGCCAGTCTTGGCCAGGCCAAGGCGGATCTTACGGCTGCCGAACCTAAGGCCAGAAGATATGCAAAACTTGTAAAATCAGGGGGTGTCAGTCGCCAGGCCTATGATGATGTCGTGGCCTCTCTGGCCCAGTCAAAAGCCTTGGTCACGGTTGCAAAAGCCAATCTGGCAACGGCTCAAATCAACCTGAATTATACCAAAGTGTTTGCACCCATATCCGGCCGAATCGGCAAATCTTTTGTCACCCAGGGAGCTTTAGTCACAACCGACCAGACAACGGCACTTGCAACCATACAAAACCTAAATCAAATATATGTGGATGTGAGCCAGTCAAGTCAAGCCCTCATGAAACTGCGCAAACAAATGGACACAAAAAACCAAAACCCTGAAGCTACACTGTTCACAGACGGTGAGACCTATGCCCACAAAGGAAAAATAATGTTTTCCGATGTAACGGTGGACGAGGGAACGGGCATGGTTCTTTTGAGGATACTCTTTCCCAATCCCAATGACGAGCTGCTCCCAGGATTGTTTGTCAAGGCCCGGGTGGAGCAATCCAGACAAGATGACGCGATAACCATACCACAACAGTCAGTTGTTAGAAATGCCGATAACAGTACTACTGTGTGGGTTGTTGATAAGACAGGCACGGTCAATACCCGGAAAATCACCGTTTCCCAAGCCATTGGAAACAAATGGCTGGTAACATCCGGTCTGAAACGAGGAGACAAGATTGTGGTGGAGGGACTGCAAAAAATCCAGCCCGCTGCAAAGGTAACCTCCGTGGAAATGCAGCCTTCCAACAATTGATAACAGGATAAGAGAATGTCGAAATTTTTTATAGATCGCCCCATATTTGCATGGGTTATTGCCATCGTCATCATGCTGGCCGGACTCTTTGCTGTATTTAGCTTGCCGGTGGCACAATACCCCCCAATTGCACCGCCCAGCATCAATATCTCAACTTCCTATCCCGGGGCATCCGCAAAAACACTGGAGAACAGTGTAACCCAGGTCATTGAGCAAAATCTGACAGGAATTGATAATCTCAGATATTTTTCCTCCGCAAGCGACAGCAGCGGCAACTTATCTATTACCTTGACATTTGAACCGGAAGCAGATCCCGACATCGCCCAGGTACAGGTACAAAACAAGGTACAGGCAGTAACAAGCTCTCTGCCCCAGGAGGTTCAAAGCCAGGGTGTGACTGTCAGTAAAGCATCAAAGAGTTTTCTCATGATCGTCGCCCTTTATTCAAAGGACAGGAGCATGAATGAACATGACATAAGCGACTATATTGTATCCAATATGGCAGATCCACTAAGTCGTGTTCAAGGCGTGGGGGATTTGACCGTCTTCGGGCAGCAACACTCCATGCGCATCTGGCTTAATCCGGAAAAACTGCACAGCTACGGCCTGATGCCTTCCGAGGTAAAAGCTGCCATACAGGCACGCAACTATGATGTTACCCCGGGTCAATTGGGCGGAACACCGGCGGTTAAAGGACAACAGTTAAACGCAATAATATCAGCCCAGTCCAAACTGCAAACCATAGCTGATTTTGAAAAAATTCTGATAAAGGTAAACCGAGATGGATCCCAGGTCAGACTCAAAGATGTTGCAAGAGTTGAGCTGGGGGTTCAAAACTATGATTCAATAGGCAGATTCAAGGGACAACCTGCTGCCGGCATGGCTGTCAGTCTTAGCACAGGGGCCAATGTTCTTGATACAAACAATCGCGTCAAGGCAAAAGTTAAAGAACTGGAAGCTTTCATGCCCAAGGGACTAAGCGTAGTATATCCCTACGACACAACCCCCTTTGTCAGAATCTCCATCCATGAAGTCGTAAAGACAATTTTCGAGGCCATTGTTCTAGTCTTTTTAATCATGTATCTGTTCTTACAAAACTTTCGAGCAACTCTGATACCTACAATCGCCGTGCCTGTAGTTTTGCTGGGAACCTTTGGTATTTTATCTATCTGCGGACTTACCATCAACGTACTTACCATGTTTGCCGTGGTGCTGGCCATAGGCCTTTTGGTGGATGATGCCATTGTTGTGGTGGAGAACGTTGAGCGGGTTATGACCGAAAAGAGGCTTTCCCCCAAAAAAGCAACCCAGGAGTCCATGGAGCAGATCACCGGAGCCCTGGTGGGTATTGCCCTGGTACTTTCCGCCGTATTTATTCCCATGGCCTTTTTCAGCGGTTCCACAGGGATAATCTACCGCCAGTTTTCCATTACCATTGTATCGGCCATGACCCTGTCTGTTCTTGTGGCTCTGGTCCTGACACCGGCACTGTGTGCCACCATGCTCAAACCCCTGGACGCTGCCCACAACCAAGAAAAAAAGGGTTTTTTCGGCTGGTTTAATAAAAATTTTAATGCGGGAAGACTCAAATACCGCAAAAGCGTGGGATATATTGCGGCAAGATCCTTCAGATTTATCATTATCTACCTCTTGATTATTGGCGGGCTTTTCTACATGTTCCGACAGTTGCCCACATCATTTTTGCCCGATGAAGATCAGGGTATGATGATGATAATGCTTTCCGCCCCCCCCGGCGCCACAATGGAACGAACCAGACAGAGTATGAAAAAGGTGGAAGATTATTTTATGACCCAGGAGGCCAAGAATGTTAACAGCGTCTTCACCGTTACGGGCAAAAGTTTTGCCGGGAATGGACAAAATGTGGGAATGGGTTTTGTACAACTAAAAGACTGGTCCCTGCGAACCAGCCCTGATCAACAATCTGCTGCCATTGCCCAGAGGGCCATGGCCAAACTGCATACCATCAAAGACGCCTCTGTATTTGCCTTTATCCCCCCCCCTATTACCGAGCTTGGCAACGCTAGCGGTTTTGATTTTGAACTGATTGATCAGGCAGGCCTCGGACATAACGCCCTGGTAAAGGCAAAAAAGCTTATGCTTGGCCTGGCATCAAAAGACCCCAGGCTCATAGGCGTTCGTCCAAACGGCATGGAAGACGTGTCCCAATATAAACTGGATATTGATTATGATAAGGCTGAAGCCCTGGGTGTAGCCAATTCAGACATCACCGATATCCTTACAACCGCCTGGGGATCAACCTATGTAAACGATTTTATCGATAAAGGGCGGGTTAAAAAAGTATATATGCAGGGAGATGCCCGTTTTAGAATGCTCCCTGGAGATATAAACAAATGGTATGTTCGTAATGCAAAAGATGAAATGGTGCCGTTTTCATCCTTTATCAAAGGGCATTGGACATATGGTTCTCCCAAACTTGAACGATATAACGGATTCTCATCCATGGAAATCCTGGGTGCCCCTGCCCCCGGGATCAGTTCCGGAGATGCCATGGCAATAATTCAAACCCTGGCAAAAAAATTACCAAAAGGAATCGGGCTTAAATGGACAGGACTGTCCTACGAAGAACAGATGGCTGGATCACAGACAGGGCTTTTATATGCTGTTTCTCTTCTCTTTGTATTCTTGTGCCTTGCGGCATTGTACGAAAGCTGGTCGATTCCTTTTTCAGTAATACTCATCGTTCCCTTGGGAATTATTGGTGCAGTTCTTGCCACTTTTATGGCCAGGCTTTCCAACGACGTGTATTTTCAGATAGGACTGCTCACGACCACGGGCCTGGCTGCTAAAAATGCCATTCTCATCGTTGCCTTTGCAAAGGAACTCTATGAAGACGGGAATCCCATTATCGATTCCGCCATGGCGGCGGCGGGGCAAAGACTTCGTCCAATTATCATGACATCCATGGCATTCCTTCTGGGAGTTACCCCCCTTGCCATATCAAACGGAGCCGGATCTGCCAGCCAGAATGCCATCGGCATCGGAATCATTGGTGGCATGGTAAGTGCGACAACCCTGGTCATCATATTTGTACCGCTATTCTTTATTATCATTGAAAAATGGTCGGAGAAAAGACAAAAGATTAAACATGGCCGAAATGAGGAAAAATATGTCAAATAAAATAATTGCTATGGCAGCAGCAATATTGCTGCTGCTCACAACCGGCTGTACCATGATACCCGAATATAAACGTCCGGATCTTCCCGTCGCAAATAGCTGGCCTACAGGCACTGCCTATCCCCAGGCCGACTCCAATGACAAGCCGTCTGCCGGCGTGGTATCCGACATCGCCTGGAAAGATTATTTCAAATCGGAACACCTTAAAGCCCTTATAGAAAGGACCTTGAAAAATAACCGAAACCTGAGAGTTGCCGCACTCAATATTGATAGGGCAAAGGCAGCATACAGAATACAGCGTTCGGAAAGCTTTCCAACAATTACGGGGGAAAGTTCATTTTCCAGAACTGGTACACCTGAAGATCTCAGATCCTCAGGTGACTCTTCAACCAATTCCACCCTTAGTGCAAATCTTGCTGTGACGGCCTATGAACTGGATTTTTTCGGCCGGGTCAAAAGTCTTAATAAAGAAGCTCTTGAAACCTATCTATCAACCAGGCAAGCCCTTTTAAATACACGTATTGTGTTGATAGCTGAGACCACAGACGCCTATCTTACATATCTGGCCGATAAAAAACTGCTGAAACTTGCAAAAGACACATTAAAGGCACAGCAAGAAACATATGCCGTGGTTAAACAACAATATCATCTAGGTTCAGTGCCCCAGCTTGACCTGGCCCAGGCAACCACATCCGTCGAAAGCGCAAAAGTTTCCATCGCCGCATATACCCGTGATATGGCCCAGGCAAAAAATACCATCGTCCTACTCGCGGGATCCGGCGTGGATGACCTTCTTAATAACCATGAAACCATAGACAACATCCAATTTATGGAAAACCTTCCCAAAGGCCTGCCTTCCACAATTTTAACGGCAAGACCCGACATCCGGGAGGCAGAGCACCAATTGAAAGCCGCAAATGCGGATATTGGAGCCGCCAGAGCTGCCCTTTATCCAAAGATCAGCCTTACAGGTGCCTTTGGGCTTGCCAGTGACAGCCTGTCCTCACTATTTAAGTCAGGCGCTGCCAGGGCATGGAACTTTACCCCTTCGGTTTCCATCCCTATATTCAACCGAGAGGGCCTCAACGCGAGCCTGGAAGTAGCCAAGGTGGATGAAAAAATTGCCGCCAATTCATATGAAGCCGCGATCCAGACCGCCTTTAAGGAGGTGGCTGACCAATTAGCTGCCAGGGGAACATATAAAAACCAATTGGCTGCTCAAAATGCGCTGGTTAACGCCAGTCAAAAAGCATATGAACTATCTTCTGCCAGATATGAAAACGGTATTGATGATTTTTTGACCGTCTTGGATTCCCAGAGATCTCTTTTTGAAGTCGAACAACAGGCAGTGATAATCAAGCAAGCTTATTTAAGTAACATTGTTAATATATACAAAGTACTGGGAGGAGGACGACTATAATCTCCCGACAATTATTTTTTTTACAAATATCACCCAAATGATCCAAGGTGTTTGTCCAATATATTAAATATAAAGAAAAGAACCTTCATGCAATCTCAAACAAAATTATCTAAATCCAACCATATTCCATTTTTACTCCCCCTACTGGGAATGCTGGCTGCCTTTCCGCCCCTGTCGACTGATATGTATCTGCCGGCCATTCCCCATCTTGTAAAACTATGGGGAGTTGATCTGACAACCATTAATCTTACCCTGGTCTGTTTTTTTTTAAGTTATAGTCCGGCTCTTCTGATATATGGTCCCCTTTCCGACCGATTCGGCAGAAAAAAACCCCTGCTGGCAGGAATAAGTTTATTCATTATCGGCTGTCTTTTATGTGCCAGCGCAGAATCGGTACAGACCCTGATTTATGCCAGAATACTTCAGGCCGTTGGAGCTGCCGGTCCCTCGGCCCTAGGTTTTTCCATCACCAAGGATCACTATTCAGGCCCGGAACGCCATAAAATACTGGCCATGATCGCTATTATTGTTTCCATAACACCCATGATGGGACCAACATTGGGATCCTGGGTCATGATGCTTGGAAGCTGGCACACTATTTTCGTTCTCCAGGCAGCCGTTGCAATCATCTGTATTTTTGGTGTCTGCTACATGCCAGAAACCAATACAACGCCACGGTATATCCCCATAAAAAAAATAGCAGGACCCTATTTATCCCTGTTCAAAAATCCACGTTTTTTAATCTTCACCCTGGTGTTTGCTATCGTAATGAGTCCGTTTTTTGCCTTTATTGCAGCCTCGGCCGATATTTACATCACCGGGTTCAAAATATCGGAACAGGCCTTTGGTCTTTTTTTCGGCCTCAATGCCCTGTCTTTCATGGCAGGCTCTTTTATCTGCATGAAGCTTGTAATGAAACTCAATGATACAACATTATTCAGGCTTGGATTCGGCCACAAGATCATTGGAGGCTTGCTGCTCATAATACTCCCCCATTCATATATCTTATCCTTTACCATCCCCATGTGCCTTATCGCCTTTGGCTTCGGACTGACCCGTCCTTTAAGCGTAAACCTTATTTTGGAAACAACAAACAAGGATACAGGCTCGACCTCATCATTGATGATGTTTACCAATTTTATTTTTGCTGCCATCATCATGTGGTTCATCTCCCTGTGCGGAGAATGGAAAATGATAACCATCGGTTTTCTGGCCGTTTCAACAAGCCTTATAGCCCTCTTTGTTCTTCGGAGTATGGTAAAAAAAGACAAGGACTAACCACCAAAATCCCAGGGGGAAAGGGAGGACAATTTTAAGAAATTCATATTTTCAGGCAATTGCCTCTCTCAGCCTCCGGGATTCGGATCTTTAGCACTACCAAGAACAGCACTGGGGGATATTATTCTAAGTTCGTATTCCTCAAGCGACAACCTGCTACGCATGGCTTCATCAGAAAATATTTCACCTAATCGCATTATAGATCTTTTATTAAATAGTCCGCAAATAAAATCAACAAACTAAAGCAACGAGCTGCCCCAATTTACTGATTTAACGAATAAGGGTGACTCAGATACAAGGCGTATTAAAAGTTTAATACGCCTTTGACTTTTGATGCAACGTAAGTAAATGAGCCCAATTTTCAATCCTAACTACTGGATTCATCAAATGCAACACGATTACCTATTTTTTCCAATGGTAAATCGGGGTTTTCAATTACACAGATTGCATCATCGTCTGAATTTTGAGATTTACCTTTAAGTTTTACAGCAGGTTCACTGGGTAAACCAAATAATGGAATAAATCTATCCGCACCCGTCAAAGTCAAAAAAAGAATGGAAGCAACGGCAATCATTGCTAAAAAATTATATCTTATAATATCAAATGGAACAATTTTTTGAAGAGGATATACAGAAGAGGTGATACCCACATAAAAACCGATATAAACATGCCATGGTATCAGTTGTGAACCGAAGACTCCAAGGGCATCCCCAAAAGTTGCATTTCTCAATCTAAGCTTATACATATCCTCTTCTGAGGCCTCGACATTCTCATCTGTAATATTTTTAACTATGGGACCGATTGTTACAATTTGTGCCATCTCATCGGAAAGGGCAGCATTTCCGAAAATAGATAAAACTCCATTATAAAACATCAATTGCCTGACATTCTTTGAAAGAGAGGTCACCAACCTTGATAAAGGAGCAAATGCCTGCATTTTTGCCATTATTCCACTGAAAGCACCAACCCACATCATCATCACAATAACCCAGGAGCCAGCATCTTTAAATCCCAATAATATAAGATCCATAAATTCTTTTCCACTGGTGACGGTACCGGCATAAAACCCGAATAAAACCGATGACAAAATTCCCAATCCAAGACATACAAGGGTGGGAAGTCCTTTGATGGCAGCTACCAATACTATGACCAGAGGAATACACATATAATATGGCACTCCACTTTCTACCTGTTTCAACAAAATAACCGCCGATGCCCGTTCTTTACTGAGTGCCTCCCAAACCGGCTGGGGAATTTGCCTGATTGCCTCGGCGGCATTGCCGGTCGCACCTGATAACCCGGTACTAAAAAGATAAAAGACAACTGCTGCTGAACCAAGACACAATAATGACCACAGGCCCTGGTGCTTTATGCGATCAATCACATCTACTTTATGGATACCTGAACTCACGACGGTGGTATCGGAAATAAGGCCGATATTATCGCCAAAACATGCCCCCCCCGCAATTGCCGCCGTTATTAGAAAAAAATTTCCCCCGACAATATGATTAAGCCATAAAAATACAGGAGCACATGCGGCAAATGTGCCCCATGATGTTCCAGTTGCAACAGATAATATGGAAGTTACCAGAAGGCCTGTTACTGCAACGGTTTTAGCCGTCAAACCTAGATTTAAAGAGATAATAATAATAGAAGCTCCTACCCCTGTGGCCATAAAAATTTCCGCCATTGCATAGGCAAACATCAGTATAAAAAAAACCAATTGCATCTCTTTTGCATTATCCACCGCTGAATCGACTACATCCTGAAATTTTATCTTTTCTGCAACATAGGCAACAATGGCAGCATATATTGTTGCTATTGGTGCCGCTATCAAAGCATCAAAACCACTTATCATCAATATTGTCATCACCAACACAGGACTTAATTTCAATAAACTAAAAAACATATTTCTCCTCGATGATCATTTTAAATATTAACTCAACAATTTCACGACTCGTTTGTTCCTGGCCCAGATCTTTCCAACAAAAAAGACAAATTTTTTTTCCAGTTTGTCAATGATACGCTTATCTGACTGCAACAAAGTCTTCGAAATTTAAGGCTTTCATTTCGAAATCCTGGTATTAAAACCACTTTACCGATAAAGAATTTCAAGTTCTTAATGGCTGGATCGCATATTTTTCGCCAAACCAATCTTACAACTGCCACAGATAAGCAGTTGAAAAATACCATTATGAATCCTGGGAGAATACTCAAATGTAGATATATTTGATAGATTGCGGTTGGTATATTTCAGAGAATTTTTTATTTACCCGATGGTTTTTAGAAGACAAACCACCCGCCATGAAAAGAGAAAGTTCAATCATCCTACACACTTCTCCATTCATATAATAAACTCCTGTCTTTACAAAAAATTAATTACAAACTAAAAATGAAAACAAAACCTAACAAAGCCTGTTTTATTTGTCAAGTTTTTCTGCCCCCTGTTTTTTTAAAGATAAAGAGTACAAAAAAAACAATAGCCGATGGATATCCTAAGATTTTGATGGTAATATAAAAAAGAAATTTGGATACGAAAACATTAATAATTCACCCATTTATTAATAGGCTTTATTTAGTTGAAATGGATAAGAAGGAATAAAAATGGAAAATAAAATCAAACATTTGCTTTTGATCTGCTTAATCACAATTTCAGGTTTGATATCCACACAAACAGTCCATGCGGAAAGCAAAATATTTAACGAAGATACAACAATTACCCAAGGCGCAACAATCGACACTAATGAAACCTGGATGGTAAATATAGGTGCGGTTCTTACCATTAAATTAAACACTTCTGCATCCATATGCAATAAGGGAGTGATCAATAATATGGGTACCATCAAGATCATAGGTGATATCAACATTGACGATATCGGTATAGTAAACACCATCAAGAATATCGGCACCATCAACAACTACTACAAGATCTGGAATAATGGCTCAATCTCTTCTGATGGAGTTATTAATAATGATAGTGTTATCTATAACGAAGGAATATTATTTATAAAAAGCGGCATCCTCAACAACAACGACTTTAGCGATTTCAAAAACTATCCAAGTGGTTTCGTAGTAAACAAAGGAATATTCAACAATCACAGTCATTTTTCCATTGATGGTGTTTTCACAAATAATAATACTATTAACAACTACGGTTCTTTAGAGATAACAAGTGTACTCTTAAACAATGGCTTCACTAATAACCATGGTATCCTTGACAGCTCCAAATCACCTGAACTTGGAGTTGTAAACAAAGGCTATATCTTCAACTTTTGTGACAGTTTCTTTATTTGCAATCTCCACGTTGATGGTATTCACGTGCAAAACATTTCACCAGTATGATAAAAAAAAGGCTGCCTGCAAAATTGCAGACAGCCTCTTTTTCATTTTACAACAAATGGGAACTGTTTATAACACTGTTTCCCCTTTTTCCTTTTTTGCAGACACAAAGGAAATCTTATCTGCGATCCTGTCTTCTACGGCCAGAGGGCCTAACTTTACCATTTCAAACCCTAAAATTTCCACAAACACATTGCCTTTGGCATCGGTCAGGGTCAAATTATAGGTATTTGTTTCTGCACCGGAGTTGATTTTTTGAGTAACACAAAAATAAGATCTATTTTTTTGGATAGTACCATAAAAATTCATGGAATGAATCTTGTAGGGCAATACCGTTATAGAGCTTGTAAAAAACTCCAAAAGACCACCTGTCTGGAACATGGCATCCACCAGAACAGGCCCAGCTACAAACATAGGATCTTTCACTCCCTTAAAAAATTCCCCGGGATTTTTATCCTCAAGGCTGGTCACAAGGGTGGTTCCATCAAAGGAATTAATATCCATGATAGTGCCAAAGACCCCAAACATGAACAACCGGCTGGGGTGATAAACCAGGGTTTCAATATCCCCGTCAAAGGAGACAGGGGAAAATTGGGGTAGATCAATTTTCTTGGGTGCAAGACCCGTTTTTGAAAATTGATAACTGCCCTGGTAATGAAGTTTGGGATCTCCCACAACAACTCCCTTGGGATTTTTAAACACAGAAGAAATATTGCAGTCAAAAGCATTCTCATCTGTTTGTTTACCCTGGATCAATAATTCTTTTGGCCTTCCCTTGAGCAATTTAATTCCATAGGGAATGGAAAAATCGGACAAATTTGTCAGATGTTTGCTGTCACCGGACAAGGACCTTGCCACTTCGGCCATAGTCTCAATCCCAGTGGAACCAAGAAATAGAGGAACATCTCCCATGGTATGATCATGGAGGAAGATATCGCGTTTCAAATCAAGCACCCTGGAATAGGTTACACTGGAACTTGTCTGGTCAACAATATCATCCAGAAAGGGAAAAGCTTTATCACTGGGATCACCCAAGAGACCATCAATATCAAAGTCATAATCCATACCGGAAAAAACCATTTCAGATTCTGTCCTGTCCAAAAGATCAGCCATGAAAAATTTCACTCCCTGATCCATGGGCAAAAACTGAATTCCCCGATCTTCCAGAACTTTTTTTACTGTTGGATTTGTGGCCATTCCCACCCCACCCCAGGCTGTCCAGGCATAAACCTTATAGGTTCTTTCCGGATGACGCTGTTTTTCCAAAAACATGGTCTTACCGAGAAAATCATTGGCAGCCGTGTAATCCACCTGACCCTGGTTACCAAACCGGGCAGTGACCGAAGAAAAAGTGAAAAAATATTTATAGTCACGATCTTTAGCCGCTTCCAGTAAATTGCGCATACCCTTGATCTTGACATCCACCACCAGTTCAAAGGACCATAGTTCTTTTTTAGGAATGAACTGACTCATTTCCATACCGGCTGCATGAAAGATACCGTCAATATGGTCACAGGAGTCCACAGCTTTTTTCACAGCTTTAAAGTCCGTAACATCCACACATTTGTAATCCACCTGAATCCCCAAAGATTGAAGGTATTCAATGTTTTCCACCGACTGACGTACCCGGATCAACCGATCCAACGCCCGTTTGATTTCAACGGGTTTAACCCCCGGCATGTCGCTACGAAGCAATGCCATAAGATCTGCTGAACTGGATGACTTCTCTAAATATTTCGGATCAGTGGCATAGATATCATTGATATCCAGGATGACCAGATTGACCTTATAAGTCTCCACTACCCGTTTAAGGATTTCATAGGTAATTCCCCCGGCACCGCCTGTTACAAGCAGGGTGTCATTTTCGGAGACGATCCTCTGGGTCCTGTCTGCGATACTTTGATGCATGGAAAGGACATAACGTTTTTTATTCTTATACCCAACCTCGCACCTTCCATCTTCGGACAAAAGTTCACCAATGAACAAATCTACAATCCGGTCCAGGCTCTTTTTAGGATGCTTATAAGAAAAATCCACCACCTTGACCTGGGTGTCAGGCATCTCTTTATTGACTGTTTTCATAAGCCCTGCCAACCCGGCAAACATGGGATGAATTTCGCCTCCACCGGCCATATAAGGAAAAATCACGGAATCAAAGGTGATAGCACCCATAATATTTCCTTTGCCATCCAGAATATCAAACAGGCTTTTTATCAGAACAAAGGCAGATTTTATGGTAGTATCCAATTCTTCGTCCGATGCAAAGACAGGATTTTTTACCTCTGCCGCATTTTTACCAGCAAAATAATAATCCAGGGGAGCCAGATGGATAAAGCCGTTCACCCCGGAAGTTTTGGTTTTAAACCCTTCCAGTTTCTCTTCCATCCCCTTGATATCACTAAGATCCAAATCAAGATCAACCGGATTATTACCATTTTGAACACCCATGGTAATAACCTCACCTCCAAGCCCCTTTATCCTGTCAATAACGGCCCCGGCAAACCCGTGACTATCCAGGGAGATCAGAATTTTCTTTCCCTTAAAATCCCTGGTAGAAGCCTTGGGCATAGCTGCCTCATCCACCCGTACCACCAATCGTTTGATGGGGGATGTTACATCTGGAAACCCATGGGAAGAATCAACAGGTAAAACCTTTTCCACTCCATCCCCCGATCCTGTAACCGATATGGGCTCTTTAGCCGGAGCTATGGTTATCTGGGCTCTTTGATTTATATAGTCAGCCAGTTTAGCAATGGTGTTCAACTCTCTGAGTTTCAAATCATCGGGCACGGAAAAATCGAAGATGGAAGCAACCTTTGCAAAAATTTCCACCTGTTTTACCGTATCAATTCCCAGATCTGCTTCCAGATCTAGGTCATCTTCCAGCATGTCAGCTGCATACCCCGTCTGCTGTGCAATCACGTCCCGCACAGTATCAATGGCATCATTACCAGGAATTTGACTGGCTATCCCGGGAGAACCAACCGAATCAGGAGTCTTAGGAGCTGTTGGAACAGATGGCTCAGGCTTTAAAACCTGCGCCTGGGAAGTACCACCGATTCGAGCTTGAACATATTCGGCCAGTCTGGCAATTGTGTTCAGATCCCGCAATTTCAAATCATCTGGCACGGAAAAACCAAAGGTAGAAGCCACCTTGGCAAAAATCTCCACCTGTTTTACCGTATCAATTCCCAGATCTGCTTCCAGATCCAGGTCACCTTCCAACATATCCGCCGCATAACCGGTCTGTTCAGCAATCACTTCTTTAACCGTTGCAACGGCATCGGGTGCAACAACTAAAGCTTCCTGCTTGGGTTGTGAAGCCAAAGCCTTGTCAGCAACAGCCAAAACAGGTGATTCAACAGGAGTTGCCACCCTGCTACCAACATAGTCCGCCAGTTTTTGAATGGTATTTAAATTTCTAAGTTTCAAGTCATCGGGCACGGAAAAACCAAAGGTAGAAGCCACCTTGGCAAAAATCTCCACCTGTTTTACCGTATCAATTCCAAGATCTGCTTCCAGATCCAGATCATCCTCCAGCATGTCAGCTGCATACCCGGTCTGCTCAGCAATCACCGTTTTTACCATCTCAATGGCATTGGAAGAACCAGCAGGAGCTAAAGGAGCAGATACCAAAACTTCAGGGACGGCCGCGGGGATATCTACCCGGGTAGCCACATAGGCCCCTAATTTTTCAATGGTGTTCAACTCCCGCAATTTCAGATCATCGGGCACTGGAAAACTAAAAGCTGCTGCAATATTGCCAAAGATTTCCACCTGTTTTACCGTATCAATTCCCAGATCAGCTTCCAGATCCAGATCATCTTCCAGCATATCAGCCGCATAACCGGTCTGTTCAGCAATAATCTGTTTTACCTTCGCAACCGGAACTGCGGCAGGTTCCAGAACAGACTGGGGGTTAGAATCTAAAACGGCTGTTTCAATGACAGGAGCCGACGGACTGACCGAAACCTGACCTGTTTTTGACACCTGGCTTTTATTTTCCGACCCGTCAAACTTTTTCGTATCAGGTTCCAACGGCCCTGTTTCTGGATCCCCGGCAATAACACAAAGAGTATTATCGATCACTTTAAGTTCCGGCTTTTGGGAACCGGTTATCTTTCTGAGCCATTTATGATAGGCCCGATTGCCTTTAACTGGATTTTCCTCCACCCGCTTAACAAAAACAAAAGCAAAATGGGATCCAAAGCCAGCGGACAGATGAAGACCATACTCAGAATCAATTTTATCCTGGCCGGAAAAATTAAGTTTTCTGAAATGGCTGGGTATTTTTTTAAGATTAGCAATGGGGGGTGCCTTGCGTTTTTGCAAAGCCTTAACCATAACTACATCCTCAATTGCAGCTCCCAGGGTATGACCGGTAAAGCCCTTGGTGTTAGAGATACAGATCTTGCTCAAATACTTGGAAAAAGTAGTTTCAAGGGCTGTAACTTCAGCATCGGCACTACCTCCCCTGGCCGGAGTATAGGTTTCATGGGACATAAAGAGCAGCTTATCTGCATAATCTTCCTTCCTCAACCCCGTCCGATTTTCCACCTTGGTAATGAATTTTTTCATTTCACTGGCCATATGGGGAACATCAATATTAAAGGTGTGATAAGCTGAATTGGCCATATGTGTTCCAAGAATCTCACACTGACCGGTCATACCACGTTTATTCACACTGGACTGGTCTTCGATGACCATGCCGATGGCACCTGAACCCAGAATTGTTCCATTACGGTCTTCGTCAAAGGGCTTAGCGCCTTCGGACACTCTTTTTTTAATGGTGGCAGCCCCCAGAGCTAAAAAGCCAGAACCCACCCATTGATTCTGGGTAGGTGAGGTAGCATTTTCCCCGCCTATGACCAGAACTCGCTTGCACCTGCCCACCCGAATCCAATCTTCTGCAATACCGATGGCAAGGGTGGTGGAAGCACAAGCGGAAGATACCAGGGTATTTGGTCCCTTGGCCTTGATGATCTGGGCAAGATGGGCAGATCCCAATGGGCAGTAATTGGCCACAAAGTTCCGATCAAACTTGTAAGTATCAACATCGGTACGTTTCCGGGATTTTGCCTTGAAGAACCATTCCGTGAGTTCTTCCTTAATCTCCATCTCCTTTACCTTCTCCATGAGGTAATAATAGATCTTTTCAAATTCCTCATAGGGTTTGAGAAACAGTTTTCCATAATAATATTTCTCAAGCTCCTTGATCAGGGTTTCAGAATTAGGCCATAAAGAAGTAATAATAACACCGGTTTCCTCCTGCATCTCCTCGGGAAGAGCAAATCCGGCCGGAATCATGGTCTTGCCGCCCTTCATTTTCTTGTATTGCATAACCAAGGGGATATTGGCATCCTTAAGAGCTTCTATCCCTGCGGCAATGCCCATGGCCATGGCCACATCATATTGTTCCTTTATACCGTATTCATCGGTGAGATCAAAATATCCCAACTGACCAGCCAAATGGATGACATCCTCTGTTTTGGTGATCTGAACAAATTTAGCATTACCATCGGGTTGTTTAAAAAGCTTAGTGATATTTTTATCAGTCAACTCTTCCATGGCAGCTGTGGATAAGGGTTCAATAAAATTTTTGCCGTTAAGGATGGCATCAAAATTATCCTTGGAAAAGACACGACGAGCCTTGCCCGGCAATCCCACAGAAACACCTGAAATCATAATACGCTGGGTATTGAAATTAAACCGTTCCATGGCATCAACAGCCAAATTACGCTTCTGATGCTGGAACTCCTTATACAATATCCGATCCACAAAGCTCTGATTATTTTGTTTGAATGATTCAAAATCTTCTGACATTTCTATTTCAGGTAACTCCTCTTTAACTGCTACTTGGTGCTCAACAATCTCCTCTGGCTCCGGATGTACAATGGTCTTAGGCTCAAATATGGCGTTGCATGAAATCAGATATTGGCGACAAGCCTCAAAAGAGGCAACCTCGCCGACCCTTGCATCCACTGACACGGCCGTACCATATTCACCCACATTGATATTTTTCAACAAATTAACCAGGAGTCGAGATGGACCGATTTCAATGAAATGAGTCCGACCGGAGACATAGACATTTTCAATGGATTTAATAAACTCAACGGGAGAAACAATCTGCTTTGCAAGCAGGTCTTTTACCTCTTCCGGCTGGTCCGGGTAAGGTTGGGCCATGGTATTGGAAATAATCCTTCCATACCGGGTATTATTAAATTGAAGGGGAGCAAGATAAGCTCTTAATTTATCCGAGGCTTCTTTTAGCATCGGGGTATGAAAAGCACCGGTAAGATTAAGTTTCTTATAAACCACAGCCTGCTGGGACAGATATTGACAAAATTTTTCAATATCCTCAGCCTTACCGGATACAGCAGTCTGTTTTTCACTATTCTTATTGGTAATATAAATATTTGACACAAAGGATTTTCGAATAAGGCTGGCCGTCTCTTTTTCATTTTTAAAGACCACCATGATTTTACCTGGATCCTTCAGTGTTGATTCATACATGAGATCCGAGCGTTTAATGATAAGCCGCATGGCATCTTCAAATCCCAACATCCCGGAACAAAAAAGAGCTGTATATTCCCCCACACTATGGCCAATAAAATAATCCGGAGCAAACCCTTCCATGGCCAAACGACTACAAATAGCAGCAGAAGAAAGGAAAACAGCCGGTTGAGTATTCTGGGTGGAATTGAGTCTATCATCTTCTTTGAACATCATATCCAGCAAAGAATATCCCCGCAATTTTTTGAAGATGGTATCCCCTTTTTCCAGAACAGACCGGATATGGGCATCAGCCTCAAACAATTCTTTCATCATGCCGGGCCTCTGGGCTCCCTGGCCTGATAACAAGGCCACCATACGTAATTTCTTTCCCCTATGATCCGCGGAATAGGAAGTATCACCAAGCACCAGATCATCTCCAGGCAAAGTCTTGTATTCAACTTCAATCACCGGCTGAGCACTTGCCGATTGAACACTTGCCGATTGAACACTTGCCGATTGAACACTTGCTGATTGAACACTTGCTGACTCAACACTTTCGGACTGGTCAAAACCGGCCAATTGTCGTTCCAAAACCCTGGGCAGGCAGCTCACAATCATATGACCGTGGTTTCCACCAATACCGTTAACATTGGCAGCAAACATGAAAGTTTGATCAGAACTTCTGGACACCACCTTCGTGGCTGGTTTCAAGATTTTAGAATCATTGAGTGTGGAATATTTTTGATCATAATTAAAGTCGGGTAAAATTTGTCCCTTGGAGTTCATGAGCATAAGCTTAGCCAGGGCAACAGCCGGATTGGCCGCCTTGAAATACCCAAACTGAGGCTTAATGTTGGCGCAATACATTTCATGATTAAAACAAGCCTCGGTCACTTGTTTCTCAATAATATCTCCAAAAATATTGGAAAAGGCAAAAAGATCCAGGTGATTGATATCCGATTTTCTGATACCAGATTTTTGGTAGGCCTCATTGATGACAGATACAAAGGTCTGCTCGGAAGGTGCCAACAGGTGATCGGGTACACTGGAACGAATAGTGCACTCATTAATCTCACCTAAAATCTTCATACCGGCATCTTTGGCTTTTTTATAGGTGGTCAGGACATGAATGGCAGCGCCCTCACCCATAACATAACCTTCTGCACGGGAATCAAAATATTTACATGCCCCCTCGGATAAAAGTCCTAGACGCTTAAAGGCCATGAGTACTGCAGGGTAAAGATTACAGTCCACCCCGCCAGCCAGAACAAAGTCCAGATCCTTATGTTTCAAATTCCTTGTGGCATTGCGGATGGCAATGGTGGAGGAAGCACAGGAGGCATCCAACACATAATTAGGCCCGTTAAGATCGAAAAAATTAGCAATTCTACCGGAAATAATATTGGATAAAAGTCCGGGGGTAGTATCTTCATTATTTTCCGGAATATCTGAACAGATGGCATCCACAATCTCTTGACCCACAGTCCCTGCAATATCAGCAGGAAGCCCAGAACAATTTTTGATCAAATTACCGATAAAGTTTTTCCGGACCCGGATAATATTCTTACTCTGGCGTTCCCCGGAAATAGTCCCCAGAATGACCCCGGTCCTAACAGAAGCTCCTTTTTTTTCCAATAAACCACAGGATTCCAAAGCTTCACCGGCGGCTTCCAACCCGAAGAGCTGGCCGCGCTCAATGGATCTAACCATTTTAGGGGGCATTCTGTATTTGATACTGTTAAATTTATAATCTTTTATGACACCGGCCTTGATCTTGGGTAACCTGTAATGGGAATTTTTATCAAAGGCTGCATAGGCATCGTTATCGAAATGTTCCTTGGGAATATGGGATAATTGTTTTTCCCCGGTGGATAATTTTTCCCAAAATTCTTCAGTATTGCTGGCCCCGGGAAGAAACACGCCAAGACCTGCAACCACAATCCTGTCTTCATTAAAATCATAGGTCAGGTCCGAAAAGATATCGCGTTTCATAGCCTCATACCCATCTGTCATCTCTTCCACGACCATATGATAGTTAATACCCCCAAACCCATAGGAAGAAATCCCGGCCTTTCGGGTCTTACCAGTTCCAGGGTCCCAGGCTTTGGCATCTTCCACAATATACATGGAAGAATCACTCAAATCACAGTTATCGGACAGGGTCTTAAATTTCCCATTGGGAGGCAAAACTCCTTTATTCACTGCAAGCAAGGCTTTTAATAAACCGGCAGATCCAGCACACCCAAGCAGATGGCCTATCTGGGATTTGATGGAACTAACTCCTGCATGGGCATTTTTATACATGGTTGCAAGGGTTTTCAACTCAACCTCATCACCCACCTGGGTGGAAGTACCATGGGCTTCGATAAACCCTATGTCCTCGGGAAGAATTTCCGGCCGGATATTTTCAAAACAACGGGCCAGACTCATCTCCTGACCTTTGGGCTTAGGAGCAGCAATAGCTTTGCCTTTTCCATCGGAACTACCCCCAATGGAATTAATAACCCCTAAGATCTTATCCTTATCCCTGATGGCATCTTTCATACGTTTTAAAACAAACACCACAGAACCTTCACCCAGAACAAAGCCGTCGGCACGACCATCAAAAGGATAGGACCCCGTTGCAGACAAAGCTCCTATCTTGGCAAATCCGATAAAAGATTCCGGAGCCAAATGGGTATTTACCCCACCCACAATAACCTGATCGTGATCACCGGATAAAAGTTCCCCCACCGCAGCCTCAATGGCAGTGATGGAAGATGCACAGGCCGCATCCACAACATAGTTGGCACCCCTGGCACCCAAGTGCCGGGCAATTCTGGAGGCTTCAATATTCAAAAGAATTCCGTGGACGGGATCATACCCCTTATGTTCCCCTTCCATCCCATTTTGCAGAGCCTGTTTAATTTTTTCTTTTTCAGCATCTCCAAGGGTAGCGTACTCCTTGGTTTTCTCCAGCATGGAAACCACTTCCGGATACCAGTATTTAAGCTGGATCTCATTTGCCAATTCATTGGCAAGGCAAGTGGCAATAATAACAGCTGTCCTTTGGGGATCATCGGTTATCAACCTGTCATCTTCCCCCAGAAGCCCTGCATTTTCCACTGCTTTATAAGCTGTAGAAAGCGCCATTTGCTGACTTCGGGACAGATGTTTTTCCTTGCCTTCATCATAACCGAATCGATCACTATCAAATTTGAAATCATCCACATGACCGGCCAAAATAGTATAGGTGGTATCATCGGCGTTCTTATCCGGATTATAATATAAATCTCTGTCAAAACGGGCTTTGGGCATCTCACTGATGGAATATTTTTTATTCAGAATATTCTCCCAGAGCATGTCCGGATTATCTGCATGGGGAAGAGTACAACCAATACCCACCACGGCAATCTCGTCTTTGATTTTATTTACCGGACTGGAAAAGATCTCCAATTGATTGATGTGTGCGAACAGGTCGGCCTTGCCACTAAAATATTGATCATGGATCTCTTTGATGGAAACAGGTTCCTTGAAAAAAGCCAGGCTATCACCCACCAGAAAATTTCCCTTTTCCCTATGTTCAGCATCGTCAAACCAAGTGTAGTTATCTTTTCCTGGATTTTTAAAATCCGGCAGAAAACCTTTAGCACCAATGAGTAGAGAGCCGATATTGCGTTTTTCAAAGGAGCGTTTTCGCTGGGATAATTTTTCATTATTCAAAATCATCCGGGCTTCATGTTCCTCCATTTCCTTGGCAAAACGGGTGGGAGCTGTTCTGGATGCAAGCCCCAGACTCCTGCCAATGACCACTGTTTCATCTTTTTCAATGATAATTTCCTGATATTGTTTTTTCACAGCTTTTGTGTCAACAATTTCATTGGAAAACAGATAGGCAGTACCTACCTGAATCCCGATTTTTGCCCCCCTGGCAGCAAGAAAGGAAGCCATACCAGAGATGAAAAAAGAGGCAAAGGCCGTGGTAATACCACCGGCAAAAACCAGATAAAGGTCGGATAAATCCCGTGATGTATTGATCAATTTTGCTATGGCGGCTTCCCATAGAACCATGCTGGACAGGGAACCCACATGCCCACCTGCTTCACCACCCTCAAAAATAAACCTGCGACACCCATTTTCCAGTGCATTTTCCATCATGGAAACAGATGGAGTGTGCAGATAGGTTTTGGTGCCAGCCTTTTCCAGTTCAACCACCTGGGAGGGAATACCACCTGCAAACAAAGCATAGGGTACCTTGTATTTTTTTACCATATCCAGATGCTTGTGAACTGCGGGATTAAAGGCTTCAATACCCACAAGACCGGCGCCAAAATTTATAACTTTGTCTGCCCCATCTTTGAGCATATCATCGGCCAGGGTTTCGGGCTGGCTCCCCACAGCAAAAAAGGGTAAGGCTCCGGCTTCCAATACCATATTAGCAAATTGACTATTGTCCGAAATATTAGCCATGGGTCCCTGGATCAATGGGAACTTGGTGGATTGATCTTTTGCAAAAGCAGAATCCGGCACCACCGGATCATACCGGTCAATAAAATCAAGATTTTCCCCGATAACAGTAAAAAAAGAAGATACCATGGATTCAAGACTGGTAGATTCCCTGGCAAAGTCCTTGGCAAAAACCCCATCCTGGCCGAGATAGAACAAGGACTGAATAAATGAGACATCCTGATTATCCAGACCAACTATGTTATTGGCAATGGACTGATAAATCTGATTATGCCCATCACTTGCCTCGGCAACCTGAACAGCTTCCTGTTTAAGATCCCTGACAATCTTGGTCCCCAGCTTTGCAAAAACCCGATAAATCTCTTTATCCTGGAAAATAATTTCAGTGGAATCTCCTTCATCCACCATGGCCAACAATTTTTTAAAATTTTGTGATACAGGGGCCTCATCTGCCAACAACACCTGACTGTCCATAACAAACCCGGACACTCCTGCAGCCAGCATACCGGCAGCAGTATACCTGCCAACACCTCCATGGATAAAAACAGGCAGATCACTATTTTTCAAATACCATTGCATGAGGATAAAAGAAGAATATCTGGACACCTTTCCCGCAGCCTCATTCCCCTTGAGAATCAAACCATGGGGATCAACGGCCTTTATATTATCAATCAGATGAATATCATTAATTTCAAGAATTATTTTTGTACCACTAAAATTAGAAAAATCAGCGGCCTTATCCTCTTTAGAAAGGGGGACAATCAAAAGATCAAGGTTAGGCATATTTTTCTGCTTCAGGGCAGCAATGGTATCATGGTCATGGGAAGATAACCGCAAGCCAAAGCCAAGATTTTCCCTGGAAAGCAAAGAAGCCTTTTCCAGAATATCATCATGACTTAAAAACTCCGTATCAAAGACAGGTAAAGCACCAGACCGGTAGATGGCATGAAAATAGCTGGAGTCAAATACCTTGACGGGTGTATAAATCATCAAAGGCAATCTTGAATTCAGTATTCTTGTAATCATAAACATAACTCCATATATAGTTTTTGGTATCATCTTTATTTGACTGCCTGCCAAATGAAAAACGATGGTTCTCAAACATTTATTTTAATTTCAATTTCCATTTTATATATCAAAGAGTGTGCCACCCTGTATGTTTTTTCTAACACCCTGAAATAAAAACCATTTATAAAAAAAAATGTTTTTTTCATCATAACCACCTTTAAATATTCTGGCATTTTATGTATACTGGCCATACAAAATTGCTCAAAGATTTAAATATTTTTAATAGATTAATCTGCTTCAACCAAATGGAGATCCTGTGAGAAAAATTCAATTGGACCAAAAAGAAAGACAATTCTTCAAAACCGTCCATAATGCAGCCTTTGCAAACCCGTTCAGCGAGCTAAGGGAAAAATTGGACCAGAAGATTGCCGGACTTTTCCCTTCTGCATCCCGCAGGGAAAGCAAAGACAAAGGCGTCTGGGAAGTGGATAAACGTTTAAAAAAACTGGAAACGGAAAATAAAGCAAATATAAATGACTACCAGGACGGGGACAAAGAAATACTTCGGGTGGTCTATCTATTCGATATCTTCCATAAATTCAGGGACAAATTTGATCAATTAATCAAAGAGCAGATCAAAGCCAAAGACTCACCGGTCAAAGTTGATTTTGTTGAACAAGCAAAACAGATGGTTCTTCAAAAAGGTTTTGACACCAAAACCTTTTACCATTATTTCGCCCTATCCTACCAGTTGAGGAGGGCATTTTATTTTATATCCCACGCCCTGGTGGGCAATAGTACCTGTATGCGCAACCTGAAAAAACATCTCTGGTATAATATTTTCACCCATAATATTGAACTCTATGACAATGTTCTATGGAACAAAATGGAGGATTTTTCCACCCTGCTCATAGGTGAGACCGGAACCGGGAAAGGAACAGCAGCCCAGGCCATAGGTCGAAGCGGCTATATCCCCTTCGATATCAAAAAAGGATATTTCACAGAAAGCTTTACCCAGGCCTTTTCCTCCCTGAACCTCTCCCAATACCCTGAGACCCTTTTAGAATCCGAATTATTCGGCCACACCAAGGGGGCATTCACCGGAGCTGTTGAAGACTACCAAGGGGTTTTTGACAGGTGCAGCCCCCACGGCTCCATCCTATTGGATGAAATCGGAGAGATCCCCAACCATGTACAAATCAAACTTTTACGGGTTCTCCAGGAAAGGCACTTTTCCCCCGTGGGGGCACACACAACTTTACGGTTTAATGGCCGTGTCATTGCCGCCACCAACCGCCCCAAAGAAGAGATCATGGGTGGCAAAATTTTCAGGGATGACTTTTACTATCGACTCTGTTCAGATATCATCGAGGTTCCCCCCTTGCGAACCAGAATCAAAGAATCTCCATCGGAACTGGATGATCTTTTGAATTTCACCATCCACCGCATGACCGGTATGGATTCACAAAAATTAACCCAAGAAGTAAAAAGAATCATTGACCGCCGGCTGGGAAAGAATTATCAATGGCCAGGTAATGTCAGGGAATTAGAGCAATGCGTTAGAAGCGTATTATTGAAAAGAGATTACAAGGGCACTAAAATCAGAGAACCAGCCCAGTTATCCCTTTCCAAACTCCTTCAACGGGGAATAAAAGAAAAAAATATTACAGTACCAGACCTTGTGGCAGGGTACTGTAAACTGCTCTATGACACCCTTGGAACCTACGAAAAAGTGGCCCGAAAAACGGGGCTGGACCGACGAACCATAAAAAAATACATAGAGACCCATACAAAAGGACACAAAGACTGATGCTTTCTTTTTTACCCTCCCCCCTCAAAGGTATTTTATCCTTTCTACTTGCCCTGGTTAATACTATTTGCCTGACTATACCCCTGATTTTTCTATCTCTATTTAAATTTATCATCCCCTTGCCTTCTGCCATTGTAATTGTGGATAAAATTCTAATCGCCATTGCCACTTTATGGATCAACATAAATTCATTAAATTCGGCTCTGTTCTCTAAAATTGATTGGGATATCCGCGGGATGGAAAAATTAAAAAAAAAGGAGTGGTATCTGGTCATGTCCAACCACCAGTCCTGGGTAGACATCCTAGTGCTTCAAAAAACATTGAACAAAAAAATTCCCATGTTAAAATTTTTTTTAAAAAAAGAACTCATTTGGGTTCCCTTTCTGGGGATTGCCTGGTGGGCATTGGATTTTCCATTCATGAAACGGTATTCAAAAAAAATTCTTGCCCAAAAACCACATCTGCGGGGCAAGGACCTTGAAAGTACAAAAAAAGCTTGTAAAAAGTTTAAGCACACACCCATATCCATCATGAATTTTGTAGAAGGCACACGGTTCACCCCCCAAAAAAACAGTAATCAAAAGGCACCCTTTACCCATCTGCTCACCCCAAGAGCCGGTGGAGTTGCATTTGTTCTGGGATCCATGGGGGACTATCTGCACAAAATAATTGATGTTACCATCATATATCCCGATAAAATCCCAAGTTTTTGGGACTTTCTCTCCGGAAAACCCAAAAAAATTATTATTGATCTTAAAGTTTTAGAGGTGAACCAGGCACTGAAAGGAGATTATTTTAATGACCCGGAATACAAAGCCACCTTTTGTAAATGGCTGAACAGGATATGGATAGAAAAAGATGAAAGAATAAGCCGGATCAAGAACCAATAGCCTGGCACTATTATTTTTTACTGCTTATTTTAAATTGATATTTTTTTAAATATTCTGGATTTGCATTTCATAAATCTGTCTACTTTCGTCCCCTTCCGCCTTGAAAAGAACCTCTCTTATTTTCACATGCCGGGTAAGTTTATCCAGAGTGATAACACTATGCTTGCCATGAATAGTGATTCCCGGTTGAATAGCTCCATCACAACATACAAGAGCATTCCCTGGATTATCTTTAGCCCACTGGGTAATACTATTTTTTTCCAGGATCAAGTCATCAATATCTTTCCCGAAAGAAACCATATCCTTATCAAGTTTTTTAATGGCCTTTTCAATGGCCTCACTCTTCTCAAAACACCGATCTATATTTTCTTCAGCGCTCTTGGCATACTTTTTTAATTGTGCCAATTGCTCCTCTAATTCACCAAGGATATTTTTATTTTCAGGGTCTTTTATTTTTGTCTCCACCTCCCCTTGATCAAGCTGGCCCCGATCCTGGACATGGGCAAATTGGGTAATTTTTTTCTGGAGTTCCGAGTTCTGTTCTTCTAACTTGTTCTTTTTTATCTGGAAATTTCCGATATCATCTTTCAAAGCGCGGACCCTGGTCTTAATTTTTCCAAGCTCCTTTTCGGTAAATATATCCTGCCCGACTTTGACCACACTGGATGCAGCCATTTGTGTCCCGATATGCTTGGCAGTAATCCCCATCTTGGCAACCACCTTGGAAGAAATTAACTTACCGCTTTCAAGGGCACATGAACCGGCAGTTTCAATTTGAGAATCTACTATTTCATTAGACACTACAATATTGCCCATACAGGAAATCTCAGATTTATGAATAAATTTAGCAAATACATTGCCCTTGGCATAGATTTTACCTTCATTAATACCACCTTCCACCACCACATCGCCGTCTGCTTCCAGAATACCACCATCCAACTCTAGGGTTTTAATATCATTACCCCGAACCTTGAACCCGGATTTTATACAACCCTTAATAGTCACATTTCCATCATAATCAATGTGACCGGTTTCATAGTCCACGTCCCCTTCGGTTGTATATTCACTATGGACAAAAATCTGCCCGGACAAAGAACATTTAGGATATCCACGAACATCCGCCAGAACCTTAAGTCCATCCTCAGACAACTTGACCCCGTTTCCAAACCGCAGCTCTATATCCTCACCGGCCACGGCCTCCACCTTATCCCCATAGATATTTTGTCCCTGACTGGACAAAACCATGGGAGTTTTTTCTGCCAGAACCGTCCCTTCTTCCACAAGGGGAATCTCCCCTCTTTCCTTAAAATCTATATTTCCATCTGCATCAAGACCACCGGCTTTGAGATAATCTGTATTGAAAAAAAACTCCAGTTTTGCATCCTTGCCCTGAATCGGCATGACCCCCCTGGCGATTCTAAAAGACTGGGTTTTAAAACCCGACGATTTAATAAAACCGTCTATCATATCATCCGCGACTATACCCGCCACAATCTCTTTTTCAAACAAGACCTCTTTTATATCCCCTACCAGGACGTCTGTTTTGAATTGATCTGTTTTTGAAATAAATGCTGCCATGAAATCCTTGGAAATTTGCAGCTTTATACCGCCTGTTATAATCTCCGGGGCCAATAAAGTATCTACCTCTTCTTTTGTTTCAGACTTCTTTTCCTGATCTGTTTTCTGATCTGTTTCCTGACCTGTTTCCTGACCTGTTTCCTGACCTGTTTCCTGACCTGCTTCCTGACCTGCTTCCGAAGACTCTTGCCCGGAAACAGTTTTTTTATCGGATTCAGCTTTTTTGTTCTGGGTTATATCCCGCTTTTGCAATTTAAGAATATAATCTTTCTGTTCTATAGTCAGCATCCCAGCCTCCACCAACATATCTCCTATCAAACTGGGTTTATGCCCCCCCCTGATGGCTTTTTCCTGTTCCTCCAAAGCCAGATCCAGAACACTTTTATTGATAAACCCCTTGCTGATAGCAAGGGCACCGAATCGATACTCTTTCTGACGAATTTCAAGGGTTTTTGCTGCCCGGGAAAGCCGTTCTATATTTTGCCCCGACACCAATTCTTTGGAAACCAAATAATCTTTCAAATCTTTTTCAAGATCAATGGACCCTGCACATTTGACCAATCCGGTTTCCAACTCCTCTTTTGTGATCAATTGATTTTTTACAGCTAGAAGCCCGATCAATGGACATTTCATCTTATTTTCACGCCCGTTTGCCATACCATCTCCCAGTTATTTATCAAATAATGGCTGCCACTACCCCGGCAAACAAAAAAGAAGACTCGATTAAAAACTCATATTGCCGACCGGATAACAAGCTATCTTTTTTATGCAATCTAATCAATAGAAGCATAAAAAGGGGCACAAAGGCAAGTAGGAATGCATTATTAGCGAATAAATCGGTCCAATAAGCAAATATTAAAATAAAAATATTAAAGGCCAACACATATTGAATAAGACTAAAACTTTTTTCAGGACCCAAAAGAATAGGAAGAGTTTCCTTTCCCGTAATCCGATCCCCTTGAATTGCCAACACATCAAAAAAAGCAGTTCTGGCAAAGACCAAACCCGTGGAAAAAACAAAAGTGGTCACCCCGGGCAGAATATAACCAGAATTTGCAATTGCCGGCAATAAACTGGTAACAATCCCCCAGGCAATGGCAATGAGGATGGTTTTAGACCCGGGTATATCTTTAATCCGGGTAATTTTACTATTCCCAAAAACAACAGGAATACTTTTTAAATTATAAGACAATCCCAAGAGACTCATTACAAGCAGAATACAAAAAGAAACAAATCCAGTTGTATAAGCCAAATAGAGCCCTCCTGCCCCGGAACCAAGAGCAAGCACCCGCAAAAAAGCCTGGTGGTTTTTATAAAAGACAGCCCGTTCAGGATGATTATAAGTATCCGATTTAATAGTAATTATATTATTTAAAATCTGCATGGACAACACATACAACATGGCAACGGCAGAATGAATAAGTATCTGTGAGAAATCCTGAACCATGGCGCAGGCATATGTCAGCCCTCCGGCACCACCGGCCAGCAAAAGGTTGCTCTTAAGCAAAAAATCCCTGATTTGTACCAATACTCCAATTATGGGACGCTGCTTTTGCACATTATATGCTACCTTTGCACAGGTATCATTGATAATCCAATTGGGCGTGGATGCCCCGGCTGTAATCGCAATAGATTTTGCCGATTCCAAAGCCTTGTAATCAATTTGCGAAGCATCTTCAATAAGAGTAGCCAAAGTGCCTGTTTCCTTTGCAACCTGGACAAGACGCCTGGTATTACCGGATTGTTTTCCACCCACAACAATCACGGCATCATTTTTTTGGGCCAATTGCCGCACCTCGGACTGCCGTTTTTCCGTGGATCCACAAATTGTGTTAAAAATTTTATAATGGGGAGCATTCCGGGCACACCATGCTTTTATCTGCTCATAAAACACAGTATTCTGAGTAGTCTGGGCAACCACCACGGCATTTTCAAATGCAGGCAAGGTCTTTAATTGTTCCATGGAGGTAATTGTATAACCATTTCCCCTGGCATACCCCAAAAGCCCCACCACTTCCGGATGCTTCTTATCTCCGATAATAATTGTGGCATAACCCTTTTTCGCATAACGATTGATAATCACCTGGACACTGACCACCCTGGGGCAAGTAGCATTCAAAACAGTAAATCCTGCTTTTTCCAAGGACAACTCATCTTCAGGCGGAACTCCATGTGCCCGGATCAGGACAATCCCCTCTCCTTTTTCCGGGATGGTCTCAAACCGAAAAATTTTTTTATTTTCCAGCATTTCCAAAACCTGGGGGTTATGGATAAGTGGTCCATAGGTAAATATAGGTTCGCCGGCACAATTTGATGCATCCAAGACCATATCCACCGCACGCCGGACCCCCATACAAAAACCTGCTGTCTTTGCAACGGTTATTTTCATGGAATACAACTCAATAGATCCACAATACGATCAAATTCCGATTTGGATTTAAAATTAATTTCGATCCTGCCCCGATCACCGTTCTTTTTAATTTTAACCTGGCTTTTAATCCGGGTTGAGATCTGAGTGGAGGCTTGCTCCAAAAGTTTTTCTTCGACTGCTGAAATTTTTTGAGCCACTTTTTTGGGTTCCTGCTTGGCCTGATTAACCAATCGTTCAGTTTCCCGCACAGAAAGCCCCCTCTCCAGCACCTGATTGAAAAGATAGAGTTGGTTTTCCAGGGACCCCCCACCCAGTAGCGCCCGGGCATGGCCCATGGTAATTTTTTCATCAATAAGACTTTTCTTTATTTCCCGGGGCAGGCTTCGAAGCCTGAGAAGATTAGCGATGGTAGACCGATTTTTTCCAATTCTCTTAGCCACCTTTTCCTGGGTATATTTGAACTCATCGATGAGTCTGAAATAAGCTTCTGCTTCTTCCAGCACATTAAGATTTTCTCTTTGTATATTTTCAATAATGGAAACTTCCAACACCTGCTCATCGGTTAAATCCTTTACCACCACAGGCACATGGGAAAGCCCTGCCGCTTCAGCCGCCCGCAGTCGGCGTTCTCCTGCAATAAGCTCATAACCATCGCCCATGCGACGGACCAACAAGGGCTGCAATATACCCTGTTGGGCAATGGAATCCCGGAGACGATTCAGTTCTTCCGAACTGAATCGTCTCCGTGGCTGATATCTATTGGGGGCTATATCACCAACGGGGCACATAAAAAAATCAGAACCGATTTCCGGAGAATTCAAATCTGGAATCAACGCAGATATCCCGCGCCCCAGACCGGTATGTTTTTTTTTCTTTTTCATCATCGTCTTAAAAGCTCCCTGGCAAAAGATAAATAACTTTTAGCCCCCTGTGATTGCTTATCATATAATATAATCGGCAAACCATAACTGGGCGCCTCACCCAACTTTACATTCCGAGGTATCTTTGTTTTAAACACCATATCCTTAAAATATTGTTTGGCATCCTCCACCACATTTTGAGCCAGAT
Organism: Desulfobacteraceae bacterium; assembly: GCA_024226935.1. GTDB lineage: Bacteria > Desulfobacterota > Desulfobacteria > Desulfobacterales > Desulfobacteraceae > NBML01. The sequence continues at coordinate 31,942 of JAAELK010000062.1, forward strand.
TAGTCCGTTTATCAAACATTGTCAAAAGAATCCCTTTAATTTTTAATCCAGGATTAAAGGATGCCTTCACCCGCTTGATGGTATCCAACAACTGCCCCAATCCCTCCAGAGCGAAAAATTCGCATTGCAGAGGAATCAATACGGAATGGGAAGCTGTAAAAGCATTTAAGGTAAGAAGACTCAAGGCGGGGGGGCAATCAATAACAATAAAGTCAAACCGATCAATCACCTTGGCTAAAAGCTGTTTAAGCTTTGCCTCCCGCAGGTCTGCTGCTACCATTTCTATCTCAAAACCGATAAGATCCACATTGGCCGGAATAATATAAAGCTTGGGTAACATAGTGGGAAGAATAATCTCGTCAATATAAACCTCCCCTATCAGCCCCTGGTACAAAGATGCTGGAAGGCTTGGTTTATCAATCCCCATACCGGTGGTGGCATTTGCCTGGGAGTCACAATCTATAAGCAACACCCGTTTTCCCAATTTTGCAAGAGAGGCTGCCAGGTTGATCGCAGTAGTTGTCTTACCAACGCCCCCCTTCTGGTTCGCAATACTGATAATCTGAGTCATAGTGATAATTTCCTTACCATAATTAAATCAATGAGGCAAACAGATATAACAAAGACTTCCCTTCTTTACCCAGGCGAATCGACTAATGAACATTAGTAGACATAAAAACCCCGATAAAAACAATCAGCCTTTTACCGGGGTTTTTTTTATATCTATATCAAATTTTACACCTTACATTTCAGATTCAGGATGAAATATATCCACTTCCTTTAAGTCATCTCCAAGATACGTTCTCTCATTGGGACCTAAAATACCAAGGGAAAGGTTAAGCAATGTCCACAGATGGACAGTCTCCCATGCATGATCGTTAACTTCGGACATATCATGGACCTGGGCATGGCAATTATGACAAGGCGTAATACAATAAGGAGCCTTGGTAGCCAGAATCTGATTGGCCTTGGTCTGACCATAAGCCCGTCTCTGCTCGGTAAATCCGGACTGAAGAAATCCTCCTCCACCGCCGCAGCAAAAATTATTGGATCGATTAGGTGTCATATCTACAAAGTTTTCTTCCCCAACCACAGCTCTTACCACGTATCGCAAATCTTCGGCAACGGGATCACCAAAGGTCTTTCGGACCAATTGACAAGGATCCTGAACCGTGAACTTGATCTGACGTTCCCTATTCCAGTCCGAAGAGGGTTTAAGTTTTCCTTCTCGTATCCACTGGGCATAAAGCTGAATAATACTTTGAATCTCAAAATTGTAAGGGATATTGAATTTTTTCAGTCCTGCCAGGACTGCAAAGAGTTCATGCCCTCACTCGGTGTTCAACCAGACCTTACAGCCCAGATCCTCCACCGCCTTAACTTTGGTTCGAACAATTTTTTCCCAATTTTCATTGTCTGCTGCAAACATACAATAATTTTCTGCAGCCCAACCTTTGGTGCCATAGGTCCAGTCGGCACCGGCCAGATGCATAATTTTCCATAGGGGGACCATCTCATCGGGTTCGGTTACAGGCTCCCTGGAGTTCTGATTCAAAAAATAATGGGCACCTTCCCGGTTAACATCTGCCTTCATGTCCACAAATTCAGGTTGGGATTCCTGGTATTCTTCCAGAACATCCCCTATAACAAATTCGAAATCTTCCTCCGTGGCCCCCATGGCAGAACAGGTATCATTTCTCAGAGCCATGTCACAAGAACCTGTAATACCCTTTGGCTTATCTTCCTTGGCCCAGTTTGCCCTGGCATTGAAAACAAGCTGGGGTATGTTAATTTGCATTGGACATACATACATGCATCTTGTACACATGGAACACATCCACACCCAGTTTGAACTCAAAATTTCTTCATCCATGCCCAGTGCTGCCATCCGAAGAAATTTCCTCGGATCCATTCCATCCAGGCCGGTTGCAGGACACCCGGATGCACATGCACCACAGGTCAGACACGCATTCAAGTTTCCGCCTTCGGGCAGAAGCTTCATTACCTTATCTTTAAAGACGCTTTTTCTGGCGCCTCCAATTTTAATAGCTGTATCACCCATGCTATTTTTCCCCCTATCTATCTATGCATTTAAAGTAATTTTACTTTATTTTACAGCGCCCTATCTCTGGAGCAGAGTATTTTGTCTCTTATTATTCAAACCATGTCAATAAAAAAATTTCCAAATACTAATATTTGACATTTTTTATTAGTGAACTACTATTCTCTTATTATGGATATCCTCAAAAGAATAGAAACGCTTGTGCCCAAAGCAATGGGCAAGGATCAATATATCATCTATAGGACCTTAAGATCAATAAAAAAACAAGCTAAAATCCCAGGCAACCCCCCGGCAAATAATACTAAAGAGTGCCGACATCTTTTAAAAAAAGTTCAAAATTCCGTCTCCCTAAGGGAGAGTCGACAACAATGCCGGCCCAGATCCCTTAATTTTGACCCCGACCTGCCCATTACCGGGAAAAAAGATGAAATCATTGGGGCCATCAAAAAAAATCCTGTGGTGATAATTTCTGGTGAAACAGGCTCCGGGAAAACCACCCAAATCCCCAAATTCTGCCTGGAAGCAGGCTTTGGGATACAAGGAATGATCGGATGCACCCAGCCCCGACGCATTGCGGCCATCAATGTGGCCAAACGAATCGCCTTCGAGTTGGATGAAACCCTGGGGCAATCCGTGGGATATAAAATCAGATTTGATGACAAAACTCCAGCCAATGCCTATATAAAACTCATGACCGACGGCATTCTCCTGGCGGAAACCCAGCAAGACCGGTTTTTAAGCCAATATGATGTTCTAATCGTGGATGAGGCCCATGAAAGAAGCCTGAACATCGATTTTACCCTGGGGTTGCTGCGTAAATTAGTACACCAGCGAAAAGATCTTAAATTGATCATCACCTCCGCCACAATTGATACAAAAAAGTTTTCCGATGCCTTTGACAAAGCACCGATCATAGAGGTTTCCGGCCGAATGTATCCAGTGGAAACCATTTATATGCCTGTCTTTTCCGATGATAAAGAAAACAATTCAGACAGTGAAGACCAGGGCTATGTGGAGGCCGCAGCTAAAGCCGCAGAACTGTTGCTCACACGATCCCGGACAGGGGATATCCTTATTTTTATGCCGACGGAACAAGATATCGGGGAAACCCTTGAACTGATCCGGGGCAAAAACCACCCAGGTGTCGTTATTTTACCATTATTTGCCAGACTGTCTGCCCGGGAACAATCAAAGATTTTTTCAAGGGGCCCGGGAAGAAAAATCATTATTTCCACCAATGTGGCAGAAACATCTCTCACCATTCCGGGCATCAAATATGTAGTTGATACAGGACTTGCACGAATACCCAGCTATTCCCCCCGAACCCGGACCACAGCCCTTCCTGTGAGCCCTATTTCCCAAAGTTCTGCCAACCAGCGCCAGGGACGGTGCGGCAGAATTGAAAATGGGATTTGTATCAGGCTGTACGATGAAGATGATTTTAAAGGACGTCCTTTTTTCACCTCCCCTGAAATCCTGAGAAGCAACCTGGCAGAAGTCATTTTGCGGATGATATTTTTGAATCTGGGAGATGTGGCAGGCTTTCCCTTCATTGACCCCCCTGCTCCCAAAAGCATCAAAGACGGATTTGACACCTTACTAGAACTGGGTGCCATCCGGAAAAAAACAAAGTGCCCCGATAAAGGAGCAGAAAAAAAACAATACAGCCTGACCCGGACCGGCCGGATCATGGCCAAAATCCCCGTGGACCCAAAACTTTCCCGGATATTAATTGAAGCACAAACAAAGAACTGTTTAAAAGAAGCAACCATCATTGTCACGGCCCTCACCATTGCCGATGTCCGCCAGCGACCGGCCGACAAAATACAGGCCGCCGCCCAAAAACATGCCCTGTTCAAAGATCCGTCCTCTGATTTTATCACTCTTCTCAATATATGGAATGCCTATAAAACCGCCGAAACAAGTTTAAAATCCAGATCCAAACTAAGAAATTGGTGTGTGGACCATTTTCTTTCCTTTAAACGCCTCCACGAATGGCAGGATATCCACCGCCAGATCAGCCGTATGCTCAAAGAACATGACATAAAAGAAAACAATACTCCGGGTGGTATCCCCCCTGGGACAACAATTGGAACCTATGGCCTCAAATCAAAAGAATTTGATTTAGGCGGACCTCTATACATTGCCCTGCACAAAGCTCTGCTGTCCGGCTACCTGGCTGGCATTGCCCATAAAAAAGAAAAAAATATTTTCATGGCAACCAAGGGCCAACAAGCCGTTATCTTTCCCGGATCTGGGCTTTTTAACAAGGCGGGCGCCTGGATTGTCGCCGCTGAATTTGTCAAAACCAGTCAACTCTTTGCCCGGGGGGTTGCCAATATAGATCCTGCCTGGCTCGAAGAGATCGGAAAAGACTTGTGTACCCACACCTATTCAGATCCCCACTGGGAAAAAAAAAGAGGAGAGGTGGTGGTAAGTCAGCAGGTCTCATTATTCGGACTCATCATTGTCAACAATCGAAGGGTTGCCTATGGCCGGGTAAACCCTGAAGAGGCAACCCAGATATTTATCAGACACGCTCTGGTCCAGGGGGAAATCCATCAACCCTTGAAATTCATAGATCATAATCAACAACTAATTGATGGTCTTGAAGTACTGGAAAACAAAATCCGTAAAAAAAATATCCTAGCCTCGGAGGAAGATATCTATGAATTTTATCATTCACGGCTGCCCGGACCCTTTTTTAATATTCACACCTTTAACAAATTTCTCAAAAACCAAAAGGATGATAATTTTTTGCGCATGACCCTTTCCGATCTTCAAAAAGTCCAGGTGGATGATCAGGAACTGGCCCAATTTCCAGATACACTTACCATGGAACAAGGCAATTTTCCCCTGGAATATGAATTTAACCCCGGAGCTTACAGCGACGGGGTCACCCTCAAAGTTCCTGTAGATTCGGCAGCCCTTGTGTCAAAACACAGCGTAGACCAACTTGTACCCGGCCTGTTTGAAGATAAAATCACAGCCCTAATCAAAAACCTTCCAAAAAAATATAGAATCTGCCTGGTGCCGGTCCAGGACACGGCCGCCATCATCGCAAGACAGATGCCCAAAGAAGACAAACCTCTATTTACACTGCTCTCCTCATTCATCCAAAAAAAATTTCATCTCAATATCCCGGCGACCCTATGGTCCGAAGAAAAACTTCCGGCCCACTTAAAAATGCGGATTTCCATCCGGGATAAAAACAACATGGAAATCAAATCCATGCGGGATCTGTCCCTTTTAGGACAATTTGCATCCCAGCGCCCCACCAATAAAAATACAGCCTTTGAAAAACTGTGTAAAGCCCATGAAAAAAACCGGATCCAAGACTGGTCCTTCCCCGACCTTATGCCATTTATCTGTCTTACCCAACCGGACGGATTTATCCAAAAAATATACCCCGGCCTGGAAATTAAATCCTGTGACCAAAGTTTATCCCTGAGACTGTTCAAATCCAGACAAATCGCTCTGACCAACCACATCAAGGGAATCCAGAAGCTGTTTGAGCTCACCTTTCCCGATAATTTCAAAGCCCTGAAAAAAGATATTAAAACCGCCACCGGTCTAAAACAGATAGCCCCCTATTTCAATGGATCCGCCCAATTCACCGAACAGATTTTCCTGGCCATCACAAAAAATCTATTCGGAAAAGATTTACGTACCAAAACAGATTTTAACGCCCATGGAGCCAAAATTTTTCCCCAACTATATACCAAAACCCAGAAAATTCTAAAAACAATTTTGGCCGTGGGTAGAGAATATGAGGCCTGTTTTGCCCTGATCCAGAAATTATCCCTTCAATACAAAAAAAAACCCGTCAGTTTTGAAATGCTCACCCTGTTATTCAAGGAATTAAAAAACCTGATCCCGACAAATTTTATCGAACTTTATACCCTGGATAGAATAGAACAACTTCCACGCTACCTTGCCTGCATTCGCATCAGAGCCCAACGGGCCGTGGATAGCCCGGTCAAAGAGACTCAAAAGGCCCTTTTAATCGAACCATTTACCAATAAATTAAACACCCTTTTGAACTGCCTATCTGAAAAATCTTCCCAGGAAAAAGCAGGAGCTGTGGAATCCTTTTACTGGCTGCTGGAGGAATATAAGATTTCCGTGTTTGCCCAGCAATTAAAAACAAATGTAAAAATATCAGCTAAAAAACTGGACAAAGAATTGATCAATATTTCGACCATGGTTTAGGATTAAAAAGAAGTTTTTTTCAACCGCAAAAGGACCTGTGCTTCCAGGTGGGCAATCACAAGAGAAAGGGCCCGACTCTCGGACACAGGTCCCGAATTATTCCACCCGATCTTAAGAGCCTCATCCTTTTTTTTTCTGAAAAGAGCCAGAGAATCTACCAGGGACTTCCAGGCAAAAAGTTTTTGCAAAACATGCCGTTCTGCTGAAGTCAAGGCTGCCGTATCAATTTTTTCTCCACTATTAATTATGATAATCATTTTAATCGCCTGTTATTTAAATCCTTGGTCAAAAAAATTAGATTTATTTTCCAGAATGGAGTATATCAGATATAATCTTTATCACAAATGCAGCATTAAAAAAAGAATCGATATTAAGCTTTCAATCTTGGCCCCTTGAAACCAATACCTGAATGCTTAGAGTACCAGAAAGAATAGAACTAAAAAAAATTTAAATTAGAAATTAAGGATATTATTGTGTTTACTGAAACAATCACATTTCCGGCAGCCTTTATTGCCGGATTGCTCTCTTTTCTTTCCCCCTGCGTGCTGCCCCTGATACCAGCCTATTTTTCCTTTATCACCGGTTTATCCGTGGATGAACTGACCGCTGACAACAAAAAAATCCGAAAAAAAGTGATTCTATCCACCCTGGCCTACGTGGCAGGGTTTTCATTAATTTTCATCCTGTTCGGGGCATCGGCCTCCTTTATAGGGGGACTGGCTTCCCGCTATTCCTGGGTAATCCGTTACCTTGGAGGCGGCATTATACTAGTATTTGGCCTCCACCTTCTGGGTATCATCAACATCCAACGATTTCAATTTGAGAAGAGATTCCATGTTAAGGAAAAACCCATGCATCTGCTGGGTACTTTTGTCATAGGCATGGCCTTTGGGGCCGGATGGACTCCTTGCATCGGCCCGATGCTTGGCAGTATCCTCATTGTAGCTGGCAACCAGGAAACCATTTCCAAGGGAATCTGGCTGCTGGCAGTCTATTCTGCAGGCCTTGCTCTTCCCTTTATCCTGATATCAATTTTTATTAATTCCATGCTTGGATTCATGAAACGGGCCACCAAATTAATCGGAGTGATAAACAAGGTTGCCGGTATTTTACTCATCAGTATCGGACTCTTGCTGATATTTGATAAATTTCAAATGCTGGCAATCCTTTAAAAACCCGTCAACAATCAGATAAACCCTGCGACAATCTGATTAAATTTATTGGGGTTTTCGATGAACATGAAATGATTACCACCTTCATTTTCTTCGAAAACTTCCAATTGTGCCCCTTTAATTTGCCGGGCTATCCACTCCAGAGATTTACAGGGAACAGCACTCATCCTCCCACCTATGATAAGTGTGGGAAGAGTGATACGCACAATCACATCACGCCAGTCTTGAAAAATATGATTCAAAATCAGGACTTTCAGACTCTCCGTGACCGCGATGATCAATGGCGATCACGCGACAACTATTGCTAAACTCCTCAATTTGATATTTGAACTCCTCGGCACTTTGGGACCAGCCGGGAATAAGCAAAAGAGGTTTACCCGACCCCGCTTCCAAATAGTGCAACCTCACACCATCACTTGTTGTAAAATACTTGGATTGGAATTTTGTCCTGTTCATTTTTGTGCCCCTTTCTTCAAATTGTAATTATATACTTAACAATTTTTGAAAAATGCCCGTTTAATATATAGTGCTTGAACGAAAACTCACCCATCTCCCGAGTTGCTGCAAAAGCCTGACATTATTGAGTTACAGTAGCAAAACACTCCGGCTTAAATCTATTTAGATAGGCGATTGGATCCCTGGCTCCCAATTTAAATTGATCATGATTATGGGTATCGATGACAATATATTCGTTCCTTTCAATCGAATAAAGATTAAATACATGGGAATAGATATGATCTTTATATGATCCATTAATTATTGTTCCTGTATACTCGATGATCCAGTTTTTAAAGAAAGAAGGCTGGTCAAGTCGATGGTATAATATCA
>JAAELK010000063.1 GCA_024226935.1 Desulfobacteraceae bacterium
ATCCACTGTTAGCATCCTCCTCTCCTCTGACAATCGATTTTCCCTCTTGAAATTCGTATTATCAGAAGTCTATTACAGGTGGGTCAATTTTGGGTTATAATTTCTTGCTTTAATGGGTCAATTTTAGGTTATCAAAACTAGAAATTGCTGTTTTATGAAGGGCTTGTACGTACCCTGTCGTTGACGGACTAGGAGAATGAGTAGCATTAAAGGTTTCCCATCCGTTCCAGTTTGTCGTATTAGATCCGAACAGTTGGGTTCCTGTTTCAGGAAGGTCGTTAATAAAAGCAAGATAAGATGTAGGAACCCATGGACCTATTTTGTATTTTTCATTAGTTTCAGCAGCCCATATTTTATTGGGACCTACAATTCTATGTATATCATTAGGATATTGATCCCAGCGAGTTTTCACATTGGTTAACGGCCAGGCTAGAGCAGACCAAGTATAATTGTTTTGTTTGTTTAATTCTGTTATTACATTCTGTAGGCTTTTAAAACCATATTCAAAACCTTCAACACAACCTTCAACACAACCTTCATAGCTGCCAACATTTGCAAACTTAAGAGTTATAGGATAAGAATATTCATCAATATATGATAGATCAATAGTATATCGCGAGTCTTGAGATTCATAATTATATTCAATGAAAGAGTACATTATTGATCCATCTACATAAAAATTGAAGGGATCAGGAGCTGATCCCTTTTCAATACTCTGAGTTAATTTATTAGCAGAAAAATATATTCTCATTTTAGGATTAGACTGAAGTTGAAAATTCAATTGATCTTCATTCTCAAGAGGATTCCCTCTGCCAACAGGCTGAACACTTGACGGAGCACCAAAATTAAACCCATAAACGTAAAATGGTGCACCTGATTTATTTTCTATAGTAATTTCCATTTTGTCTCCTTTTTCTTAATCACCTTTATTCGTGAATATGATGACTTGTTGCAATAGCGGTGACCAGGAGTGGTTTGACTATCCCCCTATTTAATTTTGAAAGAAAAATTTCGGCTAACTCCATGATCACTTGCCGGTGAATTATTTGGAAGAAACCACGCCTGTATCCTGATTAAGTATTCTTCAATTGAGAGAACAGTGTCTCCAGTAGTATCCAGCGAACAGCATATTTGATTCCAATTATCCAAATCTTGCAATAAATCGGTTTGATATCTTGTAGTATTGATATGTTTTCGAACAGAATCTTCCTCAGAAGATATTCGATGGAGAGTTGAAATCAATTTTTGAACAATTTTATTTTGCTCTGTCAATTGGATAGTTCCTTTTTAAAGTATAACAAGATCATTGGTTGCAGGGGGTTTTAGTAATCTTATTCGTGATAATAAAGTTTGTTAAATCAAAATTTCAAAGCGGTTCAGTCCTCTGTAATCCAGTGAATCGCCATGTTATATCCTATCTTAAGGGAACGGTAATCCTTTGGGATTCTCTTTTAACCAAATTGTTAATTTTTTTTTGCTTTTCTTGAATTCAGCTCTTTCTTTTTTGTTCCATTGGATCAAATTTATAGAAGCCCATGTGAGGGATTTCAAAATTTTCTGCTGCCGTGATTGTAGATATTTAAAATACCCGGCTTTCGAGTAACTATCAGCAAATTTTTCGATATTCTTTACACTATGTCGTTTGAATTGATGTACATGATGACCGATTTCATGAAAAATAATTCCAGATATATTTAAAGCTGCTATTTCTGGATACATCTCGTAGTAGATCTGTGAAATATTTAGTTTCAAAAGATTTGGTATATGAATTTCAATCACGGCCGTTTTGCCGTTCATTCCTCGCAAATAATGGGCAAGAGCTTTTTGATTAGATTTCGGATGTATAAATCTTTCAATAAATCGAATTTCACTAATACCTATTAAATCAGATGGGGGAACTAAAGAAATGAATAGATTGCAATAATATTCAAATGGAAATTTTACATTATTTTGTTGCTGTATAATCTTCATATTTATAGGATATAACCTTCCCCTCAAAAAAAAATCTGCGTTCAAGTTGTCTCACGATTCTCTCTTTTGGCATAAAGCCAAGGTTTTTATTGGCATTCGGGTTTTACACAAAGTCATTAGTGGTAATGCATGCCGAATTAGAAAGCTGCTGGTAATACAGCAGGTTAGATCAAGGTCTAACATTCTTAAAAGCGACTTTACTTGTAGCACCCGGTTCCAAGTGCTACAAAAAGTAATAATAATATAATTTGCACAAGATCACTCAATTATGACTCTCCTTTAGAAATAGTAAGTTGAAGCTTACGGGACGCCGACCGCAGGGAGGAAACAAGGGAAAGGTGGAGCAGCCCCTTGCGGTCCTGAACAGCGATTATTATGTGTGGCGATTTGTAGGCTTTTTATTCTTTATCGGAGACCATGCACCAATTAAAATACTTACTAATACAATGATAGGCCAGATTAAAATATCTGATTTGAAAATACTTGTTTCTCCCAAAAATTTATCTATTTTTTGATATTCTCTTACCATTTCTTGCTCTTCAATTTTTGGCTTATACTGAATAAGAGTGCCATCTGCTTTATAATATTTACTGATTTTTCCAGATACCAAATAATATTGTTGGGCACTATTTTTAGTCACGCCTGAAAGAAAATTAAAACTCAAGTTCTTTAATTTTAGATTGTCATTGTGAGTTTGAAACAATTGTTCTTGCAGATTAGCATTGATATTTCTTACTTTGATAATTGAAAAATATGAATAAATTGAAACACCCATCAGGAAGGTACAAAATAGAATCAATAAAATTGGTATAATCAACTTCTTATGAGCGTAGCCATTGCTGCGAATTGATCGAATATTAATAATAATGCCACTTGCAATAATACAGATTAAGCCAAAGAATCTAAAATTTTTAAATAACCAGTTTTGAAATAGTTGTGCTCTATTTGAAGAAAAAGGGTCTTTCCAAAAAAACATTACGTACAATTCCCCAACAATGTATAAAAGAAAAAAAGAGAGAAGGAAGCAATTCTCCTTTGTAAGTTTTGTTTTAATTTTCATTAGTTGGTATATACCTTATTTTTACACATAACCCTCAAATAACCGGCCTGCCCGGTTCATTTGGTTTGTGTACGCCCGGCATCTTTCCAGAACCATGGCAACACAAGCCGGTATGACCAACAAATGGCTATCTGAGCAAGGGTTATTATCTGTCAAAGACCAGTGGGTGAAAATTCATTACCCGGCTACGGCCCAGTAAATTTGGTGAACTGCCCTACACGGATCACGCTTGTGGGGTGGTGTGGGGGCTGGGGGATAAAAACCCTCGGCTACCCGATTAGATTTTTTATATATCAGGTGAACTGAATAACATAGCCGGTAGTTCTGTTTTCGATACAGATTTTAAAGTGCGGAAATCTAGTTCACCTGTAACTTCCAATCCTATTTCTTGTTGATATTTCTTTATTGCTTTACCTAATTCAGGACTTATAACTTGTTTGGCTTGTAAAGGATCAAATACAACCGACGTTTCAACACCAAAAACTTTTCCAGTCGCCTTATATGCTTTTACGGCAGCAGCCATAGAAGCATTTTTGTCATGTTTTCTGAGTCGGGCAGCGGCTTCACTGAAAGCAAAAGCAGATGATCCATAATCTCCTATTGAAAAATTGTGTTCGGCATTGGCGATCAAATTACGTTGATACGTTATGGATGATAAAAATATTTCTTTTTTTTTAATCGGACAATTAAAGGTTTTCGAATAGTAGTCACTTTTCGGAATAAATATCACTTTATCTAATTTATCGCATTGGAACTCAACTTGAGTATAACCATCTTTATTTGTGTATGAAACATATTCCAGTTTTCCATTTTTCTTTTTTATTTTAATTTCACATTCAATCCCTTTATTCTTAAAATCTTTATCCATAACCCTGAAACTTTGCTCCGCGAAGGCAGTTGCTACAAAAAAAAACGTTATTAACATATAAATAATATATTTCATCCTTTTTTCCCTTCAGTTTTTTGGTTACTATATTGATTATTATGAATTAAAATTAAATATATGATAAGTAAAAAAGCCCACACACATATAAGACCGATCATTACGCTGAATCGATTTTTTGCAGCCCAAGTTAGCAAAGAAGACTCAACTAATCTGACAGGGTTTTCGCTCCATACATAGATATTTACATTCACATCCTTGTCTGTATTCATTACAAGCTGTATGGTTGCACCTGGTTGTAGCTTAGGAAGGAAATAATTTGCATATTCCCCGTTTATGCATTCTGGTTGCTGGGAACCTTCTTTTTGCGTGGGATCTTTTAGTTCTGTTGGCGGGGGAACAATCATTTTTGTTCCTTCTAAACATATTGCTCCAGAATCCGATTCTGGGCGTAGTTTAAATATTAATTTTGAAAAAGCTTTTTCAAATGAAATATTTGTAATTGTAATAGTATGTTTGGTTTCATGGGTAGTAGCTTTTTTGCATTGCTTGTATTCTATGATTGGGCTTTTTGTCATAAAACATTGAAGACCTCCTCAGAAAATCTAACCTGAAATCAGGGACGCGGCTTTTTTCGTCCCCTGCATTTATTGGTTGTGTCCGGGTATGGCACACGTTCTTAAGGGTGAGCCTATGATTTCCAGAGATGGAAGTCAAGGCAAGTCCCAAGTCCAGCCAGATGGAGGCGGGTTGAAGACGCGAAGCCAAAGTGCTGTCAGCCGTCCATGACTGCGTCCGCAAGAAGCATTGGCGTGTGAGCAGGGTTAAATGGGTGATTGTAGCTTTGTCGAATAAATATTTCCTTGATCTTGGTTTATATCTACCCGGAAATTAATCTGCCTGATCAGCCGAACCGCCGAGGTACCGATCGGTATGTTCGGTGGTGTGGGAGGGCTCCTTAGTAATGGGGGGATTCCGATATGTCTGGTTAATTCTTCATTTTTTTTCTTCGGGCACCAAACAAGCGCCCCTTCGCAGCCCAAATAGCGAAGGTTATGAACGTGATACTTAACAAAAAATCCCGAATCAATTCTACCCCTTCTGGTAGCTTTTCAGTTTTAATAGAATAATCTGGCAATAATAGTATTGCTGAAGTTTCGATGAGCACGTCTATGAGAATGCATGAAAGCAGATACCATACGATGAAAACACAGAATTTTCTCAAAGGAGAAGGATATTTATATTCTGATTCATATGTTTGTTCAATAGCACCATGATTTGCAAAGGAGGGATTTTTTTCAATTTTCTTTCGTGATAAGAGAACTACTGTATTGGCAAAGTGATCATGAATAGCTTGATGTTTTCTGCTGAATAACATGTAAATCAACGACAAGCTACCAAGTAATACTTTTGTGAAATATCGAATTAAAGATATACCCAGCGGACATTTTTTTCTTGTATTAATTGACATTACTTCCATACCCAAAAGATGTTGGCCTATTGATGCCCCTAAATAAGTCACCAATAAAGGTTCCAAAAAAAACAGAGGTGAATAAATTAAAAGAGCACGAATCGGTCCTCCATCTTTTAATACCTGACTGACTACAAACATAAGAAAAATAATGAGGGCAAGGTAAAGTATTCCGTCTATAATACCTGCTTTAATACGCCTGGCCAAAGTTGCATAAATTTCATTGTCAGTAAGCATTAAGATATGAAAGCTCCTCTATTTGCCATTCTTCGTTCCATGGGGCATGTTTGAATGTCTCTATATACAATTGAGAATACTCGACAATATCATCTTCATTTAATGGGGAATGGTGATAATTCATATTATAATTCCAAAAAGCTAACGCCTGCATCATCGTCAGCAGCAGCCGTGCAGCGGGTTATGTTGGATGAATGTGCTTGTTATACAATATCTTATCAAGTAGCTAAACAAACCAAATACCACTAGTCAATTGACAATCTATTGAATCTAAAATCATATGCGTAACCAATCCGATACCCACATAACGCAGTTTTGGGACAAAGCATAATGACACATAAACCGCTATTGGCAAAAAATTATGTAAAGGATGGAAGCCGATACTGCATCGCCCCGGATCGTATATTGGATCTGCAATAATATGGTCAATGTCTATGAACATTGTTGAAACTATGACGATATATGCAAGTTTCTAATCCCGTCGAAAAAACAAGCCAACTATAATTGCTGGAATAAGAAAATGCAACAGAATATGAATAATAAACTCCTTTTTTTTTGCATTGCGGAGACAACGATTGCGCTGAAGCGTTGCGCAGACATGGGGGCCTGGATTATGTGAATGTGCTGCCATCCTGTCTTGTTTAAGATACGAAGGTAGTCGTCTATCAAGATTGCCCCTTTGCCTTCAAGGGCCAGTGACCAGACCATTGAGTCTGTCCAGCCATGCTTTTGTGCCACCTGCGCCACAGTAAACCCCTGGGACAAATCGGTATTTAGGAGATTTGCCAGTACTGGCATTTTTCCTAAATGATTATGAATTGTCTTCTGGTCTATCCCCAAGCGCTTTGCAATC
>JAAELK010000064.1 GCA_024226935.1 Desulfobacteraceae bacterium
CCAAGATTTTCTAATAACGTATAAACAGAGCCCAAGATAAATCATTCCGAGCCTGAAATGATTATTCCAAGCCTATTAACGTATAATGTGAGCCGGGGTGCCCACGTAGTAACGTATAATCAGAGCCGGGAATGTGTCATTAAATCGAGCCGGGGGCTGATCTATTCCGAGCCGATACACATAGGTTGACGGTGGATAACTTTATTAAAACCAGAAAGCTTAGAGATGATGTTTAGAAAACTACGTTTGAATGGGCAAACCCTATGACAGATTTTCCCTAAATGTTTAATTACACCCATCCTATGAAGGATTTCGCCCAATTGTTTAATTACACCCCATTTGTTACAACTGTATTAGAAAATTTTCTGAAGATCCGCTTCAATTTTTTTAAGTTTACCTTGAGTGTAGCAAGACGGAAAATTATCAATCGGCTTTAGTAGCTCTACGGCGGCGGGCTCAATCCAAGAGATATTGAATATTATCTCTTGGATTGAGCCCGAATCGCCTTCACGGATCACGGTGACCGGATCAGCTATAGCACAAAAAATAAGACCGCCATTAAAGCCGGGGTACAACTTGCCCAGGCCAAGGGCTGGACGACTTTAAAAATAATATCCACGGACAAAGATTTTATCCTGGAATCTTACAAAGCAGCCCGAGGGCTTGGGTATGATCCTGATAAAATTCTAATTAAAAAATCTCCGGAGATTTCTCAAGAAATCGAAAAAATTGAAAAGGAAATTATCAATGGGCAAAGCAGCAGACGTATACAAAGCAGCGGAAACAAAGGCCAAGAGCATAGGGGAACAAATCAAGGAATTGAAACAGCTCCAGGAGAACGGGAGTCAGAGCGTAGAGGATCTGGCCCGGAAATTGGAACCTCTGGCCCAGGCTATGGCGATCTTGATCGAGAAGGCCCAGGCATCCACCGAAACGATAGAAAGAAACAACAAGAAGGAGCACGAGAGACTTTACCGGGAAACAGAATCGACAATAGCGGATTGGACGGAACAGGCTCAAATTTTGAGCGAAACAACAGAGGGGATGATCACAGCCGTACAAAGGTCGGAATCGGCAGCAAAAGCCATGAAAAAGGCCGGGAAGGGGATCACTATCAAAGTATTAGCCATAGCAATAGTCCTGGGCTTATTGATAGGGACAGCGACGGGAGCCGGATCGTGGCACTTTCTGAAAACGCATTATATCAAGACCAAAGCCCTGGAGGTGTGGAAGAACCCGAAAGACGCAAAGATCGTGATCGATGGGCTTTTAAACCAGCCCATTTAACCGCAAAAGAAAAATCCTGGGAGCGTCAAGCAACCGCACTTGACGCTCCTAAGTATCGGATCACCCTTACGCACCCGGACCCTGAAAAGAAAGGGTTTAATCTTGGGAAATCCAAGGAGCCGAACGGCCCAGAACAATTTTTTACAAATGAAGATGTGAAAGAAAAAATTCCTTTTTTAAGTGCGAAGAACGCCCAGGGATACAATATCTATGTTACTCCGACTAATATTCAACATCATTTCATAGTCCTGGACGATACTACCCAGGAGAAACTTATTGAATTTAAAAAAGACGGGTTTAAACCTACCCTTGTCCAGGAGAGCAGCCCCGGAAATTTCCAGGCTATTTTCAAAGTTCCCAAGAACAGAAACATTGAAATCAGCGTAGAACAATCAGCAGCAACCGATTTGGTAAAAATCATAAATAAGCGTTACGGGGATCCAAAAATCATAAATGTTGTTCATCCATTCCGAATGGCTGGATTCACAAACACAAAACCAAAATACAAAGACGAAAAAGGAAATGCTCCATTTGTCAAAGTTCATCAGGATTCAGGAGAACTATGTTCAAAAATGGATAAGAGTTTA
>JAAELK010000065.1 GCA_024226935.1 Desulfobacteraceae bacterium
ATGTCCACTCCTTAATTTCAAGACTTAAAATTTTCATTATAATTCAAAGGCACCGATACTTACTGTTGATGCGAAGTACGCGATATCCTGATGAACCTGAAAAATCCTATACTATCGAGGTACGAAACCAATTCCTACAAAATCACGCAATTCAAAATCAATTCAACCCAAAAAATACAGGAAACCTCAGAAAATAGAAGATTTATCTTTTTGCAAATCAAGCCGTTTTTTGTAATATTTTTGAAATAATATTTGCTTGTAAAAGGGGGCCATGGACCCAGACCGTGGTTTTTAAAAACCGTTGGGTCTGATAATTTTCCATTATGTAAACTTTTCTGGGGAATTATCACACCCTATGACGGATTTCATCCCAATGTTTAATTTTACCCAATTTTTCATGGACAAATTGGAATTTTTATATATAGTAATCAACCGAGAAAAGGCTTCATGGGAATAATTATCATAGACAAGGCAAGGCTATGAACTTTACATCTGATATAAGAAAACAGATATATACAAAAAGATTAAAATTAAGACTTTTTACAAAAAATGACATTGATATCATATTTAAATTAAATTCAATACCTGAAGTGATAAAATATGCAGAGAAAAAACCAGTAGAAACTTTAGATGAAGCCTATAAAAGTTTAAAAGAAGGACAACTTGCTGATTATAAGAAATACGGGTATGGACGATTTGCTGTTGAATTAAAGAGTACCAAAAAAGTTATAGGATTTTGTGGAATTAAATTTCTACCTGAATACAACCTTAATGACATAGGCTATCGCTTCCTCCCTGAATACTGGGGCAAAGGGTTCGCTACAGAATCTGCCAAAGAGTGTATTGATTTTGCTAAAAATGATTTAAAACTACCTGAAATCATAGCTTTAATTGAACAGAGCCATCAAAGTTCCATCAGAATAGCTGAAAAATTAGGTATGAAAAAAACTGCTGTTATTGACTATGAAGGGTTTAAAGCTTGTCAATATTATCTTACATTGTGGGGTAGTGGGTATAATTGCACATTGGGATGAAATCTGTCATGGGGGGTGGGAACGAAGCTGCTCTGAATGGCAAAGTAGCTGTTACGCATTGATTTTCCTTTAACAATCAATGCGTAACTATAATCGTTCTTAGTTGTCAGTTTTGTAGCCTCAAAACGGTCGGATTATGTTTTATAAATATATTGATTTTATAGCAACTTTTGACTTTTTAGTTAAAAAACACTTGGCGATAGGTATCGATACTATATGGGGTCTGAAGCCCAATGGGGCGGAAACGTACGCTAAGGAACAATCAAGCACGTTTTTACCTATAAATTGATTTATTTACAGATATTATCTGTTAAATTCTTCAAAATAACTTTATTTTTTATGTTTGATAAATACTAATATATCAGATACATAAGGCTTAGCGTACAAAATAGTTCCAGTGGGCTTCAGAGCCCAATTTTAAGTAGGTTTTTTTTACCCCCTTATCCAATCTTCCTGCCGGAGTTCCAATAAATCTGGTGCTCGAACCTTTTTATATTAACGGGATCAATTCAAATAGTTTCCAGTTCAATCGGAAAATAAAACCCTTGAAAATCATTTGAAAAATTACTGATACGTGATTTTTATACGATCATCAGAGCTGCCTGGCAATGATTTAACAGGTTTTCCATTCAAAGTGATTTGATTAATCGTGACGTAAAGAGTACCTCCTGTCCCCGGTCCTTTAGCTTTTTTTACTGATACAAATAAACCATCACTTGTATAGCCCCTACATTTATCAGAATACAATGAAAGAGGTAGAGTATTTTCAAAATCAAAGTTTGTAAAATCAAAGTTTGTAACTTCTTGGTGATATTTGTTTTTGCATTCATCATTTTCACTAGATATGGCACAAAGCAAGTGTTCATAGCTTTTATAATCAACAATAGCCTCATCTGCAAGTAGTCTGTTGATGCCATCATGCATTTTCCAATGGAATCCACTCCCCGGGTAATATGCCCCAAATGCCCCATACCATTTTGTCTTTCGCGGTATCAGTTTGACCGAGCGGGTTCCGTCATTCCAGGTGTAACTGCGCAATAAGTTTTTACCTGCAGTTACGGTCAGGGAAAAACAATCGGGATTATTGATTGTAATACTCATTCCGTCTTTCATAACCAAATCTTTTACTTCTGCCGATTTATTAATATTTTGATTCAATGAAAGACATCCTGTGATAACACCAAACTGAAAACTCAACAAAAAACTTAATACTATTAGCCTCACTTTAAAATCTCCACCTAAGTTGATAATATGATCCCTCGTCATCAAATCCTCTGTTTCGAAATCCTGGCTGCAAAACAAAGGCCGGACTCATGACAAGTGCCTTTATTGATTTATCTGTCCATCCAGCCTTCAATAAAGCACCTGCCAGTTCATAATCAGCTTTATTAAAAGCATCTTTTTCACATTTTGAAACATTTAAAGCAGATTTACAATTATCGCGGGCATTACCATATTTAATGTCATGGTTCATGCAGCTTATATCAGTTGCATCTCTTGGTGCTCCTTTGTCGAAATTCTTGGTTTTGACTGCTTGCATAATCTCTGTCTTTTCTTCCTTGCTGAATTGATCCCATGACTCATTCTGACCTGCCGTCCAGTTTGGCCCACACCAGTTGCCATGGACCTTGACAGGTGTTCCATAGGTCTCATCTTCTTTTCCTTTTTTAGTTTTACGTAGTAACTCTTTTTCAGAACTTTTTATATTAGGGATAGTCTTTTGCCCAACATCTTTACCCCTGCCTCTTCTGTCACCAGAGCCGCCTCCAATGGCACTTCTTCCAGAGCCGGTACTAGACCCAGGAGATCCAGGAGTTCCACGACTTGTCCCGTCCCCAGCCGGTATATGCCCACTGGGGTCCACATATATCAAAGGATTATTAAGACAATAAGCATACCGGTTCAAATTCTGGGGGTTGTATATATCTGGCACCATGGAATCGGCCATGATGAACTGGCCCAGGACCGGGTCATAGAGTCTTGCGTCATAGTTGTAGAGTCCTGTTCCCTCATCCTGCTCCTGATCGGTGAATTTGTAAGCGGTAAAATTTAAAAGAGCGTTGGGACTTTGATCCAGACCATAGGGCAGGTATTCCCCGAAGTCAATGACAGTTCCGTCTTCTCCCGACAGGGCATTGGTGGAACCAAGGTGGTCCTTGTGGAAATATTTGAGCCCTGTATCGGTGAGCTGGGCTACTCTTAAGGTTCCGGCAAAGATATACAGGGTGGAACTGCCGTTTACCACCTCAAAGTTTTCTCCAAAATAAAGGGTGGATGATTGGCCCTGGGTCTTTTTTATCCTCTTATTGTCCCCGTCATAATAGAAAAGGGTTTCGGTGCCGTTGATGCTGATTCTATCAATCATGTTATCATTGTTGGAATCATAGACCGAAGTTTCTATGCCTTCATTTTTAAAGGAACGATTGCCCGTGGCGGTATAATTATATTCTATCAGACTTCCGTTACTACGAACCTCTTTGGGGTAACCCCAACCTTCACACTAAAAAGCGCAATTTGTCAATTTACTGATCATTCAACTATCTTGAATTATAGGTATATATTTGCTTGATAGCTAACAGTTTTTTTATCATCCTCCTGTCAGCTATCCTTTTGTGCAATTA
>JAAELK010000066.1 GCA_024226935.1 Desulfobacteraceae bacterium
ACCCTTGACCCAGAAAAATATTAGTCAGTTTAAAGCAAATTGCAAAAGCACCGGTTACGATCCTAAATATATTCTCCCCCATGACGGCTATTTGATCAATCTTGGGCACCCGGAAGAAGAGCCCCTTGAAAAATCAAGGATGGCTTTTCTTGAAGAGATGCAGCGTTGTGAGCAATTGGGGCTTTTATACCTGAACTTTCATCCGGGAAGCCATCTGAACAAAATCCCCTACAACGCCATGTCATATGCAATAAATATAGTCAACTTATGATAATTCAAATCCTTTAACAGTAACACTGTGTTGTCGTGTCTCCATTACTACGCCATCAGAAGAGTTATAGATTGCTCTAATAGGGTGTTTAGATTCTAAAGCATCGACTTTAGTTCCATTTGGCAAAAACCATTGAAATAATTTGTTGTCAAGTAGGGGTTAATTGTCCAAAACCGCAAAATTTCCGAAAAGTGCTGAAGAGCGTTGTTGCCCATAGTTCCTCAACGGAAATTGATTTTTACTGAGATCAATTAAAAAGCCCAAAAACTTAAAAT
>JAAELK010000067.1 GCA_024226935.1 Desulfobacteraceae bacterium
GGAAGTGCTTGAAAAGCAACAAGAACAATAAGAAGTTTGTATGAAATAGGGGATGACCTGCTTGTCTTCTCAGGAGGCAAGCATAGCCCCCTTATAGGGGGTAAAAGGCAAAACCACCTTCTAAGAAGGTGGATATTTATTGTAAACACAAACGAGTTATTTGCAGATGGATTAGATGTTTTAACTTGAATATGAAAATAGTTGTTATTTTTTCCGGCAATTACATCTATCCCATCATCAACAGCCATTGCTGAGGCATTGAAACCATAAAATAGCAATTCGCTTATTACTGCAGTTTCTCCAGCTTTTCCTGTATATTGACTAGAAACATCTGGTGAAGGCGTTGGAACAGGTTTGATTACAGGCTTCTTTTTTAATTTGTATATACCTCTTTTTAAACCCCCTGTTTTGCTTTTTACTTTAGAGAAACTTGCTTTGGGTCTTTTTTTTCTAACATCAGCAGATAAAATTGCCGATACTTTATCAGGAAGTTTTTCCCGAGGAATTTGTATGTTTGGAAAACGCTCAATCAGCATTTGTGAAATATTATTTACATGAGCAGCGCCTCTGTAATCTGCCATTACTTCCTTTATTTGCTCAAGAAGAGTCATGTGTATTCCTTTTTGTAATGATTTCACCGATCTAACTAAAAGTGTTTATCGTATAGATTTAAATCTTTATGTGATTCTATATATCTTGCATTTTTTTTAAAGTTCAACAAGGAAATTTAAGTTGAATGTAAAGTTTCTACCTGGATAATACTGCAATTTGATATTATGAATAAAAATTTTGGAAACTCAGTTGATTTTGAGAATGCTCATAGCTCCGCCCCTTCCATTACATGAATTGGGGTGAATAAAAAACCAGGAAAACTCTATAAAGAAACCCGACAAAAAGCAATTAAAGAAAAGGCTGAATTTTAATTATTTAAAAAATTAAATTTTGAGTGGGAGTTTAAAATCGTTCCTGGGTGTTGTTTTTGTTTTGGTCCTGATAAAAAATAGTGCTATTGTACCCTCCTTACATAAGAAGATAGAAAGGATAAAAGAGGTATGATGAATGATATTTCCATAAAATCGGTCTTTCCTGAAAAGCGGTCCCCCATATATCCCGAAGATCTGAAACAACAAAGGGTAAATCAGGTCCGGACTTTCCATGAATCTGTTCCTGGTTATGCGGCTACTTCCCTGCACAGTTTGCCAGAACTTGCCCGTCACCTGGGCATTAAAAATTTTTATGTAAAAGATGAATCTTCCCGGTTTGGGCTGAATGCATTCAAGTCCCTGGGGGCTACCTGGGCCCTGGCTCGGATACTGGGTGAAAAACTTGGTCAACCGGTTTCCCGTCTTGATTTTTCTTTTTTTAAACGGCCGGAGATCAAAGAAAAGATACAAGAGATGGTCTTTGTTTCAGCCACCGATGGCAACCATGGCCGGGGACTTGCCTGGGCCGCTGCCAAACTTGGGTGCAGGGCCGTGATTTTCATGCCCGCAGGTACTGTTAAAAGCCGGAAGGAAAATATAGAAAAAGAGGGTGCAAAAGTCCAGATCACCGATAAAAATTATGATGATACCGTGCGTCTGGCGGCTGGTGTTGCAAAGGAAAATGGCTGGACTCTTGTTCAGGACACGGCCTGGGAAGGGTATGAAAAAATCCCTTCCTGGATTGTCCAGGGATATACCACTATGGCGGCTGAAAGTCTGGAACAGATCATAAGCCTGGGGGACACTCTCCCCACCCATCTGTTCCTCCAGGCAGGGGTGGGTTCCATGGCAGCCGCTGTTTTGGGGTATTATGTCAACCTGCTGGATCGATCTTGTCCTTCCACCTTTATTCTGGAGTCGGCAAGGGCCGATTGCATGTATCAATCGGCCCTTGCCGATGATGGCAGGCCGAGGGTTGTGGGGGGAGAACTGAACACCATCATGGCAGGACTTGCCTGTGGTGAACCCAATCCCTTTGCCTGGCAGATTCTGAGGGATTTTTCCCGGGGGTTTATCTCCTGTTCCGATGGGGTGGCTGTCCGGGGGATGCAGGTTCTTGCTAATCCAATGCCGGGGGACAATTCCATTGTTTCCGGGGAGTCAGGTGCCGTGGGGCCTGGGCTTGTTCATTGTCTGATGACAGATCCAAAATTTTCAGATTTGAAAGAAAAAATGAATTTAACCCTGGATTCTTCGGTTCTGTGTTTTAGTACAGAAGGGGATACTGATCCTGTAAATTACCAGAAAATTATCCATGGATCTAAATTATAGATTTCGATTTTTGCCTTGATAATAAACGATAAGGTCTTAATTTAAATGGGTGTTTGGGTAACTTAAAAACAGGGGAAAAAATAATATGGGTCTATTTAATCTGGTATCGGAGTTTTCACCCACCGGAGATCAGCCTGGGGCCATTGAAAATCTGGCAAAGGGTGTTCTGGATAATAAAAAGCACCAGGTGCTTTTAGGGGTGACAGGTTCCGGTAAAACATTTACCATGGCCAATGTCATTGAACGGGTTGAAAAACCCAGCCTGATAATTGCCCCCAACAAGACCCTGGCCGCCCAGCTTTATAATGAGTTCAAGGCTTTGTTCCCTGATAATTGTGTGGAATATTTTGTCAGTTATTATGACTATTACCAGCCAGAAGCCTATCTTCCGTCCAGTGACACCTATATTCAGAAGGATTCATCCATCAACGAAGTTATTGATAAGATGCGTCATTCCGCCACTCGGTCGGTTCTTGCACGAAAAGATGTCATCGTGGTGGCTTCTGTCTCCTGTATTTACGGCCTGGGGGCGCCGGAAGATTATCTGGCTTTGAGGGTTTCTCTTTCCTGTGATATGGAAATTTCAAGGGAGCAGCTCGTTGCACGGTTTGTGGATATCCAGTATACAAGGAATGATACGGATTTTCACCGGGGTGTCTTCCGGGTCAGGGGGGATCGCCTGGAGATTTTTCCTGCCTACGAGGAAGACAAGGCCGTGCGCATCGATTTTTTCGGAGATACCATTGAGCAAATTTCAGAGATAGATCCCTTGCGGGGGGATATCATAAAATCATATGACAAGATGGTGATCTATCCTGCATCCCATTATGTAACTAAAAAACAGACCCGGAAAAAAGCGGTTGAAAGTATTATTGAAGAGTTAAAAGAACGCCTGGAATTTTTAAGATCTCAAAATCGCCTGGTTGAAGCCCAGCGTCTGGAGGAAAGAACCCAGTATGATATTGAAATGTTAAATGAAATTGGGTATTGCAATGGCATTGAAAACTATTCCCGTCATCTCACGGGACGTGCCCCCGGGCAGCCGCCTCCCACCCTGTTGGATTATATCGATGATAGTTTTTTGTTGTTTTTTGATGAAAGCCATATTTCAGTATCCCAGCTGGGAGCCATGTACAAGGCCGATCGGTCCAGGAAAGACACCCTTGTAAGCCATGGGTTCAGACTCCCTTCGGCCATGGATAATCGTCCTCTTCAATTTGAAGAGTTCAGGGCCCTGGTTCCCCAGGTCATTTATGTTTCAGCTACTCCTGCAGATTATGAAATGGAACGGGCGGGGCAGAATGTGGCAGAACAGATTGTCCGTCCCACGGGTCTGCTGGATCCTGAAATAGAGATCAGGAGTGCCAAAACCCAGGTGGATGACCTCTATGAAGAGATACTTAAGCGGGTGGAAGCCCATGAAAGGGTGTTGGTCACTACCCTGACAAAGCGCATGGCAGAAGATCTCACGGATTATTATGCAGATTTAGGTATTAAGGTTAAATATCTGCATTCCGATATCGGTACCATGGAAAGGATTGATATTATCCAGGATCTTCGCCGGGGGCTTTTTGATGTACTCATCGGCATCAACCTGCTCAGGGAGGGACTGGATATTCCGGAAGTTTCCCTGGTGGCCATTCTGGATGCCGATAAGGAAGGCTTTTTGCGTTCTTACCGGTCCTTTATCCAGATATTTGGCCGTGCAGCAAGGAATGTGTTTGGCAGGGTGATCATGTACGCGGAAAAAAAGACCGGTTCCATGAAAAAAGCCCTGTCTGAAACCGATCGTCGCCGGGAAATTCAAAGAAAATATAATACCCAGCACAATATCGTGCCGGCAACCATCCAAAAAAAGATCAAGGCCTTTGATTATACCAGGAAAAAAACCCAGGAGGGTCAGGTTGCAGCTGCTGTCAATGAAGAGATCAGGTCCTATGGGAAAGAAGAGCTGGATCTTGATGATATAATCAAAGACCTGGAATACAAGATGAAACAGGCCGCCGAAAACCTGGAGTTTGAAGAGGCCGCCCAATACCGGGATAAAATCAGAGAATTGAATAAGATAAAGAATAATTAAAAACCCATGAACCGGACTCTCCAGGAAAAATATAGTCAGTCCCCCCACAGTCCTGGGGTTTATTTGATGAAAGATGCCGGGGGAAAAATTATCTATGTGGGAAAGGCCAAGGATCTTAAAAAAAGGCTGGCTTCATATTTTATTTCAAAGCAGGACCCGGGTACGAAAACGGCAGCTCTTATCGGGATGATCGATGATTTTGATCTGGTGATTACAGCATCGGATCATGAAGCCTTTATTCTTGAATCCAATCTTATCAAGGAACACAATCCAAAATACAATGTTCTCTTAAAGGATGGGAAAAATTATCCTCTGCTGCGCATCGATATGAATGAAACCTACCCCGGCATCCAGCGGGTAAGGAAAATTAAAAATGACCATGCCCATTACTTTGGGCCCTATTCTTCTTCCCTGAGTGTTAAGAGGACTTTAAAGCAGATTCAAAAGATTTTTAAACTCAGAAAATGCCGGAACGCCCAGTTTAAAAACAGGTCCAGACCATGTCTCAACTATCAGATAAAAGCCTGTCTGGGAGTTTGCTGTAATGAGGTTGCTGAATCGGAATATAAAAAACAGGTAAAGGATGCCATCCTGTTTTTAAGGGGAAAATCCCGCCAGGTGGTAAAGAGGCTGGGAGATGAAATGAAGGCCCATGCGGATGTTCAGGAATTTGAAAAGGCTGCCCAGGTAAGGGATATAGTCTTTGCCATTAAAAATATAATGGAAAAACAGGTGGTGGTGTGTTCGGACATGGAAGACCGGGATGTCATGGGACTTGCTTGGGATAAGACAAAAGCCGTGGTTGCTGTGATGATGGTCAGGTCCGGTCTTTTGGTGGATACGGTCCATTATGCTCTGGATTTGGGGTTTAAGGCTCCGGACGAAGTTCTTTGTGCCTTCGTGGATCAATATTATAAAAAGACCCAGGATGTACCGGCCTTTGTCTTATTGAATCAGGAAATTGAAAGCAAAGGAGAAATTGGGGAATATCTTTCCCACCGCCGGGGAAAAAAGACGGTGGTCCATTGTCCTGTCCGGGGCGATAAAAAACGGTTGGTGAATCTGGCTGTTGTAAATGCATCCCGGGAACTTGAAAAGATTCTGCTCAAGGAGGAAGAGGCGTTGGCATCTCTGGTTTTGTTGAAGACTCTCATGGGGATGGAAAATTTACCCCAACGTATTGAGTGTTTTGACAACTCCAATATATCCGGGCAGGATCCTGTTTCTTCCATGGTGGTATTTACAAACGGCAGGCCGGATAAGTCTGCCTATCGGAAGTATATTATCCGGGATATTGAATTCCAGGATGATTATGCCTATATGTATCAGGTTCTCCAACGGCGGTTTTCGAAAACCCAGGCAGTTTGGCCCGATCTTTTGGTGGTGGACGGAGGAAAGGGTCAGTTGGGTATGGCCATAGCCGTGTTAAAAGACCTGGGTATCGACCAGTCTTTTGCCCTGGCAGGTCTTGCCAAGAAAGACAAGGCAAAGGGTGAGGTTTTTGATAAGATATATGTGCCGGGGAGGTCAAATCCCCTGAATACAGGGCAAGCTCAAAAAGCTTTGTACCTGCTGCAGCAAGTAAGGGATGAGGCCCATCGATTTGCCATAACCTTCCAGAGGAAACGACGGGAAAAACGGGGTCTGGTTTCTATTCTCGATTCCATTCCCGGCATCGGCCCGGCAAAGAAAAAAATGCTGCTCATCAGGTTTAAAGGGATTGAAAACATGAAGAAGACTTCTTTAGAAGAGTTATCCTCCCTTCCCGGAATAACCGGAAAGACGGCAAAAATTTTATTGGATAGATTGAATGGCTGATAAAAAAATTAAACCTTGAGCTTTTCGGCATGTTTAATTCTGGACGATCTTGAAGCCTCCACGATCGTTATAGGTGCAGGCTATTTTTACGAATGTATCTTCACTTGTTTCTGATTCAATCAATAATTGCGGTTTTTGAGGAAAGTCTTCTTCTTCTGTCCCGGTGTAGAGTTTAATTGTTGCAGCCCGTCTGAGAAGGCCTTCAATGGTCAGGGACATTGTTGACATTTTTAGTTCGGCTTCTTCAATTTTTTTGGTGAGTTCTTTTGCCATTGCCTTGAACTCTTTGTTTTTTTTCGGTATGATTTTGAGGGTCTCCAGTCGTTTTTTCATTATGGAGACCTCCTTTGTGTTCATCAGTTTTTCAATGGCTGCCAATTCAGTATCAAGGGTTTCAAAATCCATAGTCCGGGTTGCAAGGATGAGGTTTTTCATATTATCTAAGAGTTGTGGGTTCTTTTTAATGGCGTTTGTTAGTCGCTTGAGTTCTCGGTGAAAATTTTCCATCCCTTCTTTTTCCTCTTCGCCCAGGGCGAGACTTTCCTTTTCCAGGTTTGTCAAGGATTCAATCAGGGTATGTCTTTCGGAAAAGAGTTTGCGTCCAAAATAGACGATGTTATCCCCGCCAAAATAGATGTTTTTCAGGCAGATTGTTTCTGCATCCAGGGTGTTGGTGGTCATGATTCCCTTGGTTTTTTCAAATGAAATAGTTGGTGCAAAAAGGGTGGAATCCACCAATTCATCCAAAATAGTAATGGTTCCTGTTTTCGAGGTTAAGGTTGCATTTCTGGCGAAATGAAGGGTGATATCTTTTTGAGCTGTAACCTTGCTGTCCGGCATTATGATATGGAGTTTTGCCTGGTCATCTGTTTCAATTTCGCCGCCTTCCATGATGTTAGCTTCCACCATTCCCATGGCTCTGATTTTGAATTCGCTGCAGATGGTATCAATTTTCATACTGATGGGGCAGACAAATTTGGTTCCAATATTTCCAGTGGAATAATCCAGGCGTTTGATATTCAGTTGATCGCTGATTTCAATATCCGTTATTATGTTATGGTCCCGGCTTAATAATACTACTCCGGTTTTATTGGCTGTAAGTAAATATCCTATCTTTGTTTCATCCTTATACAGGCGATCCACCCCTCCGTTCAGGTTTAATTCAAGGGGCAGCGCCTTGGGAACCGGGATGATCTTACCATCATATTGCATGCCGGGTTTTCCCTGGACTGCCGTGGTGATGAAAAACAGTTCATCTCCCGCCTTGACAATGGGGAATTTGTTGATTTCTCTGAAGTCAATGTCTCCCCCTTTTTTAATGATTCCAGGGCAGGATTCAGAATCAAAAAATGACTTGGTAATGCTTCCATCCTGGCTGGGTATTTCTGGTGTTCCTTTGATCGATAGGTGAAGAAGCTTGTGGCTGAGTATTATTTCCAGAGTGACGCTTAGTCTGGATAGTTCTGTATCTTCTGTCTCGTCCAAAGATAGTAATTGCTTTTCTAATTTTACCTGGTTGCCTTCCGGAATCTTCCGGGTCAGCATTTTGTTGAGGTTTAATACAATTTGGGAGCCCTTGATAGAGAACCGGGGGAACAATTGCAGCAGGGCCTTAAGGATGACGGAATCCGGAAACTGTTCCCGGTTTATCTGTAAATTAAAGTTGATTTTGTCATCGTTTTTTGAAACGGCGTTAAACAGGTTGCTTTCAAGGATATCCGCCTTATTTTGAAGTCTTTCTTTAGTGATTGCTGGTTTTTGAGAATCCATTTGCAAATCCTTAAAAACAGGTTTGATTTTGAGCCGGACAGGCAATATATCGTAAATATAATTTTATGAAGTCTTATTTAATATATATACAATCTCTTCGTATCTTACTATGTTATGGCAAAACTTGCAAAAGTCTTTTTTAAAAAGTCCTTTTTTTTTGCTTTACACTGGAACCTGTAAGGTATAGTACACAATCAGAATATAATAATATTTGGTTCGGGAGAAGGAAAATGACAGAGAGATTTAAAGACAATGCTCCAGAAGATTTAGATGATATAAGCTTTGAGGAACTTTTTAATTCCTATGATACAAAGATTAGCCGGGAACTTAAACAAGGAGATATGGTTACAGGAAAAATTATCTCCATTGGCAAGGCCAGTGTTTATATTGATACCGGGACTAAAAGTGATGGGGTTGTTGATAAAATAGAGCTTCTGGATGAGAATGGAGAATTTCCTTTTCAGGTTAATGATTCTATAAAATTATACGTGGTTTCCCTGAGTGAAAGTGAAGTTATTCTTTCCAAGGCATTATCCGGAGCTGGAAAAGCAATTATGCTGGAAGATGCCTCCCGGAATAAGACCCCCGTTGAAGGCAAAGTGACCGGTGTCATCAAAGGAGGGTTTAATGTAGACATCCTTGGAAAAAGAGCATTTTGTCCTGTCAGCCAGATGGATGTTTCCTATGTGGAAAACCCGGAAGATTATGTGGGCCAGACACACCATTTTTTGGTTTCCCGGTTTGAAGAAAAGGGTAGAAACATTGTGGTTTCCCGCAGGGACCTTCTCAATGAACAGATTAAAGAGGAACAAAAGGCATTTTTGGCAAAGGTTTCTCAAGGAGATATTGTCCAGGGGTGTGTAACTAAACTCATGCCCTTTGGTGCATTTATTGAACTTGCGCCGGGGGTTGAAGGCATGGCGCATATTTCGGAGTTGAGTTGGTCCCGGGTGGAAAAACCGGATGAGGTTCTCCAGCCTGGAGATCTTGTGCGGGTCAAGTTGCTTAAAATTGAGTCCAAAGAAGGGGATACTCCCAAGATCTCCCTTTCTATTAAACAGATGGATGCAAATCCCTGGGATAATATGGGAACGGCATTTAATCCTGGAGATCAGGTTACGGGAAAAGTGGTTCGTCTGGCTTCTTTTGGAGCATTTGTGGAAATTGCTCCCGGGGTGGACGGCCTGGTTCACATCAGTGAAATGAGTCATACCAAAAGAGTCCTCCGGCCGGAGGATGTGGTCAGGCAAGGAGAACAGGTCCAGGTGGTGATAAAAACCATTGACCAGGAGAGTAAACGGATCTCTTTGAGTATCAAGGATGCCCTGGGAGATCCCTGGACCGGGATTACTACCAAATACATACCGGGATCGATGGTGAATGTCACCCTTGAAAAGAAAGAAACCTTTGGTTTTTTCATGAATTTTGTTCCGGGTGTCACAGGATTGATGCCCATGTCAAATATTCGCAACTCCTCTTCCAGTGCAAATTATGACAAATTGAAACCCGGTGATTCGATTGATCTACTCATCCAGGAGGTGGATGAGGATAATAGAAGAATCACCCTGGCATCTCCGGATCAAAAAGATTCAGAAGATTGGAAATCCTTTGCTCCTACCCAGACAAAAAATACCCTGGGAACCATGGAAAGCCTTTTTCGCGAGGCCATGAATAAGAAAAAATAAGCTTTATATACGATCCCCCTACACCCGTGTTATGAAAAATCTATCACGGGTGTAGAGGGAACCCCAGGGTTATCAGGGTTGCATTTAAACTAGTCTTCGTAAATATGATCCTTCGGGAATAGTTTGTGAATATCTTCGGCAGTTACATCATACATCCCGGCTCCGGCTACATAATCTTTGTCTCCGTGTTTTACAAGGACACAATAGGATATTTTAGGCGATGGGTCTTTTTGTCCTGGTTTTGGCCAGCTGTAAGGGATCCAGCCTTTACCATATTCTTCAACGAGCTCATTCATGGCGGCAAAAAGATAAACTCCGTTGACATCGCGTATTTGGAGCAGGGCTTTCCCGTCAAGGGAGGGTTTAATGGGGTGCATTATCATTATACCGTCAAGATTATGAATCCAGATATAGCCTTTCCCGTCGGCAAACCTGAACTCTCCGTTGGGATCTTTGATCTTGGCAATTGCTGCATCGCCTTCCGCTTCAAGCAATTTAGCGGCGGCAGTTGCTTTTTCCTTGGCAAGCTGCGGGGTGAGTTCCTCTGTAAATCCACTGCTTGTAAAACAAAATGAAATTAATAGAGTGATAAAGACGATTAATATTTTTCTTACCATGGTGTCCTCCTTTATAAGGTTATTATGGTGTTGCCGTTGCTGCAAATTTATATAAAACTCCCTATATCAAGAGAGAGTTTCAATCTTTGTTGTAGGCGGAACCAAGGGTAAAATCCCTGGTCCGCCTATGGCGGTTATTAAAGTTTAAATTGACTGATGAGTTCCTCCAGATTCGTGGCAAGTTTTTTAAGTTCTTCACTGCTTTTTTCCACCAGTTTACTCTCTTTTAACACTTCTTGGCTATTGCTGTTAACTTCACCGATATCTTTTGCAATCTCATTGGAAACATTGGTGCTTTGGGTAACGTTGTCGTTTACTTCCTGTAATCCGCTGGAAGCTTGGCCCATATTTTCGGAAATTTCTTTTGTGGTAGCTGATTGTTCTTCAACTGCAGTGGCAATACTGGTGACTATCTCATTGACATTTTCAATTATTTTTGCAACTTCTTCAATCTCCTTGACTGTGTAAGAGGTGGAATTCTGGATGCCTTCGATGCGGGTCTTAATGTTATCGGTAGCTTCTGCGGTCTGAATGGCCAATTGCTTGATCTCCGAAGCAACGACTGCAAATCCCTTTCCGGCTTCTCCGGCTCTTGCAGCTTCAATGGTGGCATTTAATGCAAGAAGATTGGTTTGTTCGGAAATTTCAGAAATTACCTCTGTTACCTTATTGATTTCCTGGGCAGCATCTCCTAATTCATTCACTCTTTTGGTCGCACGTTCTGCTCTTTCTACTGCCTTTTGAGTTATGGAACTACCGGTTTCAGAATTTTTTGCGATTTCACTGATTGAGGAATTGATTTCATCGGTGGCGATGGATACTGTGTTGATGTTTGTAGAAGCTTCTTCAGATGTTGCCGCGACAGAATTCATAT
Organism: Desulfobacteraceae bacterium; assembly: GCA_024226935.1. Classification (GTDB taxonomy): domain Bacteria; phylum Desulfobacterota; class Desulfobacteria; order Desulfobacterales; family Desulfobacteraceae; genus NBML01. The sequence goes on from JAAELK010000067.1 coordinate 11,100, forward strand.
TGGCGCTCATCTCTTCGGCTGCGGCTGCCACCGATTCTGATTTTTCCGTCATGTTTTGAGACCCCCGGGACATGGAGGTTGCAAGCCCTGTTAAATCGGAAGATGATTTTGTCAACTGTGTTGAATAATCGGTGATCTGGCTGATAATTTTTCTTAGATTATCTGTCATGGTGTTGGTATCTTTGGCAAGGTTACCAAGTTCATCCTTGGATGATACCTCCACTTTGTTTTTGAGGTTTCCCTGGGAAATCTGCCTTGTTGTATTTGCAAGAGCCGTAATCTTTGTAGTCAGATATCGGCTCATGTATATTCCTAATCCAATGGCGATCAACACAGCTGCAATTGTCAGGATAATAAGAAATGTAATTCCGCTTTTCTTGGAGGAATCGGCATTTTTCAAGGCGTTTGACATCTCTTTTTCAGCACCCTTGACAAGGGTGTTAAGTCCTTTGCTGATTTTAAGTCCAGATTGTGTCAATGCATCTTGTGTTGAGGCTTTGGTGGTATATAGATCCTGGTATATTGGTTCGATATACTTGTGGATTTTCCCAAAGGATCGTTCGATTTTGCCCAGGGACCCAGCCCCTCTGTTAAATTGTCTGGATTTGCCTTTGGATTCAGCTTCTTTGTTGATTTTAACGGCAGTCTTCATTATTTTTTCGTGGGCCTTGTTCATTTTTTGAATGAGTTTGTTTAATTGGTTATCTTCGATATTATAGGTGTTAAGCCATATTCCGAGGGAACCTTTTTTGGGGTCGGTGTTTCCTTTGAAGGGGGTGACAATATTAACAGAATATTCGAGTGCTTTGCCCCATATAACATGATCTCTTTGCAGAATCAGAAGATATGAAGGAAGATCGTAGCTTCTACCATTTATCGTAACTGAGTAGCTCAGGTACTTGTTTTGTGCCTTGATCAAATCCGTGCAATCTTTCCTGAAGACAGTACTTTCTTTTACTATGTTGCGAATGATTTTTAGAAGTTCCTTGGAGCTTTTCGGGACGACAATGGTTAATTTAAGTTTTTTATATATCTTGTATGAGTTACTTTTTGTAAATTTCTCGGATAATGTTCCATGTTCCAGTAATGAAATCCACATGTCAAATTCATCAAGTTCAGCCAATAGCTTTGTCTCTTGTTTGGCAAGTCCCGAGGATGAATGGGTATATCCGGCAATGGCTTTTTCTATTTTTTCAACAGTCAGGTTGGCTTTCATGACAGAATATTGAATGGGAACTTTCTCTTGTGCCACAGTATCGGCAGAACGTGATACTTTATTGAGAATGATCACCCCGACAACTCCGGATAACAATACAAGCAGAGCAAGGAGCAAAAAACTAAAGATAAGTTTTTTTCCGATGGTAAGTTTCATATTGCATTCTCCTGATTAAAAATACCCATAACTTAACTTGCTTTAAAGTATTACAGCAGCAGGACAAAAATAAAGAGCTTACGAAATTATAGCTATTCAGGAAACAATGTTAGCAAAATCGTAATAGTAGATCAATCTATTTTTTTGATTTTCGTGGGTGATATTTATAATGATGTGAAAGTTAATATTGGATTATACATGCTGCCCATGACCTGAAATTATATTTTAAAATGGTTTTTTTAAATAATTAATTGTGGGTGGGCAGCAGTACAAGTTGGATTTAATAAAAATTACAGCTCTTTAATTAATTGTTTCATATCCCTGACAGCTTGATCAATTCCTGTGAGAATTGATCGGCCTATGATGCTGTGACCGATACTGAATTCGTTGATTTCGCTAAGACCTGTAAAGGCCTTAATCGTATTGTAATCTATACCATGGCCGGCATTTACTCCCAGTTTTAATTTGGTCCCAATTTTGGCGGCATTCACGATTCGTATCAATTCCTTTTGTTTTTGCCCTTGTGTAGTTGCATCACAAAAAGCTCCGGTATGAATTTCGATCATATCGGCATCTATTGTGTGGGCAACCTTGATCTGGTCTATATCCGGATCGATGAAAATACAGACCTTGATGTGGGCATTTTTGAGGGTATTGACAGCTTCCCTGATTGCGTCCTGGTGGGTGATCAGATCAAGGCCTCCCTCGGTGGTCAGTTCTTCCCTTTTTTCCGGCACAAGGGTGACACAGTCAGGTTTGATATCCAGTGCAATACCCAGCATTTCGCTGGTAGCAGCCATTTCCAGTATTAATCGTGACTGAACCACCTGGCGTAATAATCGAACATCCCTTTCCTGAATATGCCGGCGATCTTCCCTTAAATGGACCACAATGGCATCGGCACCTGCAGTCTCAGCTGCAATGGCTACCGCCACAGGTTCTGGATAGTGAATTCCCCGGGCCTGTCTCAGGGTGGCCACATGGTCTACGTTTACTGCAAGTTCTGCCATCTGTTTGTTCTCCATCTATTAAAATGCGGTTAAATCGGTGTTTTTTTCAATGATACGAAGTAGTTCAAGACTTTTTTTCTCCATGGTATCTGCCTCATTTTCACCTATCTCATGGTCAAAGCCCAGCAAATGAAGTATCCCGTGAATCAAAAGCTGGGAGATCCTTTCTTCAAGGGAGATGTCTGCCAAGGTTGCTTCTTTTTCTGCTGTTTCCAGGGAGATGACCACATCACCAAGGAGCCCGGGGGTGATGTCTGAAAATTCACCTTCCTGCATGGGAAAGGCCAGGACATTGGTCGGTTTGTTAATCCCCCGAAAGTTTTTATTAAGCTGTTCGATTTCTTTGTCATCAAGGATGACAATGGAAATCTCATGGGCATTACAACCCAAGGCGTTTAAGATCTGTTCGGTCTTTTGCGATATTAGGAGCGTTGGGATTTTCGCTTTTTGCTGATTGTCTATCAGAATCTTTTGTTGTTCCATTTTTTTCTTTCTTTTTTTCCTGTGTTTTATCCGTATATTCGATGCGGCTGTGATAGATACTGGTTAAAATTTTGTTAAAGCTTTTGGCAATTTGATGTAGATCCTTCAGGGTGAGTTCACACTCTTCAAGTTGGCCGTCTGCAAAGATATCACTGATTAATTCTTTCACCCGGCCCTGGATTCTGGACGGGGTGGGACGTTCAAGGGCTCTGACTGCAGCTTCAACCACATCGGCCAGCATGACGATACCAGCCTCCCGGGTTTGGGGTTTGGGGCCGGGGTATCTGAAATCTGCTTCATTTACTTTGTCGTTGCCGCTGCTCAGGCTTTTATTGTAAAAATATTTAATTAAAGATGTTCCGTGGTGTTGGAGAATTCCCTCTATAATCTCATTGCCCAGCTTGTGTGCCTTTGCCATTTCTACACCTTTTTTGACATGCTGGATCAGGATCAGTGCAGACATGGATGGGGAAAGTTTGTCATGTCGATTTTTGCCATCAGCCTGGTTTTCAATGAAATACATGGTTTTATCCAGTTTTCCAATGTCGTGGTAATATCCCATTACCTTGGCTTGGAGACCGTTGGCTTCTGCCGCGGATGCGGCAGCTTCTGCCAGGGTGGCTACGATTACACTGTGGTTATAGGTTCCCGGGGCTTCGATCATTAGCTTTTTGATCAAAGGTTGTTCCAGGTTGGAAAACTCCAACAGCTTTGCTGCCGTTGTATAGTTAAAAAATACTTCGATTAAGGGAGTAAAACCGACGGTCAGGGTAGCAGCTAAAAGTCCACCGCAAAAAGCAAAAATTACTTCCTTTGCCAGGAGCATGGGGGTTGGATGGGAAAGGGAATAAAACCCCAGGGCAATGGCGAAGATGGAATTGAAGATCGCAAGTTTAAAGCCGGCAATGATAAAATTTTTGCGTTCTTGTCGTTCATTGATCCAATAGGCTGCGGTGATACTGCTGAAGAAAAAGAAGATAAAGACTTGTAAACTGCCTCCAAAGGCCAGACTTACCAACACGGAGAGGACAATGGTGAAAAAAATGGCAATGTCAAATCCTAAAAACAGGCAGGTGATCATGGTTGCAGCCTGAATAGGGACAATAGTATAAAAGGAGGATGCTGCAAGCTCCCATGCCATTTCCGGATGGGATAACCTGGCAATATAAATGACAATTTTTGTAAAAAACAGGTAGAGGATAAGGCCAAAGGCCAAAAAGATCATGTGGGTATTATGGTTGTTTTTTAATCTTTTATGATCTTTTAGGAAAAGATAGTATACCACAAGGATTAAAAAACAGGTGATCATGGCTGTTCCAATGCTGGCCATGTATGTGTTTTTTTTTACTATCTGTTCTTTTAAGGTGGTCAATTTGATCAGTTTGATTTTGTCCACCCTTTCCCCTTCCCGGATAATCATTTCTCCAGCTTTGATCTGGTAGAGAATGGGATTGATTTTGGATTGGGCTTCTAAAATTCGTTTTTCCGTTTCGTTCTTATTCAAGGTGATGTTTGGCTGCAACAGCCTTTGACAAATATCAACAATGAGGTTGGACAGGTTATGATTGAGCTTTTCCAACAGGGGCTGGCCCTCTATTCGGACCATGGTTTTTGCCTGGTCAGGGCCGTAAACGGTCTTTAAGTTGTTGATTGTCTGTTCATTATGGGATGTGATGGTTCTAAGATTGATACCCTTCTTTTCTTCTGTAAGGAGGAGATTCTTGTTGCCAACCACTCCATTTGAAAGAATTTTGTTTAGAATGGTTTTTATTTTATTGGTTATATTAGCAGAGAATCGGTGTTTATAAAGGATATTAAACCCCTCGTCGCTGATTTTAATTCCTATTTTTTTTTCGAATTCAGGTTTTGTTGTCAACGCCATTGCAAAGGTCGGGTCGGGAGTATTTGAATTTTGTGGTTTCTTAAATAATTGCCTGGCAAATTCCATGGCAGCTTCGACATGGAGAGAAATATCGGTTAACAGGCTGTCATCAAAATCATAAACTGTTTTAACCAATTCTTTGATCTGTTTTTTCCTGGCATTGGTAACATCTTTGTCTTCAATGAAGAACTTTTTAGGTGCCTTGATATCTCTTTGGGCCACATCTCCTATCTGGTAGGAATAGGAAACCTGACTCCGGTCCGGTGCTTGTGAAATAGTAAATGACACCGTGATGAAAATGAGGATGAACCATAACAGGTGCGGGGTGGATAAAAGATATTCTTTGGTTAGTTTTAACCGGGTATTAATTTTTGTTTTTTTCATAAGCATCAATAATATTGGAAACAAGCGGGTGTCTTACCACATCTTCCTTAGAAAAGTAAACAAAGTCAATTCCATTTATTCGGGTGAGGATCTCTTTTGCCTCGATCAGTCCTGATTTTTTTCCGGTTGGCAGGTCGATCTGGGTAATATCACCAGTGATAATGGCTTTGGAACTATATCCAATCCGGGTTAAAAACATTTTCATCTGTTCAGATGTTGTATTTTGTGCCTCATCTAAAATGATGAATGCATTATTCAAGGTTCGTCCCCTCATAAAGGCAATGGGTGCGATTTCGATTGTTTCCTGTTCAATATAAGCCCTGGCCTTCTCAAAATCAAGCATATCATATAGGGCATCATACAGGGGCCGAAGGTAGGGGTTGATTTTTTCAGCCAGGTCTCCGGGAAGAAACCCCAGGGCTTCTCCTGCCTCAACTGCTGGTCGGGTGAGGATGATTTTTTTTACCTCTCCCCTTGAAAAAGCAGCAACTGCCATGGCCATGGCAAGATAGGTTTTTCCTGTGCCGGCCGGACCGATTGAAAAAAGAATATCATTGTTCTTAATGGAATTGGCATAGGTATGCTGGGTTTTATTTCTGGGAAAAATTGCCTTGTTTTGAGCTGTGACAAAAATTGTATTTAAAAAAATTTTTTTTAAAGGTGTTGTATTGTTTTGTTTTATGGAATTAATGGCTGCATCAAGATCGGGTGGCGTCAGTATGAATTTTTCCTGTAAAAGATCATATAGTTGGTTGATCAGCGATTCAACCGCACTTATATTTTTAGCATCTCCGGAAAGGGAAATGGTATTGCCTCTGGAGTTGATGGTGATATTAAATGCCTTGGAAATTTTTTCCAGATGGGTGTTATGGTATCCGAATAGTTTTCGGGTCAGTTCAATGTTTTGAAATTCAATATTTTTCATGGGGCCTAGAGTGCATTTTATTTGTCCAAAGGTCAATAAAAATCTTGACTAAAAAAGCGGTAAATTGGTATCTATTTACTCTTTAAAATAATTTTATACAGGTTTTATATAAGGGGAAAAATGAACGGTTTTGATGTGTTTGTTCTGGTGATTATTTTATTTTGTTTGATCCGGGGTTATTTTATGGGATTGATCCGGGAGGTGTCCGGTATTATCGGTATTATTGTTGGTTTTTATGGCGCTAATACTTATTATCATACATTAACGCCCTATCTTGAACCTTTGATAGATTCATCGGAGTTAAGGAGTCTGATCTGTTTTGTTGTATTGTTTTGCTGTATTTTAGCTTTGATCGGCTTGTTATCGGCCTTGATTCATAAATTATTAAGTCTTGTTTTCCTGGGATGGGTGGATAGACTCTTTGGGTCGATTTTTGGTGCCGCCAAAGGGATATTGATTGTCTCTGTTCTGTTCATAATGATGATGGCGGTTCTTCCGGCAAATACCGGGTTTTTATCCGGTTCGAAAACAGTTCCCTATGTTGCAAAGGTATCAAGTTCCATGACCCGGTTTTTTTCTAAAAACACGGGCATAGATTTTTCTAAATATTTGGAAGGAATTAAAGCAGATTGGAAAAAATAGCCCCCCTTTTAGAAATTATTCGCAGACTCAGGGGTAAAAACGGATGTGCCTGGGATCAGAAACAGACCCCCTTGACCATGTGGAAATGCCTGGCAGAGGAAATGTATGAATTGGAAGAGGCCATTGTCAATAACGATAGGGAAAATATCTGTGAAGAACTTGGCGATGTCTTGTTTCAGCTTTTGTTTGTACTTGAGATTTTTACCGAAAATAATCTGTTTGAATTTTCCCATGTGATCAATGGGGTGGCCGAAAAAATGATTCGGCGTCACCCCCATGTATATGATACGGCTGTTGTTGAGACGGATGAACAATTACACCGACAATGGGAAAAAATTAAGGCCAATGAAAAAAAAGAGGCCAATGAAAAAAAAGAGACCGGGACCGGATACAACAATTTGAATCAAAATGAGAACACAAAGCCTGTCAATTCTGCTCTGGACACAGTACCCAAAGGCATGCCGGGCTTATTGAGGGCTTTGAAAGTATCTAATTGCGCAGTTAAAGAAGGGTTTGACTGGGAGAATATCCATCAAGTATTGGATCAGGTAAAAGAAGAAATCCGGGAGTTTGAAGTGGCATTAGAAGAAGAAAGCTCTGATGCGGCAATGATGGAATTTGGTGATATCTTGTTTTCTCTGGTTAATGTGGGCCGGTTTGCCGGTTTTCATCCGGAAACCGCCCTTGCCAGTGCTACAGCTAAATTTGAAGGACGGTTCAGGGTGATGGAAAGAGCACTTTGCCAAGAGGAAATAGATCTCAAATCATTGTCGTCAGAAGAAAAAGAACGGCATTGGCAACGGGCAAAGCAAGGCTATGATAGGTAATCCCCTCTCTGGAACTTTTCATATTCGGTCCGGGCAGCAATCACTGTTTGGGTTGCTATGTCCTTGAGTGCTTGATTTTCCTGGCCAAGGGAACTGGAATCCTTGAGCAGGCTGTCGGCATTTTGATTGATTCGTTCCAAGATAGGGGCAATACTTTTTAGTGATACTTCCGGGTTCTCAAGCTTGGTTGAGTAAGTATCCAGTAATCCTAAAAGCATATCCGTTTTTCCGGATACAATGGATGGTTGATCCTGTATAAACAGCCCGGTTGATGCGAGTTCTTCCAAAGCAGGTGCCTTTGTAGTTTCCATTTCAGATGACTCCGTTTCATCTGTTTGAATTATGGCTTGGGTCAGGGCGTTTTGAAAGGCATCTGTTTTTTTTGTTTTTGGTGTGTTGGCAGTGACCTCATCCATTGATTGTGTTAATTTATTTATTTGATTGATATTGACCATGCTGCCTCCTCTTTATTGGAATCTCCTTTTTATAGACTACCTTTTATTAGATTGCCCTTTATTAAATTGCCTTTTATTAAATTATCAAAGCAAAAGCCGTGCCAAATTTCGTGGCTGTTTTGGTTTGGGCTAAAAAAGCTTTAATTTCAATTGGTTCTGTGGACTTGATCTGGGGCGGCGGATTTGTAAAAAAAAACGAACCGGGAAAAAAGATCTCTTTTATCCCAGTTCATCCATGAAAGAGCCGATCATTTTTTCCGCAATTTGTTCTGAGTTGATGGTATATTGATTGGCCTGGACTTGCTGTTTTAAATCGGCCACTAATTTTTTTCTGTCGATTGGTTCCGTATCCATCGAGGTTGATATTTTTTGGAGATCCATGGTCGTTGTGGAAAGGTTTATGCTGTCACCCAGCGCTTTGTCGCCGGTTTTTCCCAACTTGGGCGGGGCGCCGGCAGGGGAGTCTGTCCGGTTTGTATATGACTGATTGATATAGTTTTGTGTGGAATTGGAAATTTTCATAATAGGTGCCTCCTTTACGATTCCATATTATTGTCAGCTACCTGTCGTGCCAATTCGGTCATTCTTTTTACAATAAATTGAGAGTCTTCAATAGACAGGGTATGGGTAGTCTTATTATTGTGACCATCAATGGTCGTGTAGGTAAACTGGTTTTTACCCTTGGTGAAATTTATTTTTTTACCAAGCTCTTTTTCAATCTGATCTGTAATTTGTTCTTCGTTTTTTTCTTTGGGCCCTTCGGTGATTATTTTGTCAACTATATTTGCGGCAACTTTTTCTATTATGGCCTGTCGCTTCCCTGCAGAAGAGATATTAACGCTGTCAGCAGAAACATTATTGGCAGTGCCAAATTTGTTTCTGCTCAGCATTTTGCCCTGGCTCAATTGTCTTGAGTAAACTTTGAGGACATTTTTTATCTGGTACGAAGGTATCTGCATTTAATTTTCTCCTTAAAAACCTTATCGGAAGGGGAAAATCAAACCTTTAGTTTTTTTTAATCATCAAAATTACCGTCAGGTCCTTTGTCAGATACAATGTTTGCGGCTTTTTTAATGATTTTTTCCCAGGTCCATTCCGTTTCGGATTCTAATTTTTTTGTTTTGTGGCCGGGCATATGGTTTTTTGTTTCTAAAATGTGGGCAATAAGAATATCTGCAGTATCATTAGCATTGAACACATCTGTAAGCAAGGTATATACAAAATTTTCTACATTTTTTGCCATTCTCAGTCTTATCTCTTGGGGCTGGGTCAAGAGGTGGTTTTCAAAGGGGAGGTTTAGCTTTTTAACATCACCGCCTCTTAAATTATTTGTATCTGCATAATCAAGCATTTTGGACCACATCTCTTCGGTAAGTCCATTATCTTTTTGTTTGATGAAATTGCCTTTATCATCCAGGATGGCATTTCCATAATCATTGACCTTCAGGCCCCAGGAAACCATTTGCAAAGCTGTGGCAACATTTGCCTTGGTGGTGTGGGTTTTTGATGCAATTTTGCGTAGTTTGTCTGAATCGTTACCCGAAGTACCGTGCTGGGCCCCGGAGATTTTGTAAGGGGACAGGGCTTCATGTATCTGGGCGGTGAGATCTACGTCTATACCGGTGCCGCTTTGTTCAATACCGTGGATGGTGCCGTTGTTCAATGCAATCCAGTCCGGGAAGATATTATGGGCATTGAGTCCCTGGATGAGAAATAATGCCTCTTCATCGGTGGAAAGCCCCATGGTTCCCTTGATCTCTCCTATCTCTGTTTCAAGGCCGGCCCATTCAGGTACAAAGGGGTTTAGTTCAATATTTGCCAGCAGGTTCTGGTCGTCGGGCATATGGGAGGCATCAATGGCAATGGAGGTGATTCCTGCATCAAACAGGGATTCAATTTCTGCTTTGGCCGGTTCAATATCCCCGGGTGTTTTTATGCCAAAGTGGTCGGCATGGATGGCCACCGGTATGGTGATTCCCATTTCGTTCATCAGGGCATCAGTTTGTCGGGCCATGTTCCATAGGCTTACGGGGCAATATGCATTGGTTCCGCCCTCCGATCTGGCAATTTCTATGATTATGGCTGCATTGGCTTTTTGTGCGGCAGCAAGGGTTCCTCTCAGTACAAAGGAACTTCTGGCGTTTGCAGCTATGGTCATACAGCGCCCTTTTTTTAACATGGCCTGGTCAATGTATTTTCCACTGACAATAAGAGCCTTTGAATTTGGAAATAGTTTTTTTATGTTCGGGGGTCTGCCGTAGTTAAGGGCAGTGTTAAATTCTTCGGAATATTTATTTGAAGCGGTCATATTTTTCTCCTGAAAAGTGTATTAGATTGAGATTTTCTTAAAACTTTCTTTTTTTGCCATGAAAGGGCCTTAAAATCAAGATTTTATTAAATAATGAATTCTGATTCAGAGCTATTTTTTCTTAAAAGTATAGGGTAAACTTTTTTTCTATAAAGCTATATTTTTTATAAGCCTATGTAAAAACAAGGAGATTGTTCTTTTTTGTCTAAAGCATTATGGTCTTGACATTTGCTTAAATCTTTTGTTAAACAATGAATTATTATTCATTTGAGTGAAGTGACATCAGCGTGTAACAAATAGGAGAGGTGACATCAAGGTGCAGAAAAACAGATCGGAAAAATACAATAAAATACTTGATAGTGCCGGAGCCGTGTTTGCAGAATTCGGATTTTATAAAGCCACTATATCCCAGATAGCTGCAAAAGCGGGTGTAGCTGATGGTACACTATATCTGTATTTTAAAAATAAGGATGATATTCTTTATCAATTTATTAATTTTAAAAGCCAGAATGTGTTTGAAAAAATGAATGCAGCGGTTGAAACAGGTCGGAATGCAGAAAGCAAACTACGAAATTTAATAAGGTGTCATTTGCAGGAGTTTCAAAATGATAGAAATATGGCAATTATTTTTCAGTCGGAAGTCCGGTATCTGCGTGATATCGAGTTCCAGATAAAGGATATTTCAAAAATGTACCTGGATCTTTTATCGGACATCATTGAGCAGGGTCAGGTTGAAGGATACATGCGCCAGGATCTTTTTGTCGGGCTTGTGAAACGTTTTATATTAGGGGCTGTGGAAGGGGTTATCGGTACCTGGGTTTCTGCCGATGCCAGGTATGATTTGGTGGCCATGGCAGATCCCCTTGTGGATCTCTATCTGGTCGGTGTCAGGGGAGAATAAATATCATATAGTATTTAAATGGTAAAATTTTATTGAATGAGGTTTTTTACTTGACGGCAATGGTCATGTTTATTAAGGCTATTGAGCTTAGATTCATTTTGTAACGAAAATATTGGGAGGTAATGTAGATGTCTTCAATTATTGGTCCGGCGAGTTATAAATTATTCGGATTTTTCCCCACCGCTGTTCTTGCCTTTATTGTGCCGATTGTCGGTATCGGTGCCTTTGCGTACATTATGGCCCGGCGAATAGCTCCCCTTGTACGGGCTGCTCCGGATAATAGACTTGACAGGATCGACCAACGGATAAAAAATCTTGTGATTATCTGGTTGGGGCAGCTCCGCCAACCAAGATATATGTTGGCTGGTGTTTTGCACATGGTTATTTTTGCAGGTTTTTTGATTTTATCCATTCGATCCACATCCCTGGTGGTCATCGGGCTTTCAGATGGTTTTGTTTTGCCCGGATTCGGTGGTTTGGTAGGAGTTGTGTATAATTTTATAAAAGATTATGCAGCTACTTTTGTATTGGTTGCCTGTATTATTGCGGCCATCCGCAGGGGAATCTATAAACCCGAAAGATATGCAGTACCTGAAAAATATGGTAAGGATCACACGGCAGAAGCCGTGTTTGTACTGGGTCTTATTTCGACTCTGATGATATCTGAAAGTTTATTTGAAGCCTCGGAACTGGCTTATGCTTTCCAGTTGACTGGTCAGGAGCATTTTTTAGCTCCCCTTTCTCTGGTTTGGATTTTCAGGGGTATGCTTTTGTCTGCATCTTCCGGATTTCTCCAGGGACTTCATATTTTTATGTATTTTGTCCACGACCTTTCCTTTTTCTTTTTTCTTTGCTTTTTACCCCTTGGTAAACATTTTCATGTCATCACCTCTCTTTTTAATGTTTTTTTTATGAGGGTTAAAAGGGGTAATATCAAACCGGTACAACACGGAATTAAAGACGAAGAGCTGGATAGTCTGGAATCTTTTGGTATTAAGAAACTGGAAGATTTTACCTGGAAGCATATGTTGGACTTTTATTCTTGTGCCGATTGTGGCAGATGTTCTGATCAATGTCCAGCCAATGCCGTGGGAAGGCCACTTTCTCCAAGATTTATTACCATTAAGGCCAGGGATTTAATGTTTAAAAATTATCCTCTGTCCGGTGAAATATATAAGAGTAATTTATTGGTAGAAGATATTTATGCAGAAGATGAAATCTGGTCTTGCACCACCTGCGGTGCCTGTGAGGCAGAATGCCCCTTGGGCATTGAATATATTGACAAAATGGTGGATTTGCGCCGGGGTATGGTGGATGAAGGCATGGTTCCCCAGTCATTGCAAAAACCTTTAAAGGCCCTGGAAAAAAGAGGCAATCCCTATGGTAAAATGGAGAAAAAACGGGCAGACTGGGCCAATGATAAGGAGTTTAAAGCCGATCACAGCATTAAAAACCTGGGCAAAGACACCGCTGAGACCCTTTTCTTTGTGGACAGTATCACTTCCTATGATGACAATATCCAGGAGATTGCCAGAAGAACTTGCGTGATTCTTGAGAAAGCCGGTGTTGATTTTGGAATTCTGGGTAAAGATGAAAAGGACAGTGGCAACGAGGTGCTTCGTTTCGGTGAGGAAATGCTTTACCAGGATTTGAAAGAACAAAATACAGAAGCCATTCTGGAATCCGGGGTTAAACAGATTGTAACAGCTGATCCCCATGCATATAATGCCTTGAAAAACGATTATACAGGTCTTCCTCCTGTCAAGCACATCAGCCAGGTGGTGGCTCAAAAGATTGCTGCAGGTGAGCTGGAACTCTTGCCATGCCAGGAGCCGGACAAGGTGTATGTTTACCATGATCCTTGTTATCTGGGACGGCACAACGGGATTTATGAAGATCCGAGACAGGCTCTTGATGCCATTAACGGGTTGACCCGGGTTGAACTTGAAAAAAGCCGTGATAGGTCCTTTTGTTGTGGTGGTGGCGGTCTCATGCTTTTTTATGAACCGGAAGAAGATACAAGAATGGGAGTTTTGAGAGTGAATATGGCTGCTGAGGCCGGTGCAAATGTCATAGTGACGGCTTGTCCTTTCTGTTTGGTTAATATCCAGGATGCGATTAAGGTTGCAGGAAAAGAAGGGGAGATAGAGGCTCTGGATTTTACAGAACTTATTGGGCAGCATTTACAATAAAACTATTTTTTTTAAAGGAGAGGATAATGGAGATTTTAGTATGCGTCAAGCGAGTCCCGGATACTGCTGAGAATGAATTTGAACTCAATGGTGCAGGCAATGATCTTGACCGTGATGACTTGGTCTATTCTGTTAATGAATGGGATAATTATGCGGTTGAAGAAGCGATTCAGATGGTTGACAATGTGGGGGGGAGTGTAACCGTTGTCACTGTTGGTGATGATGAATCTGAAGAAGTTTTAAGACGTGAAATGGCCATGGGTGCTAATAATGGGGTTCTGCTTTCTGATGATGCTTTTGAGGGGTCGGATGGAAACGGTATCGCCTCGATTTTAAAGGCAGAGATTGAAAAAGGTAATTATGATTTGATTCTTACCGGTGCCCAGGCAGATGAAGGTGCAGGCCAGGTAGGTGGTATGGTTGCTGCTATGCTGGATTATCCCTATGCCTCTCTGGTTAATAAAATTGATATCATTGATGATAAAAAAATTAATGTGGGAAGGGAAATTGAGGGGGGCAATCAGGAAATGAATGAACTCCAGCTTCCTTGTGTGCTTTCCATTCAGACTGGTATCAATGAGCCCCGGTATGTCGGGATTCGTGGTATCAGAAAAGTGGCTAAGGTGGATATTCCGGTAAAGGGTAGTGCTGATTTGGGTCTTGATGCTGATAGTGTTGGTGCAGCCGGTGCTAAAACCCGCCGGGTGGATTATTTTGTGCCTGATATGGGAGAGGGTGCTGAAATGCTTGAAGGTTCCACCGATGAGATTATTGGAAAACTTATTGAAAAGCTTAAAGCCAAGGGAGGACTCTAATTATGACACAGATTTTCGCGTATGTACCCTTTAATAACGGCCAGGCAGAAGATGTGGCTTTAGAGTTCCCGGAAGCCGCAAAAAAAATTGATGCAAGCGCAACGCTCACAGCTATTGTGACTGGTTCCGGTGCAGATCTTGATTCGGTTGCCGGTGAAATGAGCAAAATTTATGGGCAGGTTATCAAAGTGGATAATGAAGCTCTTGCATATCCCAATGCAGAGGTTGTCAGAAAAGCTTTGGTAAATATTGTTCCAGAGGGTTCTATAGTGTTGGTTCCCCATACCACCTTTGGTATGGACATTGCTCCGGGCCTTTCCGTAAAAATGGATGCTGCTTATGCTGCTGATATAATAGACTTCCAAGGTGCAGAAGGAACTACCCTTAAAATGATTCGTCAAGAATTGGGCGGAGCCGTAAGTACCCACGTGACTGCTGATATTTCAGCCGGTGCTGTTATCACTGTCAGACCAGGGGCCTTTGCTCCTGTGGACGGTGGTTCTGCCGGCGGTACCATAACGGATAAATCTGGTGATGCAGGGGATCTAAGCAGTAAAAGACAATTTCTTGAAGTGGTTGCGGCAGAAATTGGTGATGTGGATATTACCAAATCCGATGTGTTGGTCTCCATTGGTAGAGGTATTGAGGACGAAGAAAATATTGAAGTTGCCCAGGAACTTGCCGAAGCCATGAACGCAGTGGTTTCCTGTTCCAGACCCATTGTGGATGCCAAATGGCTTGAAAAATCCCGTCAGGTCGGTACCTCCGGGCAGACTGTAAAACCCAAGGTTTATATGGCCATGGGTATTTCAGGTTCCTTTCAGCATCTGGGTGGAGTTAAGGGCAATCCCTTTATTGTGGCAGTTAATAAAAATCCCAAAGCCCCCATTTTCCAGGTAGCTGACGTTGGAATTGTAGAAGATATTCTTGAGTTCATGCCGGAATTAACCGAGGCAATTTCAGATTTATAGTTGTAAATTATATTAAAAAAGAGCCCTGCTGAAGATTGCAGGGCTTTTTTTTTAGAGGAATCAGCCCGGATAGATTCGAAAGAAAAAATCGTTATAGCGATGTGCCATGGCTGATGACCCTTATCAAAAGGCAAGATCCAACTTCAGGGTTCCCCATTAAGAGAGTCAAGAAACTGAGAATATATTTTTGAGGGTAAAACACCTATACCTTTTCGAATAATAAGGCGTGGATGTTGTTCAATCATTAATAAACCTTTATGCTGCAGTAATTTGTTTTCCGGTATCAGGCAACGGAAATTGCGCAGTGTTTTATATTTTAACAAATCTTTTGCAAAATTTTGATAGTACATTTTAACTTTTTCCATATCATTAACTTCAGAGTGGAACTTTGTTTCAAGGGCTCCTGTGGGACATAGTAAGCTACAAAAAAAACAACTATCGCAGTGCTCATATGAGATAAGAGGGGATTTGGCCATATCAATGCATTGGGTGGGGCAATTTTTCATGCATATGGAGCATTTCGGGAATTTACATTTTTCCTTATTTAATTTTGGTTTGTTTTGGTTGAGAAAGCTTTCCAACTGTTTTTTTCCACCGGGTTTTTCACTTGTAGATACTCCGTAAATCTTATGATATTCTTTTTTATTTGGTAATTTGGGGATGAGTTTTCTATCGCCTTGGAATATTTTTTTACTGCGCTCCAAAATTTTCCTGCCAAAATTTTTTGCTTCCTGTAAATCTATTTTATCGGGGTGATCATGGGTGAAGTATGGTTGAGGCCCATTGTAATAATTTCCAAACCAATCTTTCCATCCAATAACTTCCAATTGCCTTTCTTTTAAAGCCAAGATCATTCTCGCAATGAACAGGCCAAGTAAGAGGCCGTGTGTACAGAAGGTAAAGCTGTGTTTTCCCTTTAAAAGAGGCATTTTTTTAATGAATTTACTTATATTCATAGGTTCTTGTTGATGCCATACCGGAGCTCCAAAACCTATTAAATCGTATTGTATTAATTTTTTTGGATCAAGTTCTCCGGGGGTAGCGATATCACACTTTTCAGATAATTGGTTCATCCCATCATGTATGGCTTTGGCTATTTTCTTGGTGTTGCCTGTCTGGGAATAATAAATAATTATACTTTTCATTTTTTTCCCCTTGTTATGTGCCCATTCTTTATTTCGAGGTCTGAATCCTTTTGAGGTTGTTTTAGTAGAGGAATGAAACCGTCGTATTTTAAAAGGTAATCAGCTGATTTTTATTTTAGAGACCAGAGTTTAGTAAAGTATACAATATGAAAGGAATAGTCGCCATACTTTAAAGATTTATACGATCATACAGATTCAATTTTGGAATTGATTAATATTTTAAAATCTGGAACAATTGCTAAGTTAATCTGCATCCCTTGGGTCATTTTTAGTACGATCGTGAAATTTTGCGAAAAACCACAATAAAAAAAATCGGGTTTTATCCATTAAAGCAGAACTTTGAAAATTGAAATATTCATTTAAAAGGAGAAAGTATCATGGTTAAACGAACAAAAGACAATAAACAGGCAAAATTGCATGAATATCATTCTCCCAAAGAAATAGTTGATGCTTTAAAGCAGGTGTTCAAAGATCATGAAGAATGGAAAGAACTTCTGGAAAAATCCCTTGCTGATGCCCATGAAAATGCAAAAAAAAATCTTAATAAAGAATATTATAAACGATATATGTTTCAACCGGTCATTACATTGGACGAGTATTATGAATATCTGAAATGGTTTGTAAACTGGAAGCCCCATGAATACAATATTGGATATGATAAAAATATACACCCTGGAGATGTTTTCAATAAAGAAGTGCTTTTCCAAATGGTTAAATTTTATTGGTTATTGGATCAACCCACAGGCAAAAAACTTCAAAATATCGAAGACCCGAATAGAAAAGGCCCCGGAAACGATTTTACAGACTGGATGGTACATTTTGCAAATGATTGGGGCTTTTTCCTTGATACACCTGAATCCATAGATGATAAAACCTTGCAATCGTTTATTGAAGATCCATATTTTAAAATGTTTCAATACTTGATACCATCCAAAGCTTATACTCCAAAAGATAAAAATTTAAAACAAAAACCCAATCAACCCGGTGGATGGAAGACATTCAATCAATTTTACGCTCGTTCGATCAATCCGGGTATGAGGCCTGTAGCTGGGATGTTTGAGGATAATATCATTGTTTCTCCTGCTGATTCAACATTTAAATCGACCTTTAAGATTGCCAATGACTCGATAGTTAACATAAAAGGCACACACAGGTATCATGTTGAAAAACTTTTAAAAAATAGTCAATACCAGGGCAGATTCAGTAATGGTTTGTTTTATCACGCTTTCTTAGGGCCAAACGATTACCATAGATTTCATACTCCGGTAAGAGGTACGGTGATGGAATGCAGGGCTATTTCGGAGAAAGTATATTTGAATGTTGTAATAAAATCGGATGGAACCTTTGATGCTCCCGATGGAGCAGAAGATGGATATCAATTTTCCCAGACAAGGGGTTATATTGTATTGGACTCTCCAATTGGATTGGTAGCTATTATACCCATAGGCATGGCCCAGGTATCATCGGTAAATATCACTGCTGTTCCAGGATCTTATCTCAATAAAGGAGATGAATTCGGATATTTCATGTTTGGCGGTTCCGATATTATCGTATTATTTGAAGCCGGTATTAATGTTACCATAAACACAGCCCCGGGGGTGCATTACAATACAGGAATGTGTATCGGAGAAGTGATAAATTGATACTCCCTGGGAATATTGTGTCATCTTTGTCAAGGCATCCAATGGAGATAAACAGGAGGTTTTACCCAAAAAGCCGAAGCCTTTTTTGGGTAAAACCTGTTCAAGATTATTCCGGTCATGGACCTGTCCGGAAAAAAAACTGGAAACTCCAGTGGGGATATTAGGATCTAATAATTATTTTTTTTGTTTATAGATTAAAAGATTAAATCATCAAAAACCACCGGAATTTTTTTCTGGGCTTCTTTGAGCAGAGGGAGCATAAGTTCCACCATCTGGGGATGGGATGTCTTTGCGCAGCGAAGGTTAAAGATATGCCGCCACTCTCTGATGTTGGCTTTCACCACGATTTCCGTTTTCAGGCTATTGGGTAGTATTTCCCTTGCCTGCTGGGCTTTCCATCCATTTCTCAACAAGGTTTTATAGTCTGACTCTGCACGTTCCATGGATGTCATCCAAATTTGTTCCGCCGGGGTTTTGCCCTGGGTATCGGAATGGTCGCTCCACCATACAGGTTTGATAAATTCCATTTCTCCCTCGTATTTGACATATCTGGTGGATTCTTGGGCAAAACTGCAATGGCGGTGGCGCACAAGTTCATGGGTTACGCCTCTGTTGGTAACAAATTTGACAATCATATCTGCAAATTCAATCATGGCATGGTGTTCCCTTCTTACCAGCATGTCCACAAATTTTTCGGCTGAGTCATGGGTGATTTTGTCTTCGGATTTGTAACAGGTTCTGCCTGCTTTTTCCAGCATTTGAAGACCATTTTCCGGGAGGCTTAGGATTTGGTGGTATTGTTTGATAATTTTCATATATTTTATTTCTCCTTTCTATATCGAGATCTGTAAATTGGCTCTTGTTTCTATGTATAACTTACCGGATAAGAGGAACGGTCAGTCCTCCATCCATTAAAAAGAGGACGGAGGCATTTCTTCCTTTTTCTTCCAAGGCCTTGTCAATGGCGGTTTGAAGATTGGAAAAAGGAGTGATGAACAATTTTGAAATTACATCAGGATCCACATCGGTCACCCCCCACATCTGAGCCCATAATCCAATTTGGGCCATTTTGGCAGCCTTGTGGTAGCCTAGAACATATCCCTGCTCAATTTTATCCAATGCTGCTTTGGGTGTTTTGCAGGAGCCTAAAAGATCGGCAAAGGCTTTGCCTCCGATGCCGCATCTGCATTTGGCCACAAGGATCATGATTCCGTTTTCCTTCAGGGCCAGTTTGGCATTGTCAATTCCTTTCTGGGCCTGGTACAGGTCAATATCCTGGGGGAATTTTACCACGGATACCACAATATCCGCCTTTTCCTTCAAGGGGGCTGCAAAGACTTCATTGGCCTTATCAATGGCGGCATGGAAGGAATCATGGATATGACCTGCGCAGGTGGCGTAGACTTTGTGGTGTTTGTCCAGGACCGTCATGATGGAAAAAATTTCCTGTTTAACGGTTTTTATGGCGTCCATCATATCTTCGTGTACGGGGTTGCCGTCCAGGGCCAGGGCCCGGGCTTCAGGCGCAAGGGCCAGTTTATGGTTTTGCTCAATGGTCGCAAATCCTGCAATTCCAGGTAAAAAGGATTTTCTGCCCCCGGTGTATCCGGCAAAATAATGGGGCTCAACCGAAGAGATAATAATGATTTTATCGGCTTCCACTCCGGCTTTATTTACGTACATCTTTGTCCCATTGGAGGAGGTGCCTAAAAAGATCTGATCTTCTTTTTTTCTGGCATCATGTACAATAATATGTTCCATTATCTGTTCATAATAGGGACCAAAAATCTGGAAATACTCTTCTTTTGTGGGGCCTCTGTGGGCACCTGTGGCAATGATGAATTTATAATTTTTTTGGCTTAATTCCTTAAAAATCACATCTAATACTTTTTGGGTGGGAGTGGGTCTTGTGGCATCGTTGACAATGACCAGCACCTTTTTAGCATCCCCTAAAAAATCTTTGAAATTTTTGCTGTTAATGGGGTTGGCAATGGAATTTATTATCGCCTCATCTTCATTTTTAATCTCAACATCATTTGCTTCAAGAAAGTCTACCTGGATGTCATCACCAATAACGGCTGACATTACGCCTTCTTTTCCGTAGGGTACATCAATTAGCATTAATTCCTCCTTTAGGCTATGGGGCCCAGGGTGTTCATCTTGTCAACAAAGGTATCGATTTTAGCCTGGAATAGTGCCTTGTCTCCGGCTGGGATTTCCACCAGCTGCACCCGTTCAGGATCAATTTCGATGGTTTTAAGGGTGTTTTGAAGGTTGGCGACCATTTTTTTTGCTTTTATATTGCCGTCGTGTTGACATTCTCCTTCAGGGCAGCAGGCCACAAGGACGCCCCATGCATTGTTGAGAAATGGTGCCATGAGCAATTGTGCTTCAAGCCGTCCACCGCACATATTGACCAGGATTTCATAGGCATTGTCCTTTGTTTCCGATTTGGGTAATTGGGATGCCTGGAGTTCCGGATAATAGGACCAGTTACAGGCAAATACAATGGCTTTTGCCGATGAATGGGAGGCTAAAAATGATTCGGCTTTTTTGGTTAATTCTTCACGGCTGGTGCCAAAACTGTTTTCAATTGTGGCAGCTCCCGCCGGGCAGGCTTCCACACAGATACCGCAGGACTGGCATTTGGAAGGATCAGTCTCAATGCCTGTTTCCTGATTAGATCTGGCTTCGTGGGGGCAGACTCCTATGCAGATAAGGCATCTGGCACAATTCATATGGGTGATGGAGGTGGTACCGGGGCCTTTTAGCCCCATTGCCAGTAGATCTTTTTTTGCATCGGTAAATATTTCGGTCAGGCTGACTCCTGAGGAACAGGCAGCTTCACATCGTTTGCAGTAAAAACAATTAAACAGTTTTTTTGCAGCCCCGGGGGTGGGTTTGATTTGTCCGGCCAAAAGGCCGAAGGCTGTGATGATTTTGGCCCGGGGCGCATCAGATTCCCAATTTGTATATTTAAACATCGGACAATGCTCAAAACAATATCCACACCTGATACAGCTTGCCAGTGTGGCGTCCCATTTTTTTAAATGCGTAAATTTTTTTTCTTTGATTTTCATTCAAGCTTCCTCATTTATTAGCTGTTCACAGAATATCTCAGGTTGGTGGCGGTTACCCAATCATCCGGGGCTTGCATGAGTTTCCCGGGATTTAGTATGTTATTGGGGTCCAATGCTTTTTTGATGGTCTGGAGCAACCATAAAGAATCTGCTTTTTCAGTCTTGAACGCTGCTGCCTTGGAAAGTCCTATGCCATGTTCGGCACTGGTGGTACCATTGACCGATTGCACATAGTCATAGATTTCGCCGATGGCTTTTTGGGCAGACTGCCACTGGTCTTTACGTCTGGTATCCATCAATATTTTGGTGTGCATACAGCCGGAGCCGCAATGGCCGTAGGCGGTCATGATAATATTATTTTTTTTAGCCACCTCATGGATTTTACCGGCCATTTGCGCCATTTTGGAATAGGGGACTGCCATGTCATCTGCCAGGGAGGTGGAGGACAGGTTGTCATCATATTTGGACAGGGCGGGGAATAGTTTTTTTCTGCCCATGAAAATTTTTGCCCGCTCCTTGGGGTCATAGCTTGAATGAAGATCTTTGCCGTGGTGCTTTTCACAGATAAGTTTCATCTTGTTGATTTCATAGTCAACAGCTTCTTTGACCATGCCGTCGGCTTCAAAGATAAGGGCGGCCGCTACTTCTTTTAGGCCTAAGTTCATAGTCTTGTTGACGGCTTTGATGGCAATGGAGTCAACAAGTTCCAGCATGGAGGGGATGGCTCCCGAGGACATGATGGATCCAATGGCTTGTCCTGCATCCTCAAGGGAATCAAAATTGGCAATACCCATGCACCTGAACTCCGGGATGGGTACAAAACTTAAGGTGGCTTCAACCACTACGCCCAATGTTCCTTCGGATCCGATCATGAGTTTGTGGAGTTGATATCCGGAAGCTTCCACCCGGGTGCGGGCTCCTAAATTAACCAATTTTCCGTTGGGCATAACTACTTTCATCCCGAGGACTGCATCCCGGGTGGCCCCATATTTTACTGATCTTACGCCGCTGGCATTGTTGGCAATCTCTCCTCCGATGGTGGCGATTCGGGAGGAAGCAGGAGTGGGCGGATAAAAGACCCCATACTGTTTTAAGGCCAGATTGAGATCATCGTCCACCACACCTGGTTCCACCCGACAATAGACATCGGGCATATTGATTTCTAAAATCCTGTTCATTCCTTTCATATCCAGGATAATTCCTCCGTGGATTGGTACAGTCTGCCCGCACATGCCAGATCCGCCACCTCTTGGGGTGACGGGAATGAGTGCTTGGTTGGCATATTCCATTATCTTTTGAACCTGCAGGGTGGTATCCGGTTTGACAATCACCCATGGTATTGCATGGTGGACAGAAGCATCAGAACCGTATACATACAGGTCTGATGGATCCGATTTGATGTTTTTTTCCCCTACAATCTCTCTTAATCGAGGTTCGTCAACCGATTTCATTGCAACTCCCTTTTTGATGGATCATGATGAATCATTCTGATTTAAGCATTCCTTTCAGCGATAAAAGCCACATCCTTCCACAAACTTAAAAAAAATTCAATGCAATTTGTGTCATGTTTAAGGAATAAAAAAACTCATGCCTTGGCAAACAGGCTTTCAGAGTTTATAATTGCCTGGATTTTGTTCAATTGGTTTTGATTAAGAAGATTATCTATGGTTTAATTTGCTATAATTTTAAGTTAAAGGACTCTTTTTAAGAGGATATAATATGACCCATACAATTAATTTTTTGCCCTGGAATAATTGCATTAAGGTTGAAGAGAATGAAAGCCTGATACGAGCGGCCATGGAAGCAGGGGTGCATATTAATGCTTCCTGTGGTGGGACTGGTGTCTGTGGAAAATGTCGGGTGCTGATAGAACAAGGAGAGGTTGAAGGCGGTGTTTCAGAACATCTTTCACCCGAAGATCAAGCCCTGGGATATCGTCTGGCCTGTTCATCCACGGTCACCTCTGATCTTGTAGTGAGAATTCCCGTGGAATCCCAGATAGAGACCAGTCGTCTAAACCAAACGTCAAAGAGCCGACATACTGCAAAGGCCATGTTTACAAATGTGGATGCACTCAGGGAAAACGGCCTTTTTATTCCGCCCGTGGAAAAAATTTATCTTGAATTGGATCCTGCGGGGGAAGGGGATAACAGGGCGGATGTGGCAAGAATTATCGACCATCTTCGAATGAATCATGATGAGCACCGCCTGACCATGGGGCTTGGTCTGATACGCAAAATCCCGGATATTATTCGGAAAGGTAATTTTAATATAACCGCTACCATTGTTCGTCCGGTTCGAAAAGATGGGAAAAATAGAATCA
This sequence comes from Desulfobacteraceae bacterium, assembly GCA_024226935.1. GTDB lineage: Bacteria > Desulfobacterota > Desulfobacteria > Desulfobacterales > Desulfobacteraceae > NBML01. The sequence goes on from JAAELK010000067.1 coordinate 34,458, forward strand.
TCAATATCGAGCCCTTTGATACCAGCGATAGAAATTTTGCCATTGCCTTGGATATAGGCACTACCACTGTATATGGTCAGGCCCTGGACCTGCACACAGGGGAAGTGTTGGCCCAGCACGGTGAATTTAATAGTCAGATCTCCTATGGGGAAGATGTTATTTCCAGGATTGTTTTTGCAGAAAAAGGGGATGGACTTGAAGTTCTCCACAAAAAAATTGTGGAGACCATCAATAAAATTATCGAAAAAATTGTCAAGAAGTCTGGTATCGGTATCCATGAGGTTTCCACCATCACCCTGGCCGGCAATTCTACCATGACTCAATTGTTATTGAAAATTAATCCCACCTATATTCGGAAGGATCCCTATGTTCCGGCATCCATCATGTATCCACCTTTTCGTGCCTCAAAGATAGGCATCGGTCTGGCTGATCATACCATTGCTCTGATTTATCCGGGGGTTTCTTCCTATGTGGGCGGGGATATCATTGCCGGTATCATGGCATCGGGCATGTATCTGTCAGATAAATTGACTCTGTATATGGATATTGGTACCAACGCAGAAATAGCCATTGGTCATAAGGACTGGATGGTCTGTACGGCGGCTTCGGCAGGACCTGCCTTTGAAGGGGGTGGGGTAAAATTTGGTATGCGGGCCACCAAGGGAGCCATCGAAGATTTTTCCATCAACCCCGGCAATTATGAACCCATGATCATTACTGTGGGTAATGTGCGTGCCAAGGGTATTTGCGGGTCAGGTTTGATAACTCTTGCAGCCAAACTTCTGGAAACCGGGGTGATCGATTCCAGGGGCAAGTTTAATCAGAGTCTTCCCACTTCCCGTATCCGGAAAGTTGAAGACATCTGGGAATATGTTCTGGTTTATAAGGAAAATACCCAGATTGACCGGGATATCACGATTACAGAGCCGGATCTGGATAATTTGATCAGGGCAAAAGGGGCCATGTATTCTGCTGCTTTAACCTTATTGGATGAGATTGGTCTTACGGTCAAGGATATAGAAAAAATCATTCTGGCCGGGGGATTCGGTTCCTTTGTGGATCTTGAATCTGCTATTACCATTGGGCTTTTGCCGGAACTTGATCCGGATAAGGTGACATATCTTGGTAATGGCTCTCTGCTGGGCTCCAGGATCAACTGCCTGACCAATTCTCTTCGCCAGAATGTGGCCGAGGTGGTGAATATGATGACAAATTTTGAGTTGGCATCCACTCCTTCTTATATGGATCATTATATGGGTGCTTTGTTCATGCCCCATACACAGTTAAATTATTTTCCAAAGGTTAAGGCCCGTCTTGAAGGACTGCGGAAGTGATAAAAAAATCTCCAGGTAAGGGAGCTGTCCGGTTTATCGAAATTGAAAAACCGTTCCTGGGCAACAATATAGCAGATGCCCAGCGTCTGGAACAGGCTTTGAAAAAGGAGTTGGGAAACAAGCTTGGCAATCAAGGGGTAAAGATTCCCTGGTATTTACTTAAAAATCTTCCCTCTTTCTTAAGGACCTGGGATTACAAGGCAAGAGCGGTTTTGTTCAAAGACCGCAGGGGCTGGCGATTGGTGGATCTGCTTGCTCCTTGTTTGATTGACCCGGTTCAGATCAAATCGGATCAAAACAGGCCCGATCAGATTAAGACCGATCAGATTAAGACCGATCAGATTAAAACTGATCAGATTAAAACTGATCAGATTAAAACCGATCTGTCGCGGCCTGTGTTGGGGGTTGCCATCGATCTTGGTACTACCCGGATTGTGATCCGGCTTTTAGATCTTGAGTCTAATCAGATCCTGGGTGAAGTGGGGTTTGATAATCCCCAGGTTATCATTGGTCCGGATGTGTTGGCAAGGATTCATCATTCAAACAAGCCAGGTGGCCTTGATCAACTCCAGGGCCTTTTGGTGGATGGGGTGAATGCAAACCTGTCCCGATTATGTCGGGAAAATGGATGTGATACGAAAGATATCTATCTTGTGACGGGGGCGGGTAATACTGCCATGACCCATCTATTTTTAGGTGTTGAGGCATTTGAGATTATACGTGAACCTTATATCCCCTGTGTGAATATTCCGGATACCCTCATGGCCAGAGAGGTGGGTATAAATATAAATGACAAAGGCCTGCTCTTTGTCTTTCCCAATATCGGGTCCTATTTTGGCGGTGATCTTATTGCCGGAATTTTATTTGCTGATTTGGATAAAAGCCGGGTCCCTTGTCTCATGGTGGATGTGGGTACCAATGCCGAGATTGTGGTGGGCAGCCGGGATTGGCTTATTGCCTGCGCCGGAGCCGCAGGTCCTGCTCTGGAAGGCGGTGTCAGTAAAATGGGTATGACTGCAGGGCCTGGTGTTATTGACAGGGTTACCATTGATCCTGTCACCCGGGAGGTGAATGTCCATACAATTGAAGAAAAAAGACCCGTTGGTATCTGTGGTTCTGGAATGATCGATCTGGCCGCCGCCCTTTTTTTATCGGGCATGATTGATGTCCGGGGAAAATTTTCTGAAAAGATCTGTGGAGACCGGCTCAGGCAAATTGCCGGGATACTTTTCTTTGTTCTGGTGGATAAAAAAAGTTCCGGCACGGGGCAGGATATCTGCTTAAGCCAGATAGATCTTAATTCCCTGACCAGTTCCAAGGCAGCCATGTATACCATTTTGGAAGTGATTGTTGAAAAAACTGCCGGTCTTGAATTTGAAGATTTGGAAACTTTTTATGTGGCAGGCACCTTTGGTTCCTTTATTAAGCCTGCTTCTGCTATTTCAATCGGTATGTTACCCGACATCGATCAATCAAGATTTGAGGTGCTGGGCAACTCTTCTTTGGGGGGAGCTGCCCTGCTGCTTCAAAACCCTTCTCTTTTTGACAGGATTATGGAGATTCGACAGTCCATCACCTATGTAGAATTGAATGTGAATCAGGAATTTATGACTATGTTTTCCGGGGCCAAGTTTTATCCCCATACGGATCGATCCAGATTTCCATCGGTTGATCCGGTATGAAGTGTGAAGTCTGAAAGATTTTTTCCGATTTTGTTATGGCCTGGACGAAGAAAAGCCAGCAAAAACGTATACATGTATATACAAGTGCTATTCTTTCTGATAAAAGATTCCCATGAAAAAATAATTTAAATAGGAAACAGAAGCTTATGAGAAAAATAGTCGAATGTGTCCCCAATTTTTCAGAAGGACGGAACATTGAAACCATTGAGGCCATTTCTAAAGTTATCCGCGATACTCCCGGGGTAAGTCTTTTGGATGTAGATCCAGGCAAGTCCACCAACCGAACGGTTTATACTTTTGTGGGTAGCCCAGGGGCCGTAGTGGAAGGGGCGTTAAACGCAGCCAGGGTGGCAAAAAAGCTCATTGATATGCAAACCCATACGGGCGAGCATCACCGCATGGGGGCCATGGATGTCTGCCCTTTTATTCCAGTGGCCAATGTGACCATGGAAGAATGTGTGGCTATTTCCAAGGAATTTGCCAGGCGGGCAGCCGAGGAATTGGATATTCCCATTTATCTTTATGAAGAATCTGCCACCCTGGATTATCGTAAAAAATTGCCCCAGATCAGGGAGGGTCAATATGAGGCCGTAAAAGATCGTATTATCACCCCCCAATGGAAACCAGATTTTGGACCGGCTAAGTTCAACCCCCAATGGGGTGCCACGGTCACGGGTGCCAGGTTCTTCCTCATTGCTTATAATGTTAATCTTTTATCCACCCCCAACCAGGCACATAGAATTGCCCTAAATCTTCGGGAAGCAGGCCGCAGCAAGGATAAGCCTGGACAACTCAAGGATGTCAAGGGCATGGGCTGGTACGTGGATGAATATAATTTGGCCCAGGTAACGGTGAACCTGAATAATTATTTGGTTACCCCTCCCCATATTTTGTTTGAGGAAGTGAAAAAACAGGCGGCCCAACTTAAGGTGGGGGTAACCGGTTCTGAAATCGTGGGGGTGGTTCCTCTTGCTGCCATTCTTGCTGCCGCAGATTATTATATTGAAAAAGAAAATCTTTTTGTTCTGGAAGAAGATCAAAAGGTGCGCCTGGCCATTGAACGTCTGGGCTTAAATTCTGTGGCTCCCTTTAACCCCAAAGAAAAAATTATTGAATATCGTATTGGTCAAAGCCGGGAGGAACCTCTGGCAGGTCTGAGTGTCAGGGATTTTATTCAGGAAGTGGCTAAAAGAAGTTCTGCTCCCGGCGGCGGGTCTGCTTCTGCCGCAATTGCGGCCATCGGAGCCGGTTTGGGGTCCATGGTGGCTAAACTCACCCTGGGGGTTAGAAAATTTGAGGATGTGGATGCCAAGATGAGAACCTTGGTACCGCCTCTCCATACAGCCGCCAATGCTTTGATTCCCATGATTGATGCCGATACCAATGCCTTTAATGATTATGTGGCTGCCCTGGGTTTACCAGCCGGAACTGATCCGGAAAAAAACTTCAGGGAGGAACAACTTCAACAAGGTCTTAAAAAAGCCATTGATATTCCCTTATCCACTATGATTCTTGGTGATCAGGCTTGGGATGCCATGGTTGAAGTGGCACGCCACGGCAATTTTGCTTCCCGATCCGATGTGGAGGTGGGGGCCCGTGCCCTTGAAATGGGTATCTGGGGGGCCTATAAAAATGTTATGATCAATATGGCAGATATTCGGGATGAAACCTATAAGAAAGAGACCTTGGTCCAGGCAAAAGCCTTGAAAGACAGGGCTGCTGCCATGAGTGTCCAGGTTCTTGAAATCCTCGAAAAAAGATCCGCCTAGAGCAATAAAAAAAATAGATGCACCCGGTCTTTACGGTGGGGTGTATCTATTTTTTAAAAGAATGTTAAAGAGAATTGTATTTTAAATATGCGTAAATTGGCTTTTGGATATTCAACCAGGTGTAATATCAAGTGTGAACATTGCGTGGCTGTCCAAGATATTCCCGATACCAGGAAGATGGATCATACCAGGGCAAGGAAAATCATAGTTGAAATGGCCCAGGCAGGTGTGGGTGGAATAAGTTTTTCCGCCGGCGAACCGTTTTTGTATTTTAATGAAATGGTGGACCTTGTGAAATTGTGCAGCCAGATGGGAATATATACGAGAATTGTCACCAATAGTTTTTGGGCCAGGACACCGGAGTCTTCCGATAATTTTATTTTGAAATTGAAGGAAAACGGGCTTTGCCAATTGAGATTGAGTTATTCAAGGTGGCACCAGAAGAATGTAAACCGGAACAATGTGTTGAATGCTGCTCGTAGTTGCCGGAAGATCGGGTTAAATTATTTTATTTCATTTGTTACCGATTTTTTCATGGAGGATGATCCCTATGAACAGTTTTTGCGGGATAATGACCTAATCTTTTTTCCTGAACCGGTTATATATTCGGGGCGTGCCGCCTCTTTTAAACCCAGGAATATTTTGACCGATTACCAGGCAAACTGCTGCGAGATGAATCCCTATCTTACTCCGGATCTCGATATGTACGCCTGTTGTGATGCCGGGAGCCATTTTTCCAAAACAAGTTTTTTTTATCTGGGAAATTTGAACAACAATACAATGGAACAGCTTTTTACTAAAACTGAAACCGATCGATTGTATGGTTTTATAAGAACCATGGGGATAACAAATATCGCTTCTTTTCTAGGCATGAAGGCCCGCAGGATCATAACCCATAGTAAATGCGGATTGTGCCAGAAACTGTTCAATTCTCCTGAAACATTGGCACGGTTGAGGGCTGAAGTATCTCAGTTGGAGGCCTGGAGTCGTTAGAGTGCAATGGGCTGTAATAGTTGGCAATAGCTGTTTTTTTCATTTCCTTATATAATGGTTGACCGAAAACCCGTTCTTGGATGAAAACTTGCCCATATGCAAGGCGCAAGATAATTTGAAACCGGAGTGTACTATAGTACATGAGGTCCGATTCTATAATTTGGCAGACTTTTGCAGCAACGCGGCAGATGGATGAGTTGTCGTTCAAGCACTATATAAAATAACCAGGATCTGTAATATGGATGTACCCTCTCCATTAAAATAATTTTTGGAATCATGGTTTTGTGTTGACTCCGGGATTCTTTTATAATACGGCTATATTAAAGCTATCCAGGGCGCATCCCAGATATTTAATTTTTTCAGGAGGACCGAATGAAAGAGGTTGTTATAGTCAGTGCATCCAGAACGGCAATTGGTGGTTTCGGTGGATCTCTTGCCCCATTGAGTGATATTGATTTTGGTCCCATCCCCATCGGGGAAGCTGTTAAACGGGCCGGGCTGACCGGTGATCAAATTGATGAGGTGATTTACGCTTCCGGGTATAGAACGGGGGATCTTCCCATCAATTCTGCCCGGGTGGTGGCTGTCAGGGCGGGCATTTCCCAGGAAAAACCCCAGTTTACCATCAGTAAGGCATGTGCCGGTAGTCTTAAGGCCATTACTCTGGCTGCCCAAGTGATCAAATCAGGAGATGCGGATATTATTGTGGCCGGTGGTATGGAAAGTATGAGTAATGCCACTTTTATGCTGAAACAAGCAAGATGGGGATATCGTCTGGGCCACGGCCAGCTCATGGATCAGCTTATATTGTTTGATCCTTTAAGTGGTAATACCATGGGGGAAACTGCTGAAAATGTGGCAAAAAAATATAATGTTAACAGGAAGGATCAGGATGCCTTCGCATTGAGAAGCCAGAATCTTGCCGAACTATCCATCAAGGAAGGCAGGTTTAAAGAGCAGATTGTGTCTGTTACAATACCCCGGAAAAAAGGTGAACCCAAAATATTTGATACAGATGAACACCCAAGGTTTGGCACCACCATTGAACTCCTTCAAAAGCTCAAACCCCTGTTTAAAAAGGGGGGATCTGTGACCGCCGGCAATGCCAGTGGAATGAATGATGGTGCGGCAGCTGTCGTGGTCATGTCCAGGGACAAGGCTGATGAACTAGGTATTGAACCCATGGCATCCATCCTTTCCTATTCTGCGGTGGGAGTGGATCCTGCCTATATGGGTATAGGTCCCATTCCAGCCACCAGGATGGCCCTGGAAAGAGCAGGACTTACCATGGATGATATCGATTTGATTGAATTGAATGAGGCCTTTGCCTCACAGGGTTTAGCTTGTATAGGCGAGTTGAATATGGATATTAATAAAGTTAATGTGAACGGTGGTGCCATTGCCCTGGGCCATCCTGTTTCTGCCAGCGGCGGTGTCCTTGTGACAAAACTTTTGTATGAACTTAAGGCCCGTGATTTGAGATATGGTCTGGTAACCCTGTGTATCGGCGGTGGCCAGGGTATGGCCTTGATTGTTGAACGAAAAAAATAGGGTAAAATGGGACTTTTCTGACAAAAGCAATTGAGTTGTCCCCATACCGATTGATCTTTTTTGCCTGGGCTGCCCTAAGGAGTGTCCAACCCAGCTAAAGGGGTGGACACTTGTTTTTTTTAATCCATGGTCTGGGTGTAGATGACATCTCTTTGTTTGAGTCCGTCTAGGATAAATGCCACCCGGGCTTCATTTCGTCCTAAAAATTCCGGAGGAATCACCCCTTTTTGGTTCAATAGTCCCTGTTTGATCATGCGCAGGGCCATGGTGGCTGTATAGCCTGTGGTTCTTGCCATGGAGTGGATACAGGTTTCAGGATCGGCTGTATCCAGTAAATCCCAGGTATAGGATCTTTTTTTACCATCCTTTGTTCCTTTGGCCAGGACTCGCATGATAGTGATATCTTCTTCACCTTTTTTAAATTCCCATTGGGGAAAGAGAATGGCGGTTGTCATGTCCAGGGGTCTTATTGTTTGCCCTTTGACAACTATGGGTTTTTCATTGAAAAATCCAGTTTCCTTCAAAAATTTGATTTTTTGAATGTGTCCGGGATATCGCATGGTTTTTTCTCTTAGATTGGGAATATCCAAAGTTTTGGTTAAGGATCTTAATCCATCGGTATTAAAGGCCTCCAGGGTGCCTATCCCCGGAAATTCAATTAATTCCGGATCACTTAAGGCCGGTCGCTCCACAATTTTTCCTTTTTCAACAAAAAAGGCCGGCCGCAAATATTCTTCAATGACATCCAGGGGGGAGAAGACAGCCTTGTATTCCCAGGGGGTGGTTCTCACCCGGGGCAAGCCGCCTACGTATATGACAGCGGTGTCTATTGTGTCCATCAGCAAATTTGCGTATCCCAGGAGTAAATGGCTCATACCCGGCGCCACTCCACAATCCACAATGGCGGTGACGCCTTGTTTTTTTGCTAATTCATCAAGGGTGAGGGCATCTTCCGGGAAAAAGGCAATATCCACCACATCTTTTTGGCAGTTAATAATGGTTTCAAGGGTTTTGTATCCCATAAAGCCAGGGACGGCTGAAACCACCATATCAAAAGGTGATAACAAGTTTTTTAGTGCCTGGGTGTCGGAAAGATCCTGGATAATGGTATTAACTTTGGTTCTATTAAATTTTTTGACAATTTTTGCATCTGAATCTGCGATGGTTACTTTGATATCCCCATCTTTGGCCAGATCCATGGCCATGGGGCCGCCTACAAGGCCGCCTCCGAGAACTATTACTTCCATTTGATACTCCAATTTTAGTGTTAAATAGGTGATCCCCCGGGTTTTTGTTCCGGGGTATTATAAAATTTAATAAAGGGAGCATTCTCTGCGAGCATGGTAAGGCAAGGTGTTACAAACCGCTGAACCGATTTAGATGGTGGATGTGAAATAAGGTGATATGGAAGGTGTGCATATAAATATTATCCTGATCCAATGGCAGTTATGAAAAAAGCATTCCATTAAAAAAGTAAAACTTAATTATTCTGGGAAAAAAAATCAACACTTAAAATTTTATTCTTATTTTACATTCCCCGGGGAAAAATGTAAAATAAGAGAACTTTCTAAACTTTATTGATGATAACTTATGGAAAATACCAGACAAATAAGTATATGTCCTGTTTCAGGATTGATCGTATTTGATCTTCCCCAGTGGGCTCATATCAAAAAGGGATGCTATGTGTATTCCTATACGAAAATCGGTGAATCCATAATTTATATGCATAACACTGGTAATGTCAAAGGGTTTGATACGAATCTGCATGCTGGTTTTATGAGACAAATAGTCAGGGAAACAGGTGTTAAAAAACCTTATATTGAAATACGTGATTTTAAAAATGTACAGGGGAGGGCAAGTCCCAGACAGATTAAAGATACAAAGGAATATGTTGTGAAAAACCAGGAAGATATTGCCGGGCTTGTTTTTTGCAATATTCCTTTCTGGGCGAGAAGTATCGCTATAATGGGGTTTAAATCTTATAAGGTGTCCACAAAATTTGCAGCCTGTAAAAATTATAAAGAAGCGATTAAAAGTTCGATAAATATTTTGAAAAATCGCTTGGTAAAGTTTGAAATTAAGAAATTTTATCCTGATAAATTATGCTTTGAACAGCTTGAGTTCAGGCCTGAATGGCAATATGAGGGGAAGGGAGGGCTCACGTATAAAAGTGGTGTGATACTCGGTAAAATATTTTATTCCCATATTCGTGCCCAACATTTACAGGCTGAAGATATAAAAAATGCCACACCTTTCTTGGAGCAGGTTTATAAAGACGGGGTGTTGGAAGGATCGGAATATATCAGAATAGTGGATTATACCGATGTTGAAAAAATATCTCTATGGGCCAGAAAGGCCTATGGTACGATGTTAAATCGATTGAACAGACAATATGATTCATACCCGAAGTTAATCTATATCTGTGGGGCCAGTTCATTTAATCGTTCCGCCCTTATGATTTTTTCCAAGTTGCTGAATCAAAAATTTTATTTTGTGGAATCGGTTTCAGAAGCCTTTGCAGCCATTAATTCCCAGGGAAAAAAAGAGATAGCTAAAGAAGCGGGGATTTTGGTTTCCCAGAAGGATATTGATGAAATCAATGAATTGTGCGGAATGATGGTCTGGCCGGAGGAGGAAGTAGATGGGGCAAATCTTGCTCTTATTTCCGAAGATAACCCATTAATTGAATTGTCGGAAACCATGATGATGGTTAAAAATGATCTGTTTGAGCTTCGTAGTTTCCAGGCAGAACAGATGAAAAAAATTGAGCAGGCCGGAAGGGAAGCTACGGCAGCAAATAAGGCAAAAAGCGAATTTTTGGCTAATATGTCCCATGAAATTCGCACCCCCATGAACGGGGTGATAGGGATGTTAGATGTTTTAAATGATACGCAATTGACCGATGAACAGCAGGGGTTTATTGAAATTGCCAGGCAAAGTTCAGCTACTTTGCTGGGGGTTGTAAACGATATTTTGGATTTTTCAAAAATTGAGTCAGGAAAGATACAAATTGAAATCATCGATTTTGACCTCCAGGCCACCATGGATTCCATCGGTGATATTTTTTCGGTGAAAGCCCGGGAGGACGGGATTGAATTTGGTTGTCTGATAACAAATAATGTGCCGGTTCTTTTAAAATCGGATCCGGGAAGATTGAGGCAGATCCTAACTAATCTGATTAAAAATGCGATTAAATTTGTGTCAGAGGGGGAGGTTTTTATCAGGGTTTCCCTTGAAAAGGAATTTGCCACCCAGGTTAGCCTTTTGTTTGAAGTGATTGATACCGGTATCGGTATTCCAAAAAACAAAATAGATAGTTTGTTTGATTCTTTCACCCAGGTGGATGAATCCACCACCCGCCTTTATGGTGGTACCGGCCTTGGGTTGGCTATATCCAAGCAATTGGTTGAGATTATGGGGGGTGAAATCGGTGTGGAAAGTCAGGTGGATAAAGGTTCCAGGTTTTGGTTTACCCACACGGCCCAAAAGCAGGAAGGTGCAATCAGCAAAGCTTGTGTTGGCAACCAGATTCTTGAAAACATCAATATTCTCGTTGTGGATCGTCATAGGGTCCGCCATAGAATTTACAGGGAGTATTTTCAGAAATGGTTGTGTCGTCATATGATGATCGATGACCCGGGCCAGGTGGTAGAACTTCTTGAAGGTGCTGTAAGGCAAAAAGATCCCTTTCACCTGGTATTGGTGGATGAGGCCTTGATAGACTCTGGGGGTAGCAGCTGGGCTAACTCCATCCGTTCCAATGATGCAATCAGGCAAACCCCTTTGATTTTGGTATCGGTGGGTATTTTGAAAGGGGGGAAGACTCTGGGTCAGAAATCAGAATTTGATGGATATCTATCCAAACCCTTAAAAAAACAAAAGCTTTTTGATTGCCTGGAAAGGGCCCTTTTGATTGATTCAGATAAAATTGAGGTGGCAATTCGCCAGCCGGATATAGATCATCCAGAGGATGACCCAACTTTCCTTGGAAAGTTCAAAAAGAGATCACCCCGTATTTTGCTGGTAGAAGATAATATTGTAAACCAGAAAGTTATTTTGTGCATGCTTTCAAAAGATGGTTATGATGTGGTGACGGCCGATAATGGAGCCCAATCAATAGAAATGTTTGAAAAGGATCATTTTGATCTGATTTTGATGGATATTCAGATGCCGGTCATGGGGGGACTTGATGCCACAAAAAAAATCAGGACCCTTGAAAAAGATAAAAAAACTGCCCATGTCCCCATTGTAGCGTTAACGGCAAATGCCATGAAAGGGGACAGGCAGATATGTCTGGCAGCCGGTATGGATGAATATCTTGCAAAGCCCATTCAAAAAAAACAGCTCATTGAGATGATTGATAATATGTGTATTAATTCCAAATAAAACCTATCCAACCAGGCTTGGTTTTTACGTATTCCCACTCCTAGGAGGATTGATCATTAATCTGTTTTTTTTGTTTTCGTCTCTGACTTTCCGTCCAGTCGATCCGGCTCATGAGTCCCTGAACTATTTTTATGTCCCGGGGAGTAAGGGCTGCACTGCCAAATAGTCGTCTGAATGTTCTTAATATGTGGTCCGGGTTTTGACTGTCCAAAAAGTCAATATCCTGGAGGGTTTTGCGCATATGGGCAAACATATGTTCCGTCTCTTCTCCCGTGGCCAGTTTTTGGGTGGCTGGTTCATAAAATTTTTTTCCGGCATCTGATTTCATGGCAATTTCATAGATCAGAATGGAAAGGGAGTGGCTCAGGTTCATTGAAGGGTAATCATCATGGGTGGGAATGGTGATAAAGTGTTGGCAAAGTTCTAGCTCTTTTGTTTCAAGCCCCGCATCTTCGGTTCCCATGACAAGGGCAGTTTTTATCCCGTCATCTGCTCCATTGATTCGTGTTGCAGCATTGGCTGGAGTGAAAAAATTATTTCGGTATTTTCCGAACCTGCGGGTGGTGCCGAAGGCGACCTGGATGTCGTGCAGGGCACAGGGAAGATCATCAAAGAGTTCAGCTTTTTCAAGCACCTTGAAGGCTCCCAGGGCCATTTTTTTTGCGTCAAGGGATTTGTATTCCGGGCAGGGGTTTACCAGGCGAAGTTTTGAAAAACCAAAGTTCATCATGGTTCGGCATATCGAACCGATATTAAGGGGGCCCTGGGGTTTTACCAGGATAATGTATAGGTCTTCGGGTTTCATTTTTGATCCATCATAATTTGTTTAATTTTAGGTTTAATCTATTTTGGTTTTCGGGTATCCAATACAAGGGTGACAGGTCCCTGGTTGACAAGGCAAACATCCATCAGGGCCTGAAATTGACCGGATTTGGTGGTAACTTTCGACTCAATGGCCCGGTCGATGAAATATTCATATAATGTATTGGCCCTGTCTGGTGCAGCAGCTTTCGTAAAGGAGGGGCGACGTCCGTTACTACAGTCTCCCAGGAGGGTAAACTGGGAGACCACCAGCAGTTCTGCTTTGATATCTTTTAAGGAAAGATTCATTTTTCCCCGGGTGTCTTCAAATATTCTTAAATGAATAATTTTTTCCACCAGATAATCAGCCTCTTTTTTTGTATCTCCCTCCTGGACTCCCAACAGGACCATCAGGCCGTTTCCAATATTGGAGATAATTTTATTATCAACCGTGATATGGGCGCTTTTTACCCGTTGCACAATGGCTTTCATTTTAAATCCTTAAATGGTTTTTGTTAATTGGTGTCAAGGGTTAAGAGTCTTGGTTTGGGCCAATGGGTATTAAATCCCAAATCTTCCAGAATTTGGATGGCCTGGGGGACGTGGTTTCCTGCCTGGGCTTTTCCGTGGGAATCATCCCCCGGTACCACTTTGATACCAAGTTCTTTTATTATTTTAAGAAAGGGGGTAATATATGGTTGTTTTTCCCCCCGGGTCAGGGGTCTTAAATTATAATCCATGACAAGATCCAGCTCTTTGATGAGAAGCAGATTCCGGTGTATTTTTTCATATATTTCGGGGGATAAAAATCGTTGCTCAAAGTTTTTATCATGGATTCGGATCAGGTCAAAATGGCCGACCACAAATGGGCGCAGGTTTTTTATCATATCATATTGAAGATCAAAATAGTGCATATACATTTTGTCATGGGAACCGCAATGATGAATGGCTGTATCATATTCTTTTTTGGAATAATCAAAACAGACATCATCCACGTGGTGTACCGAGCCCACAATATAGTCCGGCTTAAATTCATGGATCAGTTGTTTGACGTGGGGAATATATCCAGTATATGTTTCTGTTTCCATACCAAGATGGATACGTATATCCGATTTGTACAAGGATTTTAACCGGTTTACCTCATCAACATAACGGGCAAATTGTTGATATAGATCCTGGGCTGTCAACCCTTTGGCAGCTTCATCGGGATAGAGAAACAAGTTGTTTACCGGCGGCATGTGCTCTGTGATGCCTACGGTCTTGAATCCTTTTTTAATATAGGCCTGGATAATCTCTTCCAGATTGTCCTCGGCATGGCAGCAAAATTGTTTTGAATGCCCTCCGTGGAGCGATATCAGTGATGTTGATTTCATTTCCCATATTTATCATTAACCACTATGAAAAATCAAGGGGAGTCACAATCTCTGGATGATATATAGAAACATGGGCAGCAGGCTTTGGGTTTTGAGATGATAAAAGTCAAATAGGATTTGCCTGGAAGGATTGCCAAACTGAAGGGGTGATAGATAAACGCTTCCCTTGGGTCTGGTCCGAGGGATTTTTTTTCTTATAAGATCCAGCATGGCCTGATTGTGGGAGGCAGGCAGATCTTTGTCCATGACAAAGTTGCAGGTCATTTCAATTTGTGCAAAATTTTGGTTAATGGTTTGCATTCTGTCAAAGGCTTTTTTTACTTTTCGGGCGGAGACAGGTTTGCCCAAAAGAGATAAGGTTGTATCATCAGCTGATTCAAGGCCGATATTAATACAGGTGTGAAAGGGCAGTTCATTAAGGCGATAAAAGAGTCTGTCATCTGCCTTAAGCAGGGCATCCACACTGCCAAAAAAATAGAGCATGGGTTTTTTCATATAGGCGTTGATAAATTTGAATTGCTCAAAAGCCGTTTGGGCAGCATAGAGGATCAGATCCATTGGCGCATTGAGGCCATCGTGTTCACCGAGGAATATGGCATTATAGTTAATCAGATCTTTGCCATACAACGATTTGAGTGCAAGAATCTGGTCATTTATGTTTTGCCTGGATCTTTCAATAAAAGCTTTTTTATTCTTTATTTTGCAAAACCGGCATTTGTATAGACAGCCGTCCTGGATGGTTATGGGAATGATATCATAGTCTGAGTGGCGTGCATCCGGTGGCAGTACAGTTGTTCTGGCTCCGGTTATATTAAAAAGTTTTTCTGCTTTTTGGGCAAGATCCCCTGTTGTGATCGTTTTGATTTTTTCAAGCCATTGGGCAATAGTTGTCGGTATGGGACGCTTGTTGGTATCAATTTCTGATAATATCTTATCCCATTGGCTTGAAATTTTTGCCACTTGAGTTGTCTCAAAGGGTCTGCCGCCCAAAAGGCAATTGGTTTGGTACATGAGATTGGGCAGGTAATATTCACCTAGGGCTTCATATACACCGGCATATCCGCCTGTGGAATAGTAGACCCAGTCATTTCCCACGGTTCGTTTCAGCCATTCCGATGGGTGAAGCCAATCCAATGTTTTGGCTTTTGCATGTTTAATTTCGTGGTTCATATTAAACTCAAGCACTATTTTATCGGTTTCCATTCGGGAGAACAGTCCATATTTTACGGGAAAACTCATTTTGCTATATTCCCTGGCCCCTTGGAAGTTTAATTGAATGGAAACCTGATTGTCTTTATATGTAAGGGCAGGATAGTTTGCCAGATCTGTTTTATCCATTTATGCTTATCCCTAATCTTAAATTATTGCTTTATTTAATTGCCTCCACGGCAATATTTGAGTTTATAGTTGAATTGTCAGGCTTTTTGCAATTTTTTTTAAAAAATTCTGTTATTAAAAGAGATATATGATAATATAATTAAATAATTATCCATTATTTATTCACCAGAATCCAGAAAATAGGTGATATCCATGGCGATGTTTTCCATCCGTTTAAAAGGATTAAGTTTTTATTCTTTAATCTGTGTTTTAAGCGGGCTCTTTTCTCCTGCCCTGGCTGTAGAGGTCCGGGGGGTGGAAAAGCTTTCTGATAATTATCTTTTCTTTGGTGTTTTGATATTGCTGGCCGGTTTTGTCATTGCGATAACAGGCTGGACAAGAGAAAAAAAACGCAATGCTGTCTTGAAGGGGCGACAGTTAGAGGTCCAAAAAAGTCGGAAAAAATATCAAATGATTGTGGATAAGGCCTGGGATGGTATTCTTATCGCCCAAAACTTTACCATTAAATATGCCAACTTGCAGATTTATAAAATAATGGGACTTGAAAAAGGGGATTTGCTATCAGACAATTTGTTGGATTATATCTTTCCCGATGATCTGGGCATGGTGCTTGAGCATTATGAGAAGATAATGCTTGCCTCCGATGAAGACGTCGGATTTACCATGAGGATTTTAAAAGGGGATAAAAGCCTCCACTGGGTTCAGGTTCGGTCGGTATCTATCTTATTTGGCGGTGAACCTGCCAACCTTTCCTTTATACGGGATATAACCGAGTTTAAACATATGGAAGGGGATTTGTACCAGGCCCAGCGACTGGAAGCTATCGGGGCCCTTTCTGGAGGCATTGTCCATGATTTTAACAATATTTTGACCATTATCCTCACTAATGCAGAACTTGCCCTGATGGATTTGACCAAAGAAAACCCAAACTATGATGCCTTCCGGCAGATTCAGGTTTCGGGTCATAGGGCAAGGCAATTGGTTCGACAGATTTTGACCCTGAGCCGTAGTCACTTCGGTGAGATTATTCCCCTTCACTTAACATCTGTGATTAAAGAGGTGTTGAAATTACTCAAATCCACCCTTCCGTCAAATATCCAGATTGTTGAAATCATTGACAAGAATGCTGGAATGGTAAATGTTGATCCCACCCGAATCTATCAGGTATTCATGAATTTGTGCACCAATGCAAAATATGCCATGGAGACGAAGAGTTCCGGCATTCTTGATGTCCGGCTTACCCGGGCTAATCTGCCCGGTGGGGATCCTGAAAATAGTCCGGCTCTTCCGGCCGGAAGATATATCAAATTAAGCGTTAGCGATAATGGAGAAGGCATTGCCCCAGAGATTCAAGACAAAATTTTTCATCCTTATTTTACGACCAGGGGCCAGGGAAGCTGCGCTGGTTTAGGATTATCCACCTCCCTTGGGATTATCAAAAAATGCGGGGGTGATATTGTCTGGCAGAGTGAACCTGGCAATGGAAGTAAGTTTTCTGTTTTTTTGCCGGTCCATGAACCCCCTTTACCGGTGGGCATAAGGATAGATGATCTAAGCCGCCGGTCCGGCTCTGGTAATATTTTATTTGTGGATGATGAAAAGGAAATTCTAATTATTGTTGAAAAAACATTTAAAATTTTTGGATACACAGTCATCACTGCCGGGTCTGGAAAAAAAGCTTTGGAATACCTCACAAAGGATCCGGTTTTTTTTGATTTAGTCATTACGGATATGGGTATGCCCGGAATGACCGGGGAGCAGCTCAGCCGGAAAATAGCTAAAATACGACCGGATCTGCCGGTGATCTTGTGTACCGGGCACAGCGATACCTTCGATAAACAAAAGGCTTTAAAATTCGGTATCAGGGAACATATTAATAAACCTTACAGTCTGAAAGAGCTTTCGGTTCTGGTGGCCAGATATATTTAATACTTTTTTGCTGAATATGGCTGGCCATGGAGAAGGTTGTTATTCCCATGTATCAGGACCTATTTTTTTAGTTTTATAGGAGTTTGTTCAGGTCACCGGGGTGATTATGGAAAAAAAACTCTATATTTCCACACATTTTCATCACATTATTCCCTTAATTATTTTTTATGATATGTGAATGGAATGATTTTTATTTCTTGTTATACTCTTTCCAAACAAAAAAAAGGGGGCAGGTCATGGTTGGAAGCATTGGAAACACAAATAATCTTATCAATATGATTTCATCCAGTTATCGGCAGAGTACAATGGGTTCAACCGATGCCCAGGGAGTTGGTGCACCACCACCACCGCCTTCACCAACTAATTCAAATGCATCGTTTCAGGATCCTCTTGGCGTTTTTTCCGTGGTGGATTCAGATTCCGATGACGCCATATCTGAATCTGAATATAATACCTTGACAGAAGGCATATTGGAAGTGACCGGCAGTGAACTGACCAGCAGTTTTGTTGATTTCGATGCAGATGGAGATGGGCAGTTAAACGGCTCCGAACTGCGATCTGTTCTGGATGAAGCAGGATTTGCTCCTCCCCCTCCTCCCCAGCAGGTTATTGCCGCCTATGAAGCACAAAGTGGTGAGGATTCCGGTTATCGAGTCGGTGATGAAACTTCGTTGGTACAACTTTTAGAATATCTGGAAACTCGTTCTGGTGATCTTGATATAAGGGCTTAAAAAAATATTTTTTTAAATCTAATTGGATCACTTCTAATAAATATTCGGTCAGACAAAAAATTGGATAGCTACTACACAACTAGCTTGTACCCGAATCCATAAGCAGATAATATAATCTTTTTTTCGGGAAGATGAGCAGCAATTTTTTTTCGTAAATTTTTGATATGAAAATCTATGGTGCGTTCATATCCGTCAAAATTGTACCCTTGGGTTTTTTCAATCAGTTGTGTCCTGGTAAAAACTCGATTGGGGCTTCCCATTAGAACAGACAATATTTCAAATTCACTGGGTGTCAGCTTTAACTCATTTCCATTTACTATTGCGATGCGAGATGTTTTGTTTAATTGGATGGGACCGGTTGATAATCTTTCTTCCTCTCTTTTATCAGAGGTGCTTTTGAGGGTTCTGCGTAGTACCGCATTCACTCTGACAACCACTTCTCTGGGGCTGAAGGGCTTGCAGATATAATCGTCAGCACCCAGTTCAAACCCGATAATCCGGTCAATTTCCTCCACCCTTGCAGTGATTATTATGATGGGAATATCTGAAAATTTCCTGATTTCCCTGCAAATTGTTTTTCCATCCACGTAGGGAATCATCATATCCAGAAGGATCATGGATGGATTTTCTTTTTTGATAAAATCAATGACTTTGTCACCACGATCCAGTAAGGAGACCTGATAGCCCTCCCGAAGGAGATAATCTTTTAAAATTTGTGCAATATCCGGTTCGTCTTCAACAATGAGTAAATGTTTATTAGGCATGATTGATCCTTAAATTATTTATAAAGGCAGTTCAAGCTTTATTTTTAGTCCGCCTAGAGGTGAGCGGGAAGCCTCAATTTCTCCCCTGTGACGGTCGATGACCTGTTTGGCTATGCTCAATCCAAGGCCGCTGCCTCCCATAGCCCTGTTTCTGGATTGTTCCACTCGGTAGAGACGATCAAAAATATGTTCCAGGCAATTGTCCGGTACCCCTGGTGAAGAATCTTCAATATAGAAAAATAGCCTGTTTGCTCTTATGCCATGGGAAATTTTTAATGTGCCGGGTGAATCTGTGTATCGAAGGGAATTTTCAACCAGATTATTGAAAACACGACTTAAAAGTTGCGCATCTCCTTTAATTTCAAATCGATCTTTTTTTTTCCAGTCTGTTTGGATTTTTATTTGTTGCTGTTCAAGACGGATGAAAAATGTGTCGAGGCATTGGTCTATTAGTTTAAGAATGTCGATGGTTTTTCGATTAAAGGATAGATTTTCTGAGTCGGATAATGAGATCAGGTGTAAATCGTTGACCAGTTTTCCTAATCCCAGAATATCATTATGCAAAGAATTCAATAGTGCCGGAGTCATCACGCGAATCCCGTCTTGTAAAGCTTCTATCTTGCTTCTTATCACTGCAACAGGTGTTCGTAATTCGTGGGAAATATCTGAAATCCAGTTCTTTCTTAATGTTTCATACTGCTTTAAGGTTTGTGCCATGAGATTGAAATCCTCCGCAAGATCACCAAGTTCATCTTTTGAATAGATTTTTATTCTTGTATCGAAATCCAAATTGCCCATGGCTTTTGTTCCCCTAACAAGCTCTCGGATTGGAGATAGCAGGTGTCTTGACATGACATAGGAGATCAAGATGGCCAGGATAAAAATGCCTGCGCTTATGGTATAAAAGGACTGGGTTTGTCTTTTAAGGAATTCAAGTTCAAGGGGCTTGATGGTTTTGGGTTGGTTTGTCAGTCCCAGCCATCCTATGGTTTTGCCGGAAAGGTTAATGGGCAGATAGTTAAATTTATCCTGGGGCCGATAGTCAGATCCTGCTATATATTGTTTGTCCGCGTCGAAGAGGCATAGGCGGTTGTGAAGGGTAAAGGGATCCATTGGTCTGGGCAAGTTGCTGGATAATGAATTTAAAGGTGGTATTTTTTTGTTTTCTTGAAAATGATCAGGGGCAATTGGGTGAATAGGTCCCAGATTGTCCGGTCTTGATTGAAATAAAAGATTTTTCCATGCGGTGTTATTGTCCTGGAAGTCATCCCACCCATTTTTTTGCTGGTAGCTTTTTTTGAGCAAACTTACCATTTGCGTCAATTTATCAAATTCTGTATTGTTCACAAATCTGATGAAATTGTTCCGGATATTGATCTGGGTAACACCGATAGCCAGAAATAAAATTAAAAAAGACATAATGATAAATGAGATAAAAAATTTGTATTTAAGTTTCACTTGATACTCTTTTTTATGATTACCGCGTTCATTTAGTTTTGATAACCTAAAATTGACCCATTAAAGCAAGAAATTATAACCCAAAATTGACCCACCTGTAATAGACTTCTGATAATACGAATTTCAAGAGGGAAAATCGATTGTCAGAGGAGAGGAGGA